>NZ_DLNJ01000002.1:0-252339 GCF_002478345.1 Microbacterium sp. UBA7513
CCGCCGGACTCCTTTTAAACAAGAAGGCCACCCAATGCTGGGTGGCCTTCTTGCGTTAACGCGTGAGGCGTCGCCTCAGCGGGCTAGCCGCGCCTCGAGCGTTGCTGCGGTCTCGCGCACCGCTTTCGCCAGCATGACCTCTGCGCCGTCGTCCCCGGCCCAGGTGACCGCGACCGCGGCGACGGGCCAGCCGGCAGCGTCGCGCACGACGGCGCCCACGGAGCGCAGGCCTTCCGCGACCTCTCCGTCCTCCGTCGCCCAGCCTCGCGAGCGCACCTCCCGGAGGAGATCGCGCAGCTCGCCGGGCCGTCGCGGGCCCCGCCCCGTGCGCTCGGAGAAGGCGGAAGCATCCGGGTACAGCGCCCGCACCTGTTCGCGGGGGAGGGCGGCGAGCATCGCGCGTCCGGTCGCGGTCAGGTGCGCGGGCAGGCGCACGCCCACGTCGGTCACCAGCGCTGGCCGCCGTGGCGCACGCTCCTCGACGATGTACAGCACGTCGCCGCCGCTCATGACCGCCAGGTGCGCGCTCTCCCCGAGCTGGTCGGAGAGGCTGGCGATGAGCGGACGGCCGAGCCGTGCCAACGGCTGCTGCCGGGCATAGCCTCCGGCCAGCTCGAAAGCCGATGTCCCGAGTCCCCACCGGCGCTCCTCGCGGAGGTGCAGCACGAAGCCGTGCACGGCGAGCGTGCGCAGCAGGTGATAGACCGTCGATCGCGGAAGCATGAGCTCGCGGGCGATCGCGGACGCCGCCACCGGTGCCGGCCGGCCCGCCAGGTAGCTGAGGATGCGCAGGGTCTGCGCCGCGGCAGGCACCTGGACGTCATCGGCCTCGGGAATGTCTGGGATCACAGACACAGGTTGCCACGAAGCCGCGCGCACGTCGACCCGGCGGGTGTGGAATCGAGACATGAGCGATCCTGCCCCTGTCCTCGTCGGCGCCGCCCCTCTCTCCCCGGCGGAGGTCGTCCGCGTCGTGCGTCACGATGCTCCCGTCATCGTGGACCCGGCTGCGCTGGCCAAGGTCGCTGAGACCCGCCGCGTGATCGACGGCCTCGCCGCCGACCCGCACCCGCATTACGGCGTGTCCACCGGCTTCGGTGCGCTGGCGACGACCTTCATCGCCCCGGAGCGTCGACTGCAGTTGCAGGCGAGCCTCATCCGATCGCATGCCGCCGGCACCGGCGCCGAGGTGGAGCGGGAAGTGGTGCGCGGGCTCCAGTTGCTGCGCCTCCAGACGCTCTCGTCGGGACGCACGGGGGTTCGTCCCGTCGTCGTCGAGACGTATGCCGCGCTGCTCAACGCGGGCATCGTGCCAGTGGTCCGCGAGTACGGCTCGCTGGGGTGTTCCGGGGATCTCGCTCCCCTCGCCCACATCGCCCTCGCCGCCATGGGCGAGGGCGAGGTGCACGACGCCACGGGCCGACTCGTCCCGGCGGCCGAGGCCCTCGCGGACGCCGGCATCGCGCCCCTCACGCTCGTGGAGAAGGAGGGACTGGCCCTCATCAACGGCACCGACGGGATGCTCGGGACGCTGGTGCTCGCGCTCCACGATTTGGAGACGCTGCTTCTGACGGCGGATGTGGCGGCGGCGATGTCGGTGGAGTCGCAGCTCGGCACCGATGCGGTGTTCGCCGCCGATCTCATGGCGCTGCGTCCGCAGGCGGGACAGGCCGTATCCGCAGGTCATCTCCGGGCGCTGCTCGCCGGGTCGCCGATGGTCGCCAGCCACAAAGGCCCGGAAGACGGCCGTGTGCAGGACGCATACTCGCTGCGGTGTTCCCCGCAGGTGCACGGCGCCGCACGCGACACGCTCGGGCATGCCGTCACGATCGCGGAGCGCGAGCTGTCCAGCGTCATCGACAACCCCATCATCACCCTCGACGGGCGCATCGAGTCCAACGGCAACTTCCACGGGGCGCCCGTCGCCGCCGTCCTCGACTTCCTCGCGATCTCGGTCGCCGACGTCGCGTCCGTGTCGGAGCGCCGCACGGACCGGGCCCTGGACCCGGCGCGCAGTCACGGACTCCCGCCCTTCCTGGCGGCGGAGGTCGGCGTCGACTCCGGCCTGATGATCGCGCAGTACGCGGCGGCCGGCATCGTCTCCGAGCTGAAGCGTCTCGCCGTCCCCGCCTCGGTCGACTCCATCCCCTCCTCGGCGATGCAGGAGGACCACGTCTCGATGGGCTGGGCTGCAGCGCGGAAGCTGCGTCGGGCGATCGACGGCCTCTCCCGCGTCCTGGCGATCGAGATCCTCACCGCCGCCCGCGCCCTGGATCTCCGCGCCCCGCTCGAGGCGGGGCCGGCGACCGGAGCCGTGCGCGACCTCGTCCGCACGGTCGCCGCGGGCCCCGGCGCCGACCGCCACCTCTCGCCCGAGATGGAAGCCGTGACCGCCCTCGTCCAGTCGGGTGCCATCGCCCGTGTCGCAAAGGAGCACATGCATGACTGAGGAGAACGCAGCGCGCACGGTACGCGCCGCCCGCGGTGCCGAGCGCACCGCCAAGAGCTGGGGCGCGGAAGCGGCCAAGCGCATGCTCATGAACAACCTCGATCCCGAGGTCGCCGAGCACCCCGAGGACCTCGTGGTCTACGGTGGGACGGGCAAGGCGGCCCGTAGCTGGGCGGCGTACGAGGCGATCGTCCGTACGCTCGACGAGCTGGAGCCGGATGAGACGCTGCTCGTCCAGTCCGGGAAGCCCGTGGGCGTGTTCCGCACCCACGAGTGGGCGCCGCGCGTGCTCATCGCCAACTCGAACCTCGTCGGCGACTGGGCGACCTGGCCGGAGTTCCGCCGTCTGGAGGAGCTGGGGCTGACCATGTACGGCCAGATGACCGCCGGCTCCTGGATCTACATCGGCACGCAGGGCATCCTGCAGGGGACGTACGAGACGTTCGCCGCGGTCGCCCGCTCGCTCGGGCGGGACTCCTTGCGGGGGACGCTGACGCTGACCGCCGGTGCGGGCGGGATGGGCGGGGCGCAGCCCCTCGCCGTGACCCTCAACGAGGGCGCGGTCCTGATCGTGGACGTCGACGAGACGCGGCTGGCCCGCCGTGTGGAGCACCGGTACCTCGACGAGTACACCACCGACCTCGATGCGGCGGTGGCCCGGGTGGTCGCGGCGAAGGAGGCCGGTCACGCCCTCTCGGTCGGCGTCGTGGGCAATGCCGCAGAGGTCTTCCCCGAGCTCCTGCGCCGGGGCGTGCCGATCGACGTCGTGACGGACCAGACCAGCGCCCACGACCCGCTCGCCTACCTGCCGATCGGCATCGACGTGGACCGCTGGAAGGAGGACGCCGCGCGCGACCCCGAGGAGTTCACCCGGCGGTCGAGGGAGTCCATGGCCGCCCACGTCGCCGCGATGGTCGGCTTCCAGGACGCGGGGGCGGCGGTCTTCGACTACGGCAACTCGATCCGCGCGGAGGCGCAGCTCGGCGGTTTCGACCGGGCGTTCGCGTTCCCCGGATTCGTCCCCGCCTACATCCGCCCGCAGTTCGAGGAAGGGCGAGGACCGTTCCGCTGGGTGGCGCTGTCCGGAGACCCGGAGGACATCTTCAAGACGGACCGCGCGATCGCCGAGCTCTTCCCCGAGGACGCCGCCCTGCACCGCTGGCTCGACAAGGCGGGATCGGCCGTCCACTTCGAGGGGCTGCCGGCGCGCATCTGCTGGCTGGGCTACCAGGAGCGGCACCTCGCCGGACTGAAGTTCAACGAGATGGTCGCCTCGGGAGAGCTGTCCGCGCCGATCGTCATCGGCCGCGACCACCTCGACTCCGGTTCCGTCGCGTCGCCGTACCGGGAGACCGAGGCCATGAAGGACGGTTCCGACGCGATCGCCGACTGGCCGCTGCTCAACGCCCTCCTCAACACCGCCTCCGGGGCGTCGTGGGTGTCGCTGCACCACGGCGGCGGGGTGGGGATCGGGCGCTCGATCCACGCCGGACAGGTCACGGTGGCGGACGGTTCGGCTCTCGCGGCGGAGAAGCTCGCCCGGGTGCTGACGAACGACCCCGGGACCGGCGTCATGCGGCACGTGGACGCCGGGTACGACCACGCCAAGGAGGTCGCGCGCGACCGCGGACTGAAGGTGCCGATGCTGTGACGACGACGCTCATCTCCGGGATCGGGGAGCTGACGACCAATGTCGCCGCCGGGGGCGACCCGACCGGCACGCTGCGCGACGCGGCCGTGCTGATCGACGGCGAGCGGATCGCGTGGGTAGGATCGTCCGCCACAGCTCCCGCGGCCGACGAGGTCGTCGACGCCGGGGGTCGGGCCATGATCCCCGGATTCGTCGACAGCCACAGCCACCTCGTCTTCGGCGGCGATCGGGCGGCGGAGTTCGAGGCGCGCATGGCGGGGCAGCCGTACGCGGCGGGCGGCATCCGCTCGACGGTCCAGGCGACGCGGGCGGCGACCGACGACGACCTGCGCGCCCGACTGCGCGGGTTCATCGGGGAGCTGCGGACACAGGGCACCACCACGGTCGAGATCAAGAGCGGTTACGGTCTCGCCGTCGCGGAGGAGGAGCGCCTCGTGCGCCTCGCCGCCGAGGTGACGTCGGAGGTCACGTTCCTCGGTGCGCATGTGGTGCCGGTCGAGTACGCCGACGATCCCGACGCCTATGTCGACCTCGTCGTGGGGCCGATGCTCGACGCGTGCGCCCCGCACTCCCGGTGGATCGACGTCTTCTGCGAGACCGGCGCGTTCACGGTGGCGCAGTCACGACGGATCCTGGAGGCGGGCATCACCCGGGGTCTCGCTCCTCGGGTGCATGCGAGCCAGCTCGGTCCGGGCGACGGCGTGCGGATGGCGGTCGAGCTGGGGGCGGCGTCGGTGGATCACGGCACCTACCTCACCGACGCGGACATCGCCGCGCTCGCCGCATCGGACACGGTGCTCACGCTGCTGCCCGGCGTGGAGTTCTCCACGCGCCAGCCCTATCCGGATGCGCGCCGGCTCCTCGACGCAGGGGTGACGGTCGCGCTCGCGTGCGACACGAACCCGGGGTCCAGCTTCACGTCGTCCATGGCCTTCTGCATCGCCATCGCCGTGCGGGACATGGGCATGACCACGGCGGAGGCGGTCTGGGCCGCCACCGCCGGCGGGGCGCGGGCACTCCGGCGCGACGACATCGGCCGCATCGCCCCCGGGGCGCGCGCCGACCTCGTGCTGCTCGACGCCCCCTCCCGCGTGCACCTGGCGTATCGCCCGGGTGTGCCGCTGGTGCGGCGCGTCTGGAAGGACGGGACGGCCGTCGTCTGACCGTCCCGCCCGTCACCGCAGGGCTTCGGCGCAGACCACGGCGGCCGCGGCGGACCACGCCTGTGGACGGCAGGCGGCCGGATAGGGGACCGGTCGGCCGCCGACGATGCGGGGCTCGCCCGAGTGCAGCTCCGGCACGCGGTAGTCGAAACCCTCGGCGAGATCGAGCAGCTGGGCGGCGATGCGTCCGGCATGATCCGTGAGGCCCGCGCGGAGCATCCCGTGCACGGCGATCGCGGTGTCGTGCGTCCACACGCTGCCGCCGTGGTAGCTCAGCGGCCAGTACCCCGAGGCCTCCGTGGACATCGTGCGGACGCCGTAGCCGCTCGACATCGTCTCACCGACGAGCAGTTCCGCGCAGGCGCGCTCCTCGTCCGGATCGAGCAGCCCGGTGCCGATGAGGTGACCGATGTTGCTGGTGAGCGTGTCGACCGCGGCGCCGTGGGCGTCGAGGGCGATGGCGGGGTACCGCCCCTCCGGCGTAGTGACCCAGTAGGCATCCCGGAAGCGTCGCCGCAGGTCCGCCGCCCACGAACGCAGATGGTCGCCGCCGGCCGTGCCCAGCTCGTCGAGGAGCGCTGCTCCGCGCACCGCGGCCTCGTAGGCGTATCCCTGCACTTCGCTGAGCGCGATGGGACCTTCCGCCAGACGACCGTCGCGCCACTGGATCGAGTCGCCGGAGTCCTTCCAGCCCTGATTCGCCAAGCCGTGGCCCGACTCATCCGCATAATCGATGAAGCCGCTGCCGGAGGCGTCGCCGTGCTCGATCATCCACGTCAAGGCGGCGCGCAACGCGGGCTCCAGGTCCCTCAACTCCGTGATCGTCAGGCCGGCCGCGCGCGCGTCGGCGAGGAGGCAGATCCACAGCGGTGTTGCATCGACCGTGCCGTAGTAGAGCGGAGGCAGCAGCACGCCCTCGCCGGGGAGGGAGAGCTCCGCGCTACGCAGCTCGTGCGCGATCTTGCCCGGAGCCTCCGCGGTGCCGGGGTCGTGCACCGTGCCCTGGAGACGCGCGAGCACCCGCAGGGTGGAGGCGGCGATGTCGCGGTCGGCGGCGAGGGCGAGACGGGCTGCCCAGAGCGAGTCCCGTCCGAACAGGGTGAAGAACCAGGGAGCACCCGCGGCGTAGAACGCTTCGTCCGGCTGGTCCGGCAGGGCCAGTCGTAGGGCGTCGAGGTCGGCGCAGGCGCGCTCCAACCACCGCGCGGTGCGAGGGTCCGCTCCGGTGGGGACGCGCCGGACGCCGGCTGTCCGGGGTGGCGACGTCACGACCAGGGTCGGATCGTCGAGGTCGGCCGACCACGTCACCTCAGCCTCGCCGCGCGGAGGGACGGTCACTCGCCAGGCGAGCAGCAGCTCCCGACCGTCGATCGACACGGTGGCGTCCACAGCGCGCAGCGTGAACGATGCCTGCCCTGCGCGGCAGCGCTCGCCGTCCCACGACCACTCCTCGCCACCGGTCACCCCCGCCTTGACGAGTTGCATGGGGGTGAAATCCGGGCGGATGCGCACCGCGAGCTCGGCCGTCACCTCGTGCTCGAGGTGCGAGGATACCCGCAGGGCCTCGGTCAGTCTCCCCGGCTCGACAGCGCGATCCCGATCCAGGCGCACTTTCGGATCGGCGGCGGCATCGTCGAGTCCGCGCAGCAGGCTGGTGAACAGCGCACGCTGCGGGACCGGCGACGAGCAGGCGATGGCTTCCAGGGCGGTGTCCCGCACCTCGAGTCCGATCGCGGCGATGTGACGGACGTCGCCGTGGTAGACGCCGTGGATCGGGGCACCGCCGACGTCGCCGTCGCGGTCGGACCAGACCTGGGTGGGGGCATCGAGCACGACCACGGCGTCGTCGAGCAGCGGCTGGAGGTGGGGGCGGTCGGTCATTCCTTGACGGCTCCTTCGGTGGAATTCATGATGCGGCGCTGGAAGATGAAGAACATCACGGCGACGGGGATCGTCATGATGAGCGCCGCCGCGAGCTTGAGCGGATACTGGGTGCCCTGGCTGAGCTGCCCGCTGGCGAGCGAGGCGACACCCTTCGTGAGGGTCGTCAGCGCGGGGTCGTTCGTGGACACGATGAAGTGGCTGAGCTCGTTCCACGACCCCTGGAACGACAGGATGACGATCGTGATGAGGGCGGGCGTCGCCATCGGGAGCACGACCGACCAGAAGGTCCGGAACGCGCCGGCTCCGTCGATCCGCGCCTGCTCTTCGACCGAGACCGGGATCGATTCGAAGAAGTTCTTCATGATGAAGACGCCGGCGGCGTCGACCAGCAGCGGCAGGATCATACCGGCGTAGGAGTTGAAGATGCCGAGCTGGTTGATGACGAGGAACTTCGGGATGAGCAGGACGACCGTCGGCACCGACATCACGGCGACGAGGGCCGCGAACACGACTCCCCGACCGCGGAAGCGCAGACGTGCGAGCGCGTATCCGGCGAGGGAGTTGAAGAACACCCGCCCCGCGGTGACGAAGATCGTCACGATCGCGCTGTTGACGAACCACGACGGGAAGTCGGAGTTGGCGAAGAGCCGTTCATAGGCGGCGAAGGTCCAGGACTCCGGGAGCAGGTTCACTCCGGAGCTCGCGGCGTCCTCGTCCGTCTTGAAACTCGTGAACACCTGGATCAGGAACGGGTAGATGTAGATGACGGCGAGCGCGATCAGCACGGTGTACAGCACGATCTGCCCGGTGAGCTGCGTGCGCGAGAACCTCATGATGTCCCTCCCTCGCGCGCGACTTCGTACGCGCGGATGCGGCGCCGCGATACCGGCCGGTCGCGCAGCACCCAGCGCTGCAGCAGCGTGAAGATCACGATGATGACGAAGAGGATGAAGGCGATCGCGGCGCCCTGACCCCACTCCTGGTCCGTGAACGCCGTCTTGTACGACAGGTACGCCGGGGTGAGAGTCGTCTTGCTGGGGGCACCACGGGTGCCGGTGTAGATCTGATCGAACACCTGCCAGCAGCCGATGAGGCCGAGGGTGAGCACCGTGAACAGCGTCGGCCGCAGCTGCGGCAGGGTCACCCGCCAGAACCGCTGCCACCCGTTCGCCCCGTCCATCATGGCCGCCTCGTCGACGTCCGCGCCGAGATTCTGCAGACCGGCGAGGAAGAGCAGCATGAAGGTGCCGGAGGTCGTGAAGATGGCCATCAGGATGTACGCGCTCATGGCGATCGAGGGACCAGCGAGCCACTCCCACCAGGAGATGCCCAGCATCCCGCCGCCGGTGAGCGCGGCGGGCCCCGTGTCGATGCCGACGCCGCTGAGCGCGAGATGCAGGATGCCGCGGGGGTCGTTGAACCAGTTCGGACCGTTCAAGCCGAACCAGGCGAGCACGCTGTTGACCGCTCCGCTCGCGGAGAACAGGAAGAGCCAGAGCACCGTGATCGCCACCGAGCTCGTGACGGAGGGGAAGTAGTACGCGGTCCGGAAGAACCCGCGGCCGCGCAGCACCGCTCTGTTCACCAGGACGGCGAGGAACAGGGCGATGGCCGTCTGCAGGGGCACGACGAGCAGCACGTACCAGGAGTTGTTGCGCAGCGCGGTCCCGAAGTCCTTGGTCGCGAGGCCGCCGTCGGCCAGCACGGCCGAGTAGTTCTCCGTGCCCACGAACGAGACCGACGGCGAGAGGGGGCTGCCGCGCCCCGCCCAGTCCGACATGCTGACCCACAGGGCCATGAGCACGGGGACCAGCAGGAAGACCCCGAGGATGAGGATGACCGGCGCCGTGAAGAGCCAGCCGGCTGCGGCCTCGCCGCGGCGGAGTCCGGAGGCTCCCCCGCGGCGAGACAGGGCGTGTCCCGCCATCGCTACTCGACGATCGCTTCGAGGTTCGACTGCACGGTGCCGAGGATCTGTGCGGGGTCTCCCGTCTTCAGCGACTCGAGCTGCGCGTTGAAGTCGGCGATCACGTCCGCAGCGCCGTCCTGGTTGGGCGGGAACTGCGCGTAGTCCGCTCCCGCGAGGAAGGGCGCGAGGTCCGGGTTGTCGGCGGTCCACTGGTCGGCGGCGGAGGTGATCGACGGCATCGGGCCGAATGCCTTCGAGAAGGCGAGCTGGCTGTCGGCACTGGTGAGGTACTCGACGAGGTCGAGGGCCGCCTGCTGGTTGGGGCTGTCGGCGGCCATGCCCCAGCAGTTCGTGAACTGCAGGGTGCCCGGGCCGCCCGGACCTTCGGGAAGCTCGGCGACGGTGTAGTCCACGGAGCCGAAGTCGTTCGCCATCGCGCCGGTGATCCAGTTGCCTTCGATCACCATCGCGGCGAGCTCCTTCCCGAGTGCCTCACCGCCCCAGCCCGCCCCGACGTCCTTGGCGTAGGCGAAGGTGCCGTCGACGAGGTGGGACTGCACGTACTCCAGCGCCTGGACGTTCGCGGGGTCATCCGCGATCGCTGTGCCGTCTTTCACGAGCCCGCCGCCGGCCTGCGCCATGAACGTGCCGACGCGCTGGTATTCCGCGCCGAAGGCCAGGCCCACGTGGTCGGCGGTGGTGAGCTTCTGCGCGACGGCCGCGAGGTCGTCCCAGCTCTTCGGGAGGTCGGCATCGGTGAGTCCGGCCTCCGCCCACAGGCGCGTGTTGATCACGAGCGCGAGCGTGGAGAAGTCCTTGGGTGCGCAGTAGAACGTGCCGTCGAGGGTGAAGTTCTCCACGAGGGAGGGGTAGAAGTCGTCCTTGTTCGAGAGCTCGTCGCCGTATGCCTGGAGGGAGCCGTTCGAGGCGTACCCGGCCATCTGCTCGGGTGCGAGGTAGAAGAGGTCGGCGGGTTTTCCGGCGGCGAAGCCCTGAGAGAGCTCCTGCGCCAGGTCGCTCGCCACCTGGAGGTCGACCTCGGTGCCGGACTCCTCGGACCAGGCGTCGAGCGCCGACTGCACGGCGGCGGTCTCGGCGTCGCCGGACGAGCCGATGAGGATCGTGAGGCCGTCGTCGGAGGAGGTGAGGTCCGTGTCGCCCTCGCTCTGCTCCTCGCCCGAGAACCCGGACCCGCACCCGGTGAGCGCGAGGGTGGTGGTGATCAGGACCGCTCCAGCGCCGAGCCAGGCGCGTGTGGTCTGCCGTGTCATGTCTCTCTCTCCTTTGATGAGGGCCGGCGGGCAGGAATTTGAACGATCAAACTCTGCATGGAATACGCTAGGTGCGGCAGTGCGGACGTGTCAAGCCGCCGGGATCGAGGAGTGCGATGGCCAAGGCCCCCACGGTGGAGGATGTGGCGGCGCACGCCGGCGTCTCCCGCCAGACGGTGTCGAACGTCCTGAACACCCCGGACATCGTCCGGCCGGCCACCCGGGAGCGCGTGCTCGCCTCCATCGACGAGCTCGGCTACCGTCGGCACGCGGCGGCCCGCCGGCTGCGCCTGCGTCGGAGTTCGACGATCGGCATCCGGCTCGACCCGTATCTGGGCGGGATCTCGGGGGTGGTGCTGGATCGCTTCGTGCACGCCATCACGGAGCGTTCGAGTGATCGCGGCATGCGCATGCTCGTGTACGCGGCGCGGACCCCGGAGGAGGAGCTCGGCCGGCTCGCCGAACTGTGGGACGGATCCGAGATCGATGCCGCGATCCTCACCGGCACCGTGCGCGACGATCCCCGCGTCATGCGGCTGGACGCGCTCGGTCTGCCGTTCATCTCCTTCGGCCGGCCGTGGGGGGACGACGACATCTCCGATCCGATGCATCTCTGGGTCGACGTGGACGGTGCGGCGGGCACCAGGGCGGCGACGACGTATGCGCTGCAGCACGGGAGCGCGGTGACCTTCCTGGGCTGGCCGTCGGGGTCGGGCACGGGGGACGACCGAGAACGCGGGTGGCGCGAGGCCCTCACGGAGGCGGGGGCGCACGGGGCCCGGGTCATCGCCGAGGATTCGGTTCCCGAGGCGCGTCGGGCGATCACCCGCGCGATGGAGGACGGCATCCGGGCGGACGCCGTCGTCTGCGCCAGCGACTCTCTCGCCGTGGGGGCTCTGCTCGGCCTCGCCGACGCCGGGAAGACCGTCCCGGTCATCGGGTTCGACAACACCCCCACCGCCGAAGCACTGGGATTCTCCAGCGTCGAACAACGACCGGAGGATGTCGCGGAGGCGATCCTGCAGCTGCTCATGGGGCCGACAGGGGACGTGGTCGCACCGCGCCGGGTCGAGTCCGGCTCGGCGCACGCACTCATCACGCCTGAGCTGGTCGTGCGCTGATCCGGCGCGTCGCCCGAGCCGCTCCCCTGCTCAGCGTGCCGCGAGGCCGGCGAGCAGCTCGAGCACGCAGAGGGCAGCGAGTCGCACGGTGCGACCGTCCTCGGCGTCCGCGGTCGCGTCGACCTCGGCGATGTCGGCGCTCACGACCCGCGGATCGGCGGCGACCGCCCGGGTGAGAGCGCGCAGCTCCCACGCCGCCAGGCCTCCGGGGACGCTGGCTGGGCAGCCCGGTGCGACCGCGCGGTCGCACACGTCCACGTCGATGTCGAGGTGCACCCGGGCGGCGTCGCCCGCCCCCGCGATCTCGACCGCCTCGGCCACGACGTCGGCGATGCCGCGACGGCGCACGTCGTCGAGGGTGACGACCCGGATGCCCCAGTCGGCCGCGCGGCGGGCGTACGCGGCGGAGTTCGCGAAGTCGGCGAGGCCGATCTGCACGATCCGGGTGGGGTCGACGCGGGCCGTCGGGACGCCTGCCGCGGCGGGAACGTCCTGGACGAGCCGCCGCACCGGGGTGCCGTTGGAGACGCCGTCGCGCAGGTCGAAGTGGGCGTCGAACGTGATCAGGCCCGTGGCCTCCGCTCCGAGCGCGACCGGGTAGGTGAGGGAGTTGTCGCCGCCGAGGGCGATGACGAGGTCAGACGCTCCCGCGAGCTCCCGGACCCGCTCGATCGTACGCGCCTCTCCCGCGTCGCCGTCCGGCTCCGGCACGTCCCCGGCGTCCGCGATGCGGAGCACCTCGTCCAGGTCGATCGTCGGCGGGCCGAGCACCGTCGTGCCGTAGCGGGGGAGCGCCTCGCGGATCGCGGCCGGTGTCGCGTGCGCCCCGGTCGGGGACAGGGAGGTGCGCGAGGTCGGGACGCCGAGGAGCACCGCATCGGCCGTGCCCTCGAACGCGGGCCAGGCGCCGGCGCGCGGCCAGAGCGGATCGTGGGACAGCGCCATGTCAGACTCCCGGGATCAGGGCGTGGGCGACGGTGAAGATCGCGAGGCCCGCGAGGGCCCCGACGACCGTGCCGTTCAGACGGATGTACTGCAGGTCGCGTCCGACCATGAGCTCGATCTTCTCGGTGGTCTCGGCGGGGTCCCAGCGCTCCACGGTGTCGGTGATGATCGAGGCGATGTCGTGCCGGTACCGGTCGACGAGGAAGACGGCCGCATCGGAGACCCACGTGTCGACGCGGCGCTGCAGGGCGGCATCGGTCGTGAGCCGCTCGCCGACCTCCTGCAGCGCCTGCACGGCGCGTCGCCGCAGCCCGCTCTCCGGATCGGCGAGGGAGGTGAGGAGCCCGTTCTTGGCGGTGTTCCAGGCCTCTGCAGCCAGGGCGCCGACGCGCGGGCTGTCGAAGAGCGCGGCCTTGGCGTTCTCCAGCTTCTCGCGCGTCGCGGGATCGTTCTGCAGGGCGTCCGCGAGGCGGGACAGGTACCCGTCGATCGCGAGGCGGGCCGGGTGCCGCGGGTCGGCCTGGACGGCGCGGACGAACTTGACCGCCTCGTTGTACACCGTGTCGTCGATGAGGCGGTGCGCGATCTTCGGCATCCATCCGGGGAGCCGCCGGGAGACGAGTCCGGTGAAGGAGGCGGCGTTCGCGTCCAGCCATCGCCCGATGCTGTCCACCGCGAGGTCGACGGCACCGTGGTGCGCCTCCGCCTCCACGATCTTCTCCAGCCACGCTCCAGCGGGCGGCCCCCACTCCGGCGCGACGAGATGCTCGCGCGCGAGGTCGGCGAGGAGGTCGCGCACGTCGTCGTCGCTCAGCGCGTTCAGCACGGCCGTCGCGATCGTCGCCCCCTCCGCGGCGACGCGCTCGGCATGCGGGGTCTCGCGGAGCCACTCGCCGGCGCGGAGGGCGATCGCGGTGCTGGTGAGCTTGGTGCGCACGACGTCGGCGGCGAGGAAGTTCGTCTCCACGAACTCGCCGAGCGTGCGGCCGATCTCGTCCTTGCGGTTCGGGATGATCGCGGTGTGCGGGATGGGCAGGCCCAGCGGACGGCGGAACAGCGCGGTCACCGCGAACCAGTCCGCGAGCGCGCCGACCATGCCGCCCTCCGCGGCGGCGCGGACGTACGCGAGCCCACCGACCCGCTCCTGGAACGCGAACGCGACGATGAAGGCGAGGGCCATGAAGATCAGAGCCCCGAGCGCGACGGCCTTCATCCGCCGCAGCGCGCGCCGGCGCTCCTGGTCGGCGACGGAGAGCAGCGTCGTGGGTGTTCGCGGCATGACGTCATCCTTTCACGGGGCGAGTAGCCTCGATACGTGATCGAAGACATCAAGAAGCGCGCCCTGCACCGCACCAGCATCCTCGAGGGTCAGATGCGCGGCGTCGCGCGGATGATCGAGAACGAGGAGTACTGCATGGACATCATCACGCAGTCCCGCGCGATCCAGCGCTCCCTCGAGTCACTCAACCGTCTGCTGCTGGAGAACCACCTGCGCACGCACGTCACCCACATGTTCGAGGACGGCGGCGAGGAGCGCGACAAGGCCGTCGGCGAGCTCCTCAAGGCGTTCGACTTCGACCGCAAGTAGCGGCCGGCGCGGGACGCCTCTCAGCCGACCGCGTGCTCGTCGGCGACCGCCAGCGCCTCCTCGATCGCCGCCAACCCTCGCACCAGCTCCGCCTCCTCGATCACCAGCGGCGGGGCGATATGCACGCGGTGGAAGTGCGTGAAGGGCCACACCCCCGCCCGCTTCGCGGCGGTCGCGAACGCGGCCATCGGTGCGGCGTCGGCACCGCTCGCGTTGAACGGCACCAGCGGCTCCCTGGTCTGCTGATCCCGCACGAGCTCCACCGCCCAGAACAGACCGCGGCCGCGCACCTCGCCCACGCTCGGATGCGATCGCGCCCACGAGCGCAGGGTCGGACCGACGACCCGCTCGCCGAGGTCGCGCACCCGTTCCAGGATGCCGTCGCGGCGGAACACCTCGAACGTGGCCACACCGGCCGCGCAGGCGAGAGGGTGCCCGGAGTAGGTCAGTCCGCCCGCGAACGGGACGGTGTCGAAGGCCGCGGCGATGCGGTCGGAGATCACGACGCCGCCGAGGGGCACGTAGCCGGAGTTCACGCCCTTGGCGAAGGTGATCAGGTCGGGGCGGACGTCGAAGGCGTCGATCCCGAACCACTCGCCGAGCCGGCCGAACCCCACCATCACCTCGTCTGCGATGAAGACGATCCCGTAGCGATCGCAGAGCGCGCGCACCCCGGGCAGATAGCCGGGCGGCGGAAGCAGCACGCCGTTGGTGCCGACGACCGTCTCGACGATGATCGCGGCGATGGTCTGCGGTCCCTCGAGCTGGATGGTCTGCTCCAGATGCGCGAGGGCGCGCTCCGTCTCCTGCTCGGGCGTCTCGCTGTGGAACGGCGAGCGGTAGAGGTACGGTCCGAAGAACCGCACGGCCCCGCTGTCCGTGACGTCGTTCGCCCAGCGGCGCGGGTCGCCGGTGAGGGAGATCGCGGTCGCGGTGGAGCCGTGGTAGCTGCGGTACATCGACAGCACCTTCCGGCGGCCCGTGGCCTGCCGGGCCATGCGCACCGCGTACTCGTTCGCCTCCGCGCCGCCGTTCGTGAAGAACACCTTCTCGAACCCGTCGGGAGCGACCTCGGCGATGAGGCGGGCGAGCTCACCGCGCACATCGTTGGCCATCGACGGCTGGATGGTCGCGAGCCGCCCGGCCTGCTGCTGGATCGCGGCGACGAGGTCCGGGTGCTGGTGGCCGAGGTTGAGGTTCACGAGCTGGCTGGAGAAGTCGAGGTAGGCGGTGCCCTCGTAGTCCCAGAACGTCGAGCCCCGACCCGTGGCGACCGGCAACGGGTCGATCAGCGCCTGCGCGCTCCAGGAGTGGAAGACGTGAGCGCGGTCGTCGGCGCGCACCTGCGCCTCGGCGTCCGGAGCGGGGAGCGGGGAGGAGAGTCCGTGGCGGTCGGTGAAGGTCGTCATCGTGATCGCTCCTCGTCAGTGGTTGCTCGGGAAGCCGAGGTCGATCTGCGACGGGGTGTGGTCGGGCCACCGCGTCGTCACGACCTTCGACCGCGTGTAGAAGTGCACGGACTCCGGGCCGTAGATGTGTGCGTCGCCGAAGAGCGAGTCCTTCCACCCGCCGAACGAGTAGGCGCCGATGGGCACCGGGATCGGGACGTTGACGCCGACCATGCCGACCTCGATGTCGAACTCGTACTTCCGCGCCGTCCCGCCGTCGCGCGTGAAGATCGCGGTCCCGTTGCCGTAGGCGTTCGCGTTGACGAGCGCGACCGCCTCCGCGTAGGAGCCCACGCGCACGACGGACAGGACCGGGCCGAAGATCTCGTCGTCGTAGACGCGCATGCCGGGTGTGACGTCGTCGATCAGGCTCACCCCGAGGAAGAAGCCGTCGCCGTCGAATCGCTTCGTGGTGCCGTCGACGACGACCCTGGCGCCCTCCCCGGGTGCCTCTGTGACGTAGGAGGCGACCCGGTCACGGTGCTCCGCGGTGATGAGCGGGCCCATCTCGCTCGCCGGGTCCGTGCCGGGGCCGATCGAGAGGCCGTCGATGCGGCGGGCGATCGCGGCGACGAGGTCGTCGGCGATGTCGCCCACCGCCACGAGCACGGACACCGCCATGCAGCGTTCGCCCGCGGAGCCGTAGGCCGCGGAGACGGCGGCGTCGGCAGCCGCATCGATGTCGGCGTCGGGCATCACGACCATGTGGTTCTTCGCGCCCCCGAGCGCCTGGACCCGCTTCCCGGCGGCGGACGCTCGTTCGTAGATCGAGCGGGCGATCGGGGTGGACCCGACGAAGCTCACCGCCTGGACCCGCGGGGAGTCGAGGAGCGCGTCGACGGCCTCCCGGTCGCCGTGCACGACGTTGAGGACGCCGTCCGGGAGACCGGCCTCGCGGAACAGCCGTGCGAGCCAGACCGCGGCGGACGGATCCTTCTCGCTGGGCTTGAGGACGACGGTGTTGCCGCACGCGATCGCGGAGGCGACCATCCACAGCGGCACTATGACCGGGAAGTTGAACGGGGTGATGGCCGCGACCACGCCGACCGGCTGCTTCACGGAGTGCACGTCGACCCCGCGGGCGACCTGCTCGCTGCGCTCGCCCTTGAGCAGGTGCACGAGGCCGGCCGCGAACTCGACGTTCTCGATGCCGCGGGACACCTCGCCGGCGGCGTCGGACAGGACCTTGCCGTGCTCGGACGTGACGATGGCCGCCAGCTCGTCCGTCCGTTCCTTGAGGAGCTGACGGAGCCGGAAGAACACGTCGGCGCGCTTGATGAGGCTCGTCTCCCGCCACGCCGGGAGGGCCGCCGCAGCGGCGGCCACGGCGGCGTCGACCTCGGTGGCCGAGGCGAACGCGACCTCTTTCGTGACGGCTCCTGTCGCCGGATCGAAGACGAGGCCGCGGCGGGCGGCCTCGCCCGTCTCGGTGCCGTTGATGAGGTGACGGACGATGTCCACGGGGGCTCCTTCGCAGAGGGGATCGCGTGTCGCACACTCTGACCGAGAGTCGCTACGCTGGGGCTCGGCCTATGCTGACAGGAAATGGAGCGGGTGCGGAGTGGCAGAGCGTCAGGACTTGTCGGTTGATCGGACAGATCGTCCGGATCGATCGCCCTCGGTCCTGCGCGTCAGGGACGTGCTCGCGCTCCCCGCGGTGCAGGAAGGGGCGCCGTCCGTCCTCGTCGGAGGCCCGGCGCTGGACGCCGGGGTGCGGTGGGTCCACGCCTCGGACAGCGCCGCCGTCGCCCGCCTGCTCGACGGCGGCGAGCTGCTGCTCACGACCGGCGCCGCCTGGCCGACGAGCCCCGCAGCGCTGCGCGTGCTCGTCGCGGAGCTGGCGGCGGTCGGGGTGTCCGGCATCGTCGTCGAACTCGGCTCGCGGATGCCCCGCGTCCCGGCTGCGGTCGTCGAGGCCTGCGCCACCTCCGGCCTCGCTCTGATCGCGCTCGGGGCGGAGGTCAAGTTCGTCGCGGTGACCGAGGCCGTGCACCGCGCGCTGATCGAGGCCCAGACCGCGGCGCTCCGCGAGCGTCAGCGACTGCACGACCTCTTCACCGCCCTCAGCCTCCGTGGCGCGCCGGCCGACCTCATCGTGTCCGAGGTCGCCCGCGCACTCGATGCCCCGGTCCACCTCGAGAATCCGGCGGGGGAGGTCGTCGCGATCGAAGCGCTCCGCGTCCCGGTCGGCGAGGCCCTCCGACAGGGGGAGCGGGGCGGCGATCGGGTGCCCGTGCAGGCGCGCGGAGTGCGCTGGGGCTGGCTCGTCGCGGCGGAGGGCCCGCCGCATCCCGCTGGTCGGGCCACCGTCCTGGAGCTGGGGGCGACGGCCCTCGCCTTCGGCTGCCTCGCCGATGGGGAGGGGGCATGGACCGTGCTCGCCCATCGCAGCCTCGTCGAGGATCTTCTCGGCGCGCGGTTCGCCCGCGAGGAAGACGTCGAGGTCCGACTCCGGCGACTCGGGCTCGACCCGTCGGGCGGGAGCGTCTCCGGCCTCGTCTTCCGCACGGACGAGGCGGAGATGCTCGTCGCCCGCGCCCGTGCAGCGGGCCTGCCTGCGGTGGGGGCCCGGCGCGGAGCCGACGTGGTCCTGCTCGTGGCCGCCGGAGCCGATGCGCTGACCGATGCCGTCCTCGCGCACCTGTCCGGCGGGGCGCCCGTGACCGTCGGACCGAGCGCCGAAGGCGTCCTCGGGCTCCTGGCCTCGATCCGCGCCGCGCTCGATCTCGCCGCACGGCCGTCCGGGGGCGACGTGCCGGTGGTCCGGCGCGTCGCCGATCGGCCGCTCGAACGCCTCGTGTCGGCCCTGCGCGACGATCGGCGGCTCCAGGCGCACAGCGAGCAGATGCTGGATCCGCTCGTCCGTCACGACCGGGATCGCCGCGGAGACCTGCTCGCGGTCCTCGCCGCCCTCGTCGCACACCCCGGCAACCGCTCCGCGGCGGCGGCCGCGAGCCACCTCTCCCGCTCGGTGTTCTATCAGCGCCTCGCGCTCATCGGCGACCTGCTCGGCGCGGATCTGGACGACGGGGAGACCCTCGCCGCCCTGCACCTCGCCCTCCTCGCCCGCCGTCGCGAGGAGACGCGGCCGCGCTGAGGCCGACCGTCAGCGCGTGCCCCAGGCGAACTGCTGCTTCTGGAGCTTCGCGTAGATGAAGGTCTCGGTCGACACCACGCCCGCGATCGGACGGATGCGATCGTTGACGAGCGCCAGCAGATGGTCGTCGTCCTCGCACACCGCCTCGACGAGCACGTCGAACGATCCGACCGTGATCACGACGTAATCGACCTCGTCGATGGCGGCGATCGCCTCCGCCACGCCTCTGGCGTCCCCGGCCACCTTGACGCCCACCATCGCCTGCCGACGGAAGCCGAGCTGCATCGGATCCGTCACCGCGACGATCTGCATCACCCCGGACTCGGTGAGCCGCTGCACCCGCTGCCGGACGGCGGCCTCGCTCAGGCCGACGATCCGGCCGATCTCGGAGTACGAGCGCCGCCCGTCCTCCTGCAGCATCTCAACGATGGTCTTGGAGATCGCGTCGAGGGTATGGTCCTTCTTCGACGGTGCCATGGTGCGATCTTGGCACCGCCGACGGTCGTGGACAACGGGGTGCGCGTGCGCCCGCTCAGGCCTCGATCGGGCCCAGCCAGGCGCTCGCCGCGGTGGCGTGCGCCGACTCCGGGTCGGAGGGGTGGAACGCGCCGGCGAGGACGTCGCGGTAGAGCCGGGAGAGCTCGTTGGCGCTGAAGTACGAGCCGCCGCCGGCCACCAGCATGGCCTCGTCGACCACCTGCTTGGCCATCGTCACCGCGCGATGCTTGACGCCCGAGAGCGCGGGGAACCACCCGGCGCCGCGGTCCGCGCGCTCGTCGACATCGCGGGCGACCACGGCGATCTGCGGAGGGAGCGCGTCGTAGGCGAGCGCCATGTCGGCGATCCGCCAGCGGATGTCCGGATCCTGGCTGTACGCGGCGCCGCTCTTCTTGGAGCGACGCCGGTGGGCCGTCGCCACGGCCAGCTCGAGGGCCCGCCGGGCGATGCCGGTGTACACGGAGGCGAGGAGGATCTCGAAGACCGCGAAGATGCCGAAGACGATCGGGTCGGGGCTCGGGCCGGGGTCGATGCGCCGCACGACGTGCGCCGCGTCCGCGACGGCCCCGTCGAGGCGCGTGGTCCGGCTCTGGGTGCCGCGCATGCCGAGGGTGTCCCAGTCATCGGCGGTGGTGACCGCGGACGTGCGGTCGACGAAGGCGAACACGAGCTTCGGCGCGTCCGGGCTCGTGGTGTCGAGTCCGTGCAGGCCGAGCTTCGTCCACACCGGGGCGAGCGAGGTGAAGATCTTGGTGCCGGTGAAGGCGTAACCCCCGGCGCCGTCCGGGACCGCCGCGGTGTCGCTCCCGAACAGCACGAGGTCGTTGCCGCCCTCGCTGATGCCGAACGCGAAGACCTCGCCGGCCACGGCGCCGTCCTGCACGAACTCGAGACCGGGGACCCCGCGGTCCGAGAAGACCTTGGCGACGCCGGTCCAGACGAGGTGCATGTTGATCGCCAGGGCGGTCGCGGGCGCGGCCCCCGCGAGCCGCTGCTGGAGGAGGGCGGCCTGCTCGAGGCCGAGTCCCGCGCCACCGCGCTCCCGGGGCACGAGGATCGACAGGTAGCCGGCCGCGCGGAGCTCATCGAGGTCGGCCCGGGGGAAGGTGTTGTCCCTGTCGTGGATGGGGGCGCGCTCGCGGATGCGGTCGAGCAAGTCGTCGGGGAGATACGCCGACGGGTCGAAGTCGGTCATGCCAGAGCCTCCAGGAGCTGTCGGATCGATTCCTCCGGGCGGTCGCGATGCACCGAGTGGCCGGCGCCGGACACGACCGACAGGGAGATGCGGGGGTTGCTCGCGAGCACCTCGTCGGCGAGGGCTCCGGTGAAGATGCTGGAGACGGCGGGATCGCCCCCGATCACGTGCGTGGGCACGGTCAGACGGGCTGCGTGTGCGCGGACATCCCACGGCTGGTTCTGTGCGCTGGTCTGCTCGACCGCCCACGCGCTCGCCCGCCGGACGGCGTCGACCTTGAGCTCCTGATCCTGCGGGTGCCAGTGCGGGTGCTCCTGCCGCACCGCGTCGAGGCGGTTGTCGGCGAAGGCGCGCTCCTGGCTGCGGCGGACGTCGGCCGCGTCCCGCTGGACGATGTGGATCGCGGGATCGATGAGGACGAGGCGGCGTGTCCAGTCCGCGTCCGCCGCGGCGGCCACCGTCCCGGCGGCGCCGCCGAGCGAGTGTCCGACGACCGCGTCCCAGGCGCCCGCACCGGGAGGGCGCGTGGCGGCGAGGTCCGCGGCGTAGGCCGCGACGGAGTAGTCGAGCGTGCGCGGGGCGTCGCCGTGGCCGCGCAGGTCCACTGCCGTCGCGTGCCAGCCGGCTGCCGCGAGGGCGTCGCCGAGACGCCACATGAGCGCGCCGGAGGATCCCAGGCCGTGCACGAGGAGTGCGCGTCGCGGTGCAGCGGCATCGCCCCAGCTCAGGCGGGGGAGGGTCACGGGAGCGGGCATGGCACCAGCCTACGACCGCCCTGGGACGTGGCGGGCGGCGTCAGCGCGCGGGCTCCAGTGGTGGCAGGTCGGCCGCGATGCGGAGCACCCGCGCGGCGGCCTCATGTCCGGCGGCCAGGCGGGTGTCGAGGTCGGCGCCGTCGAGGGTCGCGGCGAGGAACCCGGAGGCGAAGGCGTCTCCGGCACCGACGGGCTCGACGACGTCGACGGTCGGGGCGGGCACGAACACCGGGTCCGCGTCGCCGAGGAAGGCCGTGGCGCCGACGTCGCCGTCCTTGACGACGAGCAGACCGCAGTGCGGGAGGTGGGCGCGGATCTCCGCCGCCGTGGCGGTGCCCCAGATGCGCTCGGCCTCATCGCGGCCGACGAAGGCGATGTCGGCGGCGTCGGCCAGGCGAGCCAGGGTGGCGGACGCCTCCTCGGGGCTCCACAGCGCCCGGCGGTCGTTCACGTCGAAGGAGACGACGGCTCCGGCGGTGCGCGCGTCGGCGAAGAGCTGGTCGACCATCGCCAGGCAGGTCGGCGACAGGGCAGGCGTGATGCCCGTGGTGTGCACGATGCGCACGCCGGCGAGCTGCGCGGGGGACAGGAACCCCGGTGCCATGCGCGAGGCGGCCGAGCCGCGGCGGTAGTAGTAGACGGCCGACGACTCCACGCCGGGATCCTTGAACATCACACCGGTCGGCGCCTCGGCGTCGAGCTCGGTCCACAGCTCGACGCGACGCTGTTCCAGCTCGGCGGTGAGACGTCGGCCGAGGGGATCGTCGCCGAGGCGAGAGGCCCAGGCGGCGCGGTGGCCCGCGGCCGCCAGGCCGACCGCGACGTTCGCCTCCGCGCCGGCGTGCGTGATCGACGCCGTGTCGGCGGACGCGAGGTCGGCGCCGGTCGGCGTGATCAGTGCCATCGACTCGCCGACGCACACGATCGCGGGGGAGGAGGACGGGACGGAGGGGCTCATGAGGGGGTGACCGCCAGGGGCTCGGTGTCGGGATGGGGGCTCGCGTCGCGGTGACGCAGATCGGGGAAGGAGCGCACGAACACGATCGAGACGAGCAGTCCGACGCCCGCGAAGATGGTGGCGGCCAGGTAGGCGCCGCGCCAGTCGCCGACGTCGACGAGGAAGCCGGCGACCGCCGATCCGGCCGCGGCGCCGATGAGCTGTCCGGTGCCCGCCCAGCCGAAGGCCTCGGCGGTCTCGCTGAACTTCACGCTGGCCGTGGTGATGGCGAACAGCACCGCCAGGGCGGGAGCGATGCCGATGCCGGCGAGGATGAGCGTGCCGCCCAGCCAGAACACGTTGAGCATCACCATCGTGAGGGCCAGGCCCACGGTGACGATGAGCAGGCGGCGCGCCATGGCCCAGGGGCCGATCGGGACATGACCGAAGGCGAGGCCGCCGGCCAGGCTGCCGGCGGAGAAGACGGCGAGGACGAGGCCCGCCGCGAGGCTGCCGTGCTCGAACGTCGCGACCACGCCGACCTCGACCGCCGAGCAGGCGCCGATGAGAAGGAAGCCGATGACCGTCGCGAGGAGCACGGGCGGCTTGAGCACGACCTTGCCCAGCGCATTGCGGCTGCGGGGGATGCGCACGCGGCCGACCTCGGGGGAGAGGATGAACCATGCGCCGCCGGCGACGAGGACGATCGCCACCAGGAGCAGGCCCTCCATGGTGCCGACCTGGGTGGAGACGAGGGTGATGACCACCGGGGCCAGCACCCAGATGATCTCCTGCAGGGACGCGTCGAGGGAGAACAGCGGCGTGAGCTGGCCGGCGTTCACGAGCTTGGGGTAGATGGTGCGCACGGCCGCCTGCACGGGCGGCGTGGAGAGGCCGGCGATCATGCCGAGGGCCATGTAGCCGGGAACCGAGAGGGGCAGCAGCCCGAGACCGAGCACCGCGATCACGCAGACGGACAGCGTGAGGGTCAGCACCCGCCGCATGCCCCAGGCGCCCATCCAGCGGCTGGTGATGGGGCCGGCGACCGCCTGGCCGACGCTGGTCGCGGCGAGCACGAGGCCCGCCGATCCGTACGATCCGGTCTGCTGCTCGACGTGCAGCAGGATCGCCAAGGACATCATCCCGTTGGGGAAGCGCGCGGTGAGCTGGGCGGCGATCATGCGGCCCACTCCCGGCGTGCGAAGAAGATCCCGATAGCCCGCCACCAGA
The DNA here is from genome assembly GCF_002478345.1 of Microbacterium sp. UBA7513. Taxonomy (NCBI): domain Bacteria; kingdom Bacillati; phylum Actinomycetota; class Actinomycetes; order Micrococcales; family Microbacteriaceae; genus Microbacterium; species Microbacterium sp. UBA7513. The sequence goes on from NZ_DLNJ01000002.1 coordinate 23,142, forward strand.
CAACGGTACCGGGCCGCGGGGACGTCGGGGAGACGGGCCGGTGGCCGAGGTGCCGCGACACGCCGTGGACACGCCGACCGACGAATTCCACAGGCCTGGGGATGTCCGAAGCCCGTCGTAAGGTGCCGTCTGTGGATGGATCCCTCACAGGCTCCTCCCAGCCGCGATTTCCCGCGGCTCGACGACCTCGGGAGAGGGGGTCCGCCTGTGGAAGAAACGGTGGACAACCTGTGTTGTATCTGTAGAGAGCGGTGGAAAAACTACACGGATGTAACTACTACCCCTTGTGGTCGCACCGAATGTCCGTCCCTATATGTAGTATTGAGATCCCGGCGGAGGTCTGCCGGAGAAACCAGAGATTTGAGGGGTTCAGATGTCGATCACGGTGTACACCAAGCCTTCCTGCGTCCAGTGCAACGCGACCTACCGTGCCCTGGATGCCAAGGGCATCGAGTACGAGATCCACGACCTGTCGGAGGACCCGACGGCGCTGGAGCAGGTCAAGGCGCTCGGCTACATGCAGGCGCCGGTCGTCGTCACCGACGAGGACCACTGGTCGGGCTTCCGTCCCGACAAGATCGACGAGCTCGCGTCCCGCCTGGCGTGACCGACCATGAGCGCCGTCGCGACCGCAGCGCCGCTCCTGGTCTACTTCTCGAGCGTGTCGGGTAACACCGCGCGCTTCATCGAGAAGCTCGGGCTACCCGCCCGCCGCATCCCCCTCCACCGGAACGAAGAGGATCTCGTCGTCGACGAGCCCTTCGTCCTGGTCACCCCCACCTATGGCGGGGGTGCCGGGCGCGGGGTCGAGAAGGGGGCCGTGCCCAAGCAGGTGATCCGGTTCCTCAACGACGAGCGCAACCGGCGTCACATCCGCGGGGTCATCTCCGCGGGCAACACCAACTTCGGCGACGCGTTCTGCCTCGCCGGCGACATCATCAGCCGCAAGTGTCACGTGCCTCACTTGTATCGGCTCGAGATTTTCGGCACACAGGACGACGTGGATCGCGTGAGCGACGGATTGGAACGACGGTGGAATCTTCAGTGACCGAGACAGTGGCATTCAAGGTGAACCCCACGTACGAGGGCCTGGACTACCACGCCCTCAACGCGATGCTGAACCTGTACGACGCGAACGGGAAGATCCAGTTCGACGCCGACAAGCGCGCCGCGCGGGAGTACTTCCTGCAGCACGTGAACCAGAACACGGTGTTCTTCCACTCGCTCAAGGAGCGCCTGGACTACCTCGTGGAGAAGGAGTACTACGAGGGCGCCGTCATCGAGAAGTACTCGTTCGACTTCGTGCAGAAGCTCAACGATCTCGCCTACTCGAAGAAGTTCCGCTTCGAGACGTTCCTGGGTGCGTTCAAGTACTACACGAGCTACACGCTGAAGACGTTCGACGGCAAGCGCTACCTCGAGCGCTTCGAGGACCGCGTCGTGATGACCGCGCTCGCCCTCGCGGATGGCGACGAGAAGCTCGCCGTGAACCTCGTCGAGGAGATCATCTCCGGTCGCTTCCAGCCGGCCACCCCGACCTTCCTCAACGCGGGCAAGGCCCAGCGCGGCGAGCTCGTCAGCTGCTTCCTGCTGCGCATCGAGGACAACATGGAGTCGATCGCCCGCGGCATCAACTCCGCGCTGCAGCTCTCCAAGCGCGGCGGCGGCGTGGCCCTGCTGCTGTCGAACATCCGCGAGTCGGGTGCCCCGATCAAGCAGATCGAGAACCAGTCCTCGGGCATCATCCCCGTCATGAAGCTCCTCGAAGACAGCTTCAGCTACGCCAACCAGCTCGGCGCGCGTCAGGGCGCGGGTGCGGTGTACCTCAACGCCCACCACCCCGACATCATGCGCTTCCTCGACACCAAGCGCGAGAACGCCGACGAGAAGATCCGCATCAAGACGCTGTCGCTCGGCGTCGTGGTGCCGGACATCACGTTCGAGCTCGCCAAGAACGACGAGGACATGTACCTGTTCTCGCCGTACGACGTGGAGAAGGTCTACGGCGTCCCGTTCGGCGACATCTCGGTCACCGAGAAGTACCGCGAGATGGTCGACGACCCGCGCATCAAGAAGACCAAGATCAACGCGCGCGAGTTCTTCCAGACCGTCGCCGAGATCCAGTTCGAGTCCGGCTACCCGTACGTCATGTTCGAGGACACGGTCAACAAGGCCAACCCCATCAAGGGGCGCATCAACATGTCCAACCTCTGCAGTGAGATCCTGCAGGTGAACACGCCGACCACCTACAACGACGACCTGTCGTACAAGGAGATCGGCAAGGACATCTCCTGCAACCTCGGCTCGATGAACATCGCGCTGTCGATGGACGCCGACGACCTCGGCCAGACGGTCGAGACCGCGATCCGCGCGCTCACGGCGGTCAGCGACCAGAGCCACATCGGCTCGGTCCGCTCGATCGAGGACGGCAACGACCGGTCGCACGCGATCGGCCTCGGCCAGATGAACCTGCACGGCTACCTCGCCCGCGAGCACGTGTTCTACGGCTCGGAGGAGGGTGTCGACTTCACGAACATCTACTTCTACACCGTGCTGTTCCACGCGCTGCGCGCCTCGAACCAGCTCGCGATCGAGCGCGGCACGACGTTCGACGGGTTCGCCGACTCGACCTACGCGTCCGGTGAGTTCTTCGACAAGTACATCGACCGCGCCTGGGTCCCGGAGACCGAGAAGGTCAAGGAGCTCTTCGCGGGCAAGCACATCCCGACGCAGGAGGACTGGGTCCAGCTCAAGGCGTCGATCCAGGAGCACGGCATCTACAACCAGAACCTGCAGGCCGTGCCGCCGACGGGCTCGATCTCCTACATCAACAACTCGACCTCCTCGATCCACCCGATCGCCTCGAAGATCGAGATCCGCAAGGAAGGCAAGCTCGGTCGCGTCTACTACCCGGCGGCGTTCATGACGAACGACAACCTGGAGTACTACCAGGACGCGTACGAGATCGGCTACGAGAAGGTCATCGACACGTACGCCGCGGCCACGCAGCACGTCGACCAGGGTCTGTCGCTGACGCTGTTCTTCAAGGACACCGCCACCACGCGTGACATCAACAAGGCCCAGATCTACGCATGGCGCAAGGGCATCAAGACGATCTACTACATCCGTCTGCGTCAGCTGGCGCTCGAGGGCACCGACATGACCGAGTGCGTCTCGTGCATGCTCTGACACTTCGACAGGCTCAGTGACCCAGGAACTAGGACAAGAATGACTCCTCACTCCCCGCTCAAGCTGGTCTCCAGCGTGCAGGCGATCAACTGGAACCGCATCCAGGACGACACGGACCTCGAGGTCTGGAACCGTCTGGTGAACAACTTCTGGCTGCCGGAGAAGGTGCCGCTGTCGAACGACGTGCAGTCGTGGAACACGCTCACTCCCGACGAGCAGCTGCTCACCATGCGGGTGTTCACCGGGCTCACGCTCCTCGACACGATCCAGGGCACCGTCGGCGCGGTGTCGCTAATCCCCGACGCGATCACGCCTCACGAGGAGGCCGTCTACACGAACATCGCGTTCATGGAGTCGGTGCACGCGAAGAGCTACTCCTCGATCTTCTCGACGCTCGCGTCGACGAAGGAGATCGACGAGGCGTTCCGCTGGTCCACGGAGAATGCGAACCTTCAGAAGAAGGCGCAGATCATCATGGACTACTACCAGGGAGACGACCCGCTCAAGCGCAAGGTCGCCTCGACGCTGTTGGAGTCGTTCCTGTTCTACTCGGGCTTCTACCTGCCGATCTACTGGTCGTCGAAGGCGAAGCTGACGAACACGGCCGACCTCATCCGCCTCATCATCCGTGACGAGGCCGTGCACGGGTACTACATCGGCTACAAGTTCCAGCGCGGACTCGAGACGGCCGACCAGGCGCGCAAGGACGAGCTCAAGGACTACACGTTCTCCCTGCTCTACGAGCTCTACGACAACGAGGTGCAGTACACGCAGGACCTCTACGACGGCGTCGGTCTGACCGAGGACGTCAAGAAGTTCTTGCACTACAACGCCAACAAGGCCCTCATGAACCTGGGCTACGAGGCGATGTTCCCCTCCAGCGTCACGAACGTGAACCCGGCGATCCTGTCGGCACTCTCCCCGAACGCGGACGAGAACCACGACTTCTTCTCCGGTTCGGGCTCCTCCTACGTCATCGGCAAGGCCGAGGCCACGGAAGACGACGACTGGGACTTCTGAGCCCGTTGTGAGGCGTCACACAGTGTGACGCCGCACCACGGTGAAGTTGACACAACTTTGAGACCGGCGCTGGTTCGGGACCCCACTCTTCGTCAGTTCCTCGACGCGGCGGAAACCTCAGCGTGCGCTCAGGACGAAGGCCAGAACCGCTCCCAGGGCGGTGCCCGTGAGCATTGCGGCGGCCGTCCAGCCGACGATGCGACCTCGGGCGGCCTCGCGTTTCGTCGCGTACACGCCCGCGCCGAGGCCACCCGCCACCGCTGCCGCCATCGTCACGCCGGCGACGAGCGTCTGGACCCCGTAGTCCGGTGTCGGCGGGGCAGGATCGACGAGCGGAGTCGCGAAGCGGTAGGTCATGACGACACCCAGGGCGACGAGTGAGAGCGCGGTCATCGCTGCGATCAAGCCCCACGCTGTCGATGTGCGCATCAGTCACCTGTTCTTTGCGGAGTTCGATGACCGGGGGTCGCCACAGGCAGAACGCGGGTCAGTGACTCGCGGCGCGCTCCGCTTCCTTCTCCGCGACGATCCTCCGGAGGCCCGAGCTGGAGAAGCGATGGTCTCGACTGTTGAAGTAGAGCTCGATGCCGCTCTCCTCGCAGTACGCGCGGCCGGTGAAATCCCGATCGCGGTACTCATCGCCGACGATGCGCACATCGAGCTTGAAGGACCGAAGGATGTCCTCGAGGTCCTGCTCCGTGGAGTAGGGCACGATTTCATCCACGTGCTGACAGCCGCGAAGCTGGATGTAGCGCTCCACGACCGTCTGTGTCGGCGCGTTCTTCTCCGGACGGTCCAGGGTCGGATCCATCTGCAGACCGACGATGAGGTAGTCGCACTGCCGCTTCGCCTCGGCGAGCATCATGATGTGCCCCGCGTGCAGCAGGTCGAACGTGGAGAAGGTGATCCCCACTCGCGGTCCGGGGTTGTAGTCGCGCCGTTGCGCCGTGGACTCGTCAGACAAGATGTGCCCCCCTGTTCCCCGTACTCTACCGGCCCGCGCTCGCGCGCGTGCTCGTGGTGGATCATCCGCCCAACTGGAACACGACGGCGTGAGGAACACCAGCCATCCGTAGTTCGGCCGGTCGCAGAGGAAGCCCTTCCCTTCCGCATCGGTTTCGGCTGGACTGTGCGCATCGGTGTCGAACCAATCGGAGGGTGGGACAGATGTACCGCAGCAATGGAAACTACGAAGCATTCGCACGACCTCGGAAGCCGGAGGGGGCCGACGACAAGACGGTCTGGCTGGTCGGCGGCGGTCTCGCCGCGATGGCGGCCGCGATCTTCATGATCCGCGACGGGCAGGTCGCGGGGGAGCGGATCACGATCCTCGAGGAGCTGGGGCTGCCCGGCGGCGCGCTCGACGGGATCAAGTACCCCGAGAAAGGATTCGTCATCCGCGGCGGCCGCGAGCTGGAAGACCACATGGAGTGTCTGTGGGACATGTTCCGCTCCATCCCGTCGTTGGAGATCGAGGGTGCCAGCGTGCTCGACGAGTTCTACTGGCTCAACAAGGACGACCCCAACGTGTCACTGTGCCGGGTGACCGAGAAGCAGGGGCAGGATGCGCATACGAACAAGCTCTTCACCCTCTCGGAGAAGGCGCAGAAGGAGATCGTCGCCGTCATCCTCGCCACCCGTGAGGAGATGGAGGGCAAGCGCATCGACGAGGTGTTCGGCGACGACTTCCTCGGCAGCAACTTCTGGTTGTACTGGCGGACCATGTTCGCGTTCGAGGAGTGGCACTCGGCGCTGGAGATGAAGCTGTATCTGCACCGCTTCATGCACCACATCGGCGGGCTGCCCGACCTCTCCGCGTTGAAGTTCACGAAGTACAACCAGTACGAGTCGCTCGTGCTGCCGATGCGGAAGTTCCTCGACGACCACGGCGTGCAGTTCCGGTTCCATCACACGGTGACCGACATCCAGTTCGACATCGAGGACGGTCGCATCCAGGCGACGCGCATCGACTGGATCGCCGACGGCGAGCCCGGCGGCGTCGACCTGGGCCCTGACGACCTGTGTCTGGCGACGATCGGGTCGCTGACGGAGAACTCCGGCAACGGCGACCAGCACACCGCTCCGGAGCTGAAGACCGGCCCGGCCCCGGCCTGGGACCTCTGGAAGCGGATCGCCGAGAAGTCGCCGGCGTTCGGGAGACCGGAGGTGTTCTGCAGCGACATCGACAAGACGAAGTGGGAGTCCGCCACCGTCACCACCGTCGACGAGCGCATCCCGAAGTACATCGAGAAGATCTGCAAGCGCGACCCGTTCAGCGGCAAGGTCGTCACCGGCGGGATCGTCACCGCCAAGGACTCGGCCTGGCTGATGAGCTGGACGGTGAACCGGCAACCGCACTTCAAGGCGCAGAAGCCGAACGAGATCGTGGTCTGGGTGTACGGACTCTTCGTCGAGACGCCCGGCGACTACGTCAAGAAGCCGATGCAGGAGTGCACGGGCGAGGAGATCGCGCAGGAGTGGCTCTACCACCTCGGTGTGCCGGTGGAGGACATCGCCGAGCTCGCCGCGTCGGCGGCCAAGACGGTCCCGGTGATGATGCCGTACGTGACCTCCTTCTTCATGCCGCGCCGGGCCGGCGACCGTCCGCAGGTGGTCCCGGAGGGAAGCGTCAACTTCGCCTTCCTCGGACAGTTCGCCGAGACGACGCGCGACACGATCTTCACCACCGAGTACTCCGTGCGCACGGCGATGGAGGCCACGTATCAGCTGCTCGACGTGGAACGCGGCGTGCCGGAGGTCTTCAACTCGACCTACGACATCCGCTACCTCCTCAAGGCGACCGCGCGGCTGCGCGACGGCGAGGCCGTCCACATCCCCGGCCCGAACTTCCTCCAGGGCCGCCTCCTCGACAAGCTCGACAACACGCAGATGGGAGAGCTGCTGACGGACTTCGGGCTCATCCCCGCGCATGGCGCGACGGTGCCGCGCCCGCGGGACGACGACGCGATCGCGTGAGCGTGCGCTCAGGCGGCGACGTACTCCTGGCGGACTCGGCCCGCCGTCGCCAGCTCGATGTATCCGAAGTCGTGGTCGGAGTTGAGGATCACGGCGTCGTTGGCGACGGCGTACGCCGCGATCAGGCAGTCGAAGGCAGCCGCGGCTCGCAGGAATCCGTTGGTCCAGAGCGCCTGCTGGATGTCCAGGGCTATCCGCTCGTCGGGATGCTCCCAGGCGGGGAGCAGCTCCTCCATGTCTTCTCGCAGAGCGGCGTACTCCTCCGCGTCACGGGCCGAGCGGCAGTACTCGAGCACCTGCGGCGGGCAGGTGATGAGGAGGTGGTTCGGCGAGAGGGAGCGGAGGCGGTCGGCGATCGCGGCGCTTCTCCCTGCCTTCTGCCAGATGCTGTTGTCGACGAGGTAGATGGTCACCGGGGAGTGCTCGCGCTCCGTCCAGCGCCCTCGCGCCGCTCCGGCATCGGCTCGGGAGCCACGGTCGGTGCGTCGATCTGTTCGGCCTCGAAACGGCGGCCGATGATGCGCTCGACGGCGGCGGGCTGGCGACGTACCGCGATGAGGGTGCGCAGGGCGAGATCCACGGTCTCGCGGTTGGAGGTCGTGCCGGCGAGCTTCTTGGCCTGCTTCAACTCGTCGGGGTCGATGTCGATGGATGTGACGGTCATGGTCGTTCCTTCCTCCCCGCGATCTTGTATAAGGCAGTATATAAAACTGTCAGCCGGCGGTGGTCGGCTCACGGCGGGAGGGGAGGACACATGCGTTCGACGCGACCGATGCCCGGGAACCCGTGGCCGCACGACATGACCATCACCGTCGAGGATCGTCCGCACACGCTGCTGGAACTCCTCTGGATCCGCGAGGCGCACGGGCTGGATCCCGCCGATGACGCGCTCCCACCGCCGCTGGTCGACCGACCGGCGGCGGCCGCGCGGCGCGTGGACGAGGAGACCCGAGCGCGCTGGGCGGAGGTGTGGCCCCGGATCTGGGGCGATGCTGTCGCGCACGCCGCGACCGAGCCCGACCAGGCGCTGCTCGACCGCGCCGTCGCCACGACGCTGAGTCCTGACGAGCGGGAGACGCTGCTCGGGCGGATCGTCGGGCCCACAGCGCGGGACGCGTTCGGGGTGGAGGTGTCCGATGATGCGGCGTACCGCGACTGGGAGCGGCGCGGTTCCGAGGCGCATCTCGCGTCGCACCTCACGGCCCTCACGGACAGCCCCGAACACCGCGACGTCGCCACCCTGGCCGACGCCTGGCGGCGCGGCCTCGGAAGGGTGGTGACGCTGCCGTCCCGGGGGACGTACGTCCGGCAGATCGGACCGCACGCTCTCCTGGTCACCGATGAGGTGCGGAGCGATTCCGCCGCGTACCGCGTGGCGCTGGAGTCGTTCGGTCGAGGTCCCTCGGAGCACCCGTCGAGGGCGTGACGCCGAGCGGCCCGAGTCAGAGGACGAGCGGGAGGAACGACACGATCAGGCCGACGCCACCGACCGCGGAGAAGACGACCCCGACAGTTCGCAGCACCCGGCGCAGATGCGGCGGCTCACCGATCCGGATGCGAGCCGGGTCGTTCGAGCTGTGGAACCCGTCGAGCCATCCATCGGTGGTGGCCGTGGGCTCGCTGCGGCGCAGCGGTCTCTCGTGGAAGTCGCCGCCCGCGAACCAGCGAGCGGTGGGGCGGCCGTCCCGATCGATCACGGCGATCTCGACGGGGACCCACTGCCCCTCGACGAGCCGGATCAGCAGGGCCACGATGAGGAACGGGATTCCGACGCCGAGGCCGATCCAGGACAGCACCTCACCGACGACGGAGAGGGTATCCACGAGCTGCACGACTCCATCGTAGAGAGGGGAACCAGTGGGAGAGTCACACCTGCACGCGGATAGTCTGACCGGCATGACGGATTCCGCAGACATCCCGACGTCACGGCCGTTGGACGCCTGGCTCGACGCGCTCAGCCAGCCCACCGGCTCGCCGGGTGGCGGAGCCGCGACGGGGGTGATGCTCGGTCTGGCGACCGGGCTGATGGGCATGGTCGCCGGATACACCCGCGACGACGCCGTCGCCGAGATCGCCGGCCGTCTCGACAGCACGCGCGCGGCGCTTCTGGAGGCGGTCGAAGCCGACGGCGTGGTCTCGGCGGATCTCGGCGCCGCGCTCGCACGGGTGCCGGAAGACCCCGAGCGGGAGGAGGCGGTGCGAGCCGCCGCCCTCGATGCGGCCGCATCCGTCGCACGACTCGGTCGCCTCGGCATCACCGTGGTCGATGAGGCGCGCACGCTCGCCGCCCACGGGAACCCGCACGTCGCGGTGGACCTCGCGGTGGCGACGGAAGCGCTCGCCGCGGGGCTGGCGGGGGCGTCCCTGAACCTCCGGGCGAATCTGCAGCTCGCTCGCAGGCACGGGGCATCGACCGCGATGCAGGCAGGGCGCGATGAGGAGATCGGGCGACTGGCGGAGGCGCGGACTCAGGTCGCCCGGATCACCGTGGAGCTTTCCGCGCGCCTGGACTGACATGGCGCACGAAAGTCCGCTGCCTGAACGGGCCGCCGAGATCCTGGACGCCTGGGGTCTCTCTCCGGACGGGCCCCTCCTGTCCGGCGAGGCGGGGATCGTCGTCCCGGTCCGGCGGACGGACGGCCTCGCCGCCGTGGTGAAGCTGCAGCAGCCGGGGCCGGAGGTCGATGCGGCAGTACTCGGGCTGGCGCGGTGGGACGGGCGAGGGATCGTCCGTCTCCTCGCGAGCGCGCCGGATCGCGGAGCGATGCTCCTGGAGCGCCTCGATGCCGAGCGCAGCCTCGATGCGATGGACGATGACGATGAGGCCACGCGCATCGTCGGATCCCTCCTCGCACGTCTGCATCGCGTCGACCCGCCGGCCGGCCTTCCGCGACTGGAGGCGGTGGTGTCGCAGATGCTGGACGATGCGACGGAGGCGGGCACATTGCTGACCCGAGAGGACCGACGGCGGTTCGACCGGTGGCGGCGCCTCGTCGCGGACGTCGCCGCGACGCCCGGCAGCCGGTTCCTGCACTGGGATCTGCACTTCGGCAACGTCCTCTGCGCGGAGCGCGAACCGTGGCTGGCGATCGACCCCGAGCCCCTCGTCGGCGACGCGGGCTTCGATCTGTGGCCGGCGCTGGACAGCGGCTGGAGCCGCGATCCGGGCACCGTGGATGCGGCCCGCATCGTGCGGCGTCGGTTCGACATCCTCACCGAGATGCTGCACCTCGACCGCGCCCGCGCGGCACGCTGGACGACCGCGCGGCTCCTGCAGAACACACTGTGGGACATCGAGGACGGTGAGCCCGCGATCGCTCCCGCCGCGACGGTGCTCGACGATGCGCTGCGGTCGGCAGGGCTGGCTTGATAGCATCCCGCCCATGAGCACGCCGGACTCCGATCCCGCTCGGCCCGAGCACGACCGCGCCGCGATCAAGGAGCGCGTGTACGCGACCTTCACGGGGCTCGCCATCGTGCTCGTGCAGAACGCCAACGTGGCGCACACCAGCGCCCTGCAGGCCACGGTGACCCTGCTGATCGGCATCGTCGCGATCGCGCTCGCGGGCTTCGCCGCCGATCTGGTCGCGCACCTCGCGACGCATGGCAGCTTCCCCCGGGGAGCGGACCTGCGTGAGGTCCTGGGGCTCACCGGCACGGCGCTCGGCTCGGCGGCGGTGCCGCTGCTCGTCCTCCTCGCCGCCGTGCTCGGATGGATCGAGCTGCGGACGGCGCTGACCATCGCGTCGATCGTGTACGTCGCGATCCTCGGGCTCATCGGGTACGTCGCCGTCCGCCGGACCGGGGTGAGCGGGTGGCAGCAGCTCATCGCCCTGGGAATCCTCGTCGGGCTCGGCGGCATCGTCGTGCTCGTCCAGCAGCTCGCGCACGGACACTGACGGACACACCCGTTGCGCGCGCCCTGCGCATGGTTCATCCTGAACGTGCTGCACGGGATCGGCTTGGGGGGCCTCGACGGTCACGCTGCGGCCGACGGAGCGCCTGCCACCCAACTCCCTCCCCCGGCGGGCGCTCCGCTGCGAGTGCGTTCCGCTGCTGTACCGACGCCTACCGCCGCCGCCTCCACCGACCCTTGCCCTGCCGCGGCCCCCGCCCCTACGGTGAGGTGACGGGTGGGCATCCGCACCCGGGGCGGGGGCCAGTCGATGAGAAGAGTCCGATTCGGAGTTCTGGGCGTGCTGCTGGCCGCCGTGGTCGGCCTCGGTGGTGCTCTTCCCGCCGTCGCCGCCGAACCCACCGCCCGGCTCTCGCTCTTCAAGGCGATCGAGAACCTCGACACCGGCGCCAGTCTCGGCGACCGCACGCTGTGGACGATGCACGCGGTCAACGTGGCCACGGGGGAGACCTTCACCGGCGACGGCCTCAACGGCATGCAGTCGCGTCTCATCCCGCCCGGCACGTACCGCATCTTCGAGACCGGCGGTGTGGCGGGCTACGCCTTCTACTCCTGGAACTGCGACGGCGACGTGACGACGCAGCCGGAGCGCACGATCACCATCACCGCGAACCAGTCGATGACCTGCACGGTGCAGAACAACGCGATCCGGAGCAGCCTCACGCTCGTCAAGAACGTTCAGGGCGGGGGTGCGACTCCGTCGGAGTGGACCCTGCGGGCGCAGGGGCCCTCGACCATCGAAGGTGCGGGCGGCTCGGCCGCGGTGCAGAACCAGCCGGCACGGATCGGCACGTACACGCTGAGCGAGTCCGGCGGGCCGGGAAGCTATGTGGCAGGACCCTGGACCTGCGAGCGGCGGGATCTGACGACCGGCGCGGTCACCGCCGTTCCCGTGGCCGGTGATCAGTTCGAGGTGACCCTCGGCGGTGCGGTGACCTGCCAGATCACCAACACCGGGGATCTGCCCCACCTGACGCTCGTCAAGGAGGTCGTCGACCCGGCGGCGACCGGATTCCCACTGGCCGCCCCATCGGACTTCGTCCTGACCGCGAGTGGACCCGAGCGGATCTCCGGCCCTTCCGGGTCGGACGCCGTCGATCACGCCTCCATCGACCCCGGCGCCTACTCGCTCGCCGAGAGCGGTCCCGCCGGATACAGCGGCGGCGCGTGGACCTGCGTCGACGCCACGAGCGACGGCGGGATCGATGGGGCACTCCTCTACGTGCGCGAAGGGTCTGACATCACGTGCCGTATCACCAACACCTTCGCGGGCGGCTGGCTCACCCTCGTCAAGAACGTGGTGGGCAGCGACCAGCCGCCGTCCGACTGGACCCTGACCGCCGCAGGCCCGGAGACCGTCACCGGCGCCTCCGGATCCGCTGCGGTCACCCGCGTCCCGGTGCCGGTCGGCGACTACACGCTCGCCGAGGCGGACGGACCCGCCGGGTACGCGGCCGGGCCGTGGTCGTGCACGGGCGGCGCCATGGCGACCGACACCGTGACCGTCGGCGCCGGAGCGGACGTGACCTGCACGGTCACGAACACCCTCGAGGTCGGCCAGCTCACCCTCGTGAAGAACGTCGTGAACGCCGGCGGCGGTCCCCTCACCGCGCAGGACTGGGAGCTCACCGCGGCATCGGCCGACACCGTCATCAGCGGCGTCTCCGGCTCGGGCAAGGTGAGCTTCGCGGCGGTGGCTCCAGGGACCTTCACCCTGTCGGAGGCGAGCACCGCTCCGGAGGCGGGCTCCTATGTGAGTGAGGGCTGGTCCTGCGTCGATGACGAGGGCACCCCCGTCGGCACCGGCGACACCGTCGAGGTCGTGCCGCTGGAGAGTGTGATCTGCACCGTCACGAACCGTTGGACCCAGTCGACCCTGACGCTGCGCAAGCAGGTCGCCTCCGCCTTCGGGACTCCGGCCCTGCCCTCGGCGTGGACCCTGTCCGCCACCGATGGCACCGCCACCGTCTCAGGACCGGCGAACTCGCCGGCGGTCACCCAGGCCGCCGTCGCCCCCGGTGCGTGGACGCACAGCGAGCAGGACGGCCCCACCGGCTACGACCCGCTCGGCTGGAACTGCTCGGGCGGGACGGTGACCGGCGACGTGGTCCAGGTGCCTCCGTCGGCTGATGTCGTCTGCATCCTGACCAACGCATCGATCACGCCGAGCCTGACTCTCGTCAAGCAGGTCGTGAACGGCGAGCGCGGGCGCGCCGTGCCCGCCGACTTCGAGCTGAAGGCGCGCGGCCCGGGCAACGCGGCACTCTCCGGCCCCAGCGGGTCGGAGTTCGTCACCGACATGTCGCTCCCGCCGGGCGACTACATCTTCTCCGAGGACGGCCCGAGCGGGTACGAGGGCGAGTGGTCCTGCACCGGCACGACCTGGGACGGGACCACGGCGACGCTGGGATTCGGGGAGGACGCGATCTGCACCGCCACGAACACCTTCGTCGGCGGCACGCTCACGCTCCGGAAGGCCATCGTCGGGAACGCCCCCGGAGCCCCGGCCGGGCCGGCTGCCGTCACGGACTGGACCCTGCACGCCCTCGGCGGCGGGGAGTTCCCGCGCCCGCGCATCGAGGGAGCGTCCGGCGAGACGGCGGTGACCCTGGCTCCGCTCGGGGCCGGTGCGTTCCGACTCTCGGAGCGGGCGGTCGCGGGCGCGCCCACAGCGGACTACCGCAGCGACGGCTGGGAGTGCACCGGGGGCGTGCTGGAGGGCGACATCGTCCAGGTGACCGCAGGGGTCGACACCGTGTGCACGGTGACGAACGTCTACGACCCCCGTTCCGGTCCCGACCCCGAGCCCGAGCCGGAACCCGAGAACCCGGATCCCGGGACGGGCGGTGGACCAGGGCCGGGGGCCGGGGCCACCGGCGGATCCGCCTCCGGCCTCGCGACGACAGGTCTTGCGCCGGGCGCGGCCGCGGCGGCCGGCGCCGGTGGTCTGCTCGTCCTCCTCGGGGCCGCGCTCCTCGCGGCGCGGCGGCTTCGGCGCACGCGCCACGGGCATCCCGGATCGCGCTGACCCGACCCCTCCGCACGCGCGCGGCGGGTCCGCCCGGGAGAGGACGGACCCGCCGTGACGAGGATCAGCCGGCGGCCGGCGCGATCTCGTTCGGCGTAACCTCCAGCTCCGTGCTCGCGAGCACCTCGCCGGTGGTGAGGTCGACGGCGTGCACGCTGTTCGCGGCCGGCTCGGTCACGTAGGCGATGTCGCCCGCGACGACGATGGCCGGGTGCGGGTCTTGCCACTCGGCGGGTCCCTCCCACGCCTCGATGACGGGGTAGGAGCCGGTGATCTCGCCGGTCTCCGGGTCGAGCACGTGGATGGCGCCGTCGGCGCCGAGGATGTAGGCCCGGTCGTCCGGGCCGCGCACGACGTCGCGGAAGGTGTACTCCGCCCCTTCGGGCAGGGACACGACCTCCGACGTCATCGCCTCGGTGTCGATGAGCGTGACGGCGCCGAGCAGGTAGCCCTCGGCGTCGGGGTCGTCCTTGTAGTCCCCGACGATGATCGGGCTCGTCTCGCTCACGTACGCGTTGCCCATGCGGCCGTACGGCTGGTCGGGAGCGGCGAGCTTGGTGATCTCGCCGTCCTTGTAGACGAGCGCGCCGTCCTCGCACCCGAAGACGACCACCTCGTCGGCCGCGGTGCCTTCGCCGTGGACGCCCGGGCACTGGTCGGACGAGGCGATCTCCGTACCGTCCGCATCGCGCACCACGATGCCGGTGCGACCGTCCGCATCGCCCACCGTGGTGAGGAACGTGCCGTCCTCCAACAGCACCGAGACGCCGTGGTGCGCCTCGACGCCGTCCACGGTCTCCACCTCCGGCATGCCGCCGTCGCCGAGGTCGGCGGTGTCGAAGATGGTGGTGTCGCTCGTGCCGTCGGCGTAGAGGATGGTCTTGCCACCGTGGCGGACGACGTGGCCGGGGGTGTCGGCCGCGAACACCGTGTCGGTCAGGACCGCCTCGTCGGCTGACCCGGCCCCGGTGTCGAGCACCTGGAAGCCCTCGCTCATCGTCACCATCACATGGCGACCGTCGCCGGCCGGGTTCAGGCGGGTGAACGGCTCGGAGTCGAAGTCGGCGACGGTGTCGAGGGTCTCGCCGTCGAGGACGAGGATGCCGCCCTCGTACGAGATGGCCACGCGGGGGCCGGCGTCCGGTTCCGGGGCGTCGCTCGCGGATCCGGCTCCGGCCGTGGTCGAGCAGGAGGCGAGCGTCACGGCGGCGCCGAGGGCGACGGCCCCGACCAGCGCCCGGCGCAGGGGGAGTGGCTTCATGCGGTGCTTCTTTCTTGTGAGGGGTGGTCTCAACGGGTGAGACCGGAGGCGATGCGCTCGGTGTTGACGCGCATCATGGTCAGGTAGTCCGGGGCGCCGCCGTCTTCCGCGGTGAGCGACTCGGTGAACAGCTCGATCACCGCGACGTGGACGTCAGCCTCTTCGGCCAGCGCCTGGACGAGGCGGTCGGGGGAGGAGGACTCCGCGAAGACGGCGGGCACACCCGTCTCCTCCACGGCACCCACCAGATCGGCGAGGTCGGAGGCCGAGGGGGCCGCGAGCGTGGTGCCGCCCGGGATGACGGCGCCGACGACCTCGAAGTCGAAGCGGTCGGCGAGGTAGCCGAAGACGTGGTGGTTGGTCACGAGCGCCCGACGGTCGTCGGGGATCCGGGCGAACGCGCTCGTCATCTCATCGTCGAGCGCCGTCAGCTCCTCGCGGTAGTCGGCGACGTCCGCCGCGAGGATGTCGGCGTCGACCCCGTCGAGCGCGGCCAGGGCGGGCTCCAGGGCGTCGACGACGTCGATCATCCGCGCCGGATCGGTCCAGAAGTGGGAGTCCGGCATTCCCGCGGCGTCGCCGTCGCGGTAGTCCAGGACGTCGATCGCGTCGCCTGCGACGAAGGACGGCACCTCGGCCGCGACGGCCGCGTCGAGATGCTGCTGCAGACCCTCCTCGAGCCCGAGTCCGTTGGAGACGAGCAGGTCGGCGTCCCGCAGCGTGGCGGCCTCCTGCGCTGAGATCTCGAACGAGTGCGGGTCGGCGTTCGGCTTCATGAGGGTGACGACGCGCGCCTGATCGCCGACGAGCTCGCCGACCACGTCGCCCAGGATGTTGGTCGTGACGACGACCACCGGCCGCGTATCGGCGGGAGGGGCGCAGGCGGTCAGAGCGGCGGAGGTCAGCGCGGCGAGAACCGCGGCGAGGGGGCGCAGGAGGCGCATGTCAGCGTCCCGTCTCGGCGACGAACGCCGGGGCGTCGGCGGTATCGAAGGTCCGCGCGAGGCGGGCGTCGTCGGCGTAGTCGATCTCGAACAGCCGGTGCTCCGCCGGGCCGTTCAGGTAGGCGCGGTGCTGATCGGCGATGAGGGCCGGAGCCTCGCCCGCCGCCAGCGATGCCGCCACGAGCGGGGTGGTCTCCGCCCGCACCGTCCCGTCGAGCGCGCTGAGCACGAGCACGCGTCCGTCCTGCGTCAGCGCGAGGAGGGTGTCGTCCTCATCGCCGACCGCGGTGACCTGCGCGAGGGGAGTGGGGGCGGTGAGCAGCGTCCAGGCCTGCGCGCGGGTGTCGAGGACCCGGATGTCGGTCGGTCCGGCGAGGCCGGCGACCGTGGGGCGCCCCTCGCGGTTGTGGAACGCGGACACGGCTCCGGCCGGCGCTCCATCCGGGTACGGGATGCGGTCCACGGTCAGCGCCCCGGCCTCGACACGGGCGAGCAGGGCACCGTCGGCGCAGCCGATGACCGCGCCGACCCTGGTCGTGATCGTGCCGGTCGCTACGGCGCACTCCTCCCGGAGCCCGGTGCGCTCGCCGTCCGCCGTGTAGCCGACGACGACTCCGCCCGTGTCCCCCTCGGCTTCGGTCACCAGCGCGAACGACCCGACCGGCACCACCAGCCCCTCGTGCGGGGATCGCTCGACGCGGAACAACTCACGGATCTCTCCCTTCGACAGGGCCTCCGTGTCGAGGAGGACGGCGTCTCCGGACCCGGAGAAGGAGATGCCGGTGCCGCCGGTGGTCGAGCTGTTCGTCGTCGCGACCGTCGCCGACCCGTCGCCCCCGACCGCGCCGAGCAGTGCGGGAGCGGTGCGGTAGTAGTGGAAGTGGTCGACGTGGTCCCACGTCCAGACGCCGCTGTCGACGACCTCGACGCCGTCGCCGGTGTCTGCGAAAAGGTACCGGCCGTCGGTCGTCATGCTCTCCGGGGCGGCCACCGTGCCGATGTCGGTGACGCTCTCGTCCAGGAGGTCGAGGTGGGTGACCCGACCCTGCGCGTCGATGGTCGTGAGTCCGAGCTGCGCTTCGGCGACCTCTTCCGCTCCGGCGATCGCGCCGTGTCCGTCGGCGGAGGAGGGGGCGGTCAGGCCCGGCGTCGAGGGTCCGGCGCAGGACGCGAGAGGCAGAGTCAGGACGGCGACGGTGATGAGGGGAAGGAAGCGGGAATGCACGAAGAGCCTTTCGGGACGAGTCAGGAGGCGGCAACCGGGGCGGGACGGGCGATCGGTCGCCGGGTTCGCACGGCGACCCGTGCCGCCCAGGACAGACCGGCGAGGCTGATCGCGGCGGCGGCGACGGACGCTCCCGCAGCGGTGGCCGCATACCAGGACGCGAGGAGGCCGACGAGGACGGCCGCCACGCCGAACACCGACGCGAGCGCCATCCGCGTGGGCAGACGGGACGTCCACTGTCCGGCGGCGACAGCCGGCGCGAGCAGCAGACCGACGACGAGCAGCGAGCCCACCGCCTGGTACGACGCCACCACCGCGAGGGTCACCAGTCCGACCAGGGCCGCCTGGGCCCACCGTGGTCGCAGCCCGAGCACCGTCGCGATGCGGGCGTCGAGGGCGAGCGCGACGAACGGCCGATGGCAGAGGGTGGCGACCGTCACTCCCAGGACCGCGGCCGCGGCGAGCAGGAGAAGGTCGGCGCGGGTGATCGCGAGGATGTCGCCGAAGAGGATCGCCGTCGCATCCGTGGCGAAGCTCCCGGAGTGGGAGATGACGATCACCCCCAGGGCCAGCATCGCGACGAAGAGCAGGCCGATGCTCGTGTCGTAGGAGAGTCGGGCGCGTCGCTGCAGGGCGCCGATGCCGATGCTCATCGCGACGGCGCTGACCGCCCCGCCGACCAGCACGGGTGCCCCGAGCACCGTGGCCAGCGCGACGCCGGGCAGCATCCCGTGGGCCAGGGCCTCGCCGAGGAAGGCCATCCCTCGAACGACGACCCAGGTGCCGACGACCCCGCAGAGGACCGCGACGAGAGCGCCGCCGACGAGTCCGCGCTGGAAGAACTCCAGCGTGAACGGGGTGAGCAGGGCGGCGAGCGAGAGGGTCACGGAACGCGAGCCTATTCGTAATTGAGAATGATTATCAAATTCATAAACTGGAGACATGACGAGAATCTCCCGCGCTGCCGACGGCGCCGTGTGTCTTGACGACGTCTCCGTCCGGCTCGGCGACCGCGTGGCGCTGCGCCGCCTCACCCTGAAGGTCGAGGCGGGGGAGTTCGTCGTCGTCACCGGTCCGAACGGCGCGGGGAAGTCGACGCTCCTGGAGGTGGCCGCCGGGGTGCGCTCACCGACCGGAGGGCGGCGGAGCGTGACCGGTGCGATCGCCTTCGTGCCGCAGCGCGCCGCGGTGCCCGCCGGCCTTCCGCTCACCGCGCGAGACGTCGTGACGGTCGGGACGTGGCGTCGGCTCGGGGCCTTCCGGCGGCGGGATCGACGGGCGCGTGCGGCGGTGGTGGCGGCGATGAAGCGCACCGCCGTGTCGTCACTGCAGCGTCTGCCGTTCGCGACGCTGTCCGGCGGCCAGCAGCAGCGTGTGCTCCTGGCTCAAGGGCTCGCGGGGGAAGCAGGCATCCTGCTCGTGGACGAGCCGACGACGGGCCTGGACGCCGCATCGGTCCGTCGCATCCGGACAGTGCTGCGCGAGGAGGCGGACCGCGGGGCGGCCGTCCTCTGTGTCACGCACGATGCGACCCTGATCGCCGATGCCGACCGCGAGGTCGCGCTCCGCGACGGTGCGCGGCTCCCCACGTCGCGCTGAGGGGGCAGTCGCTCAGCGGAGCGCGATCAGAGTCCGTGGCCCATGTCGAAGTCGGAGAGCGCCGGGACCTCGATGTCGCCCGGCGATGACGTCTCGCTCGGCGGCTTCGGGAACAGGCGGTGGGACCGCAGCTCATCGACCTCGGCGGAGAAGTCCGGGTCGGCGTCCACGGCGTGGTGAGGGCTGACGAGCACGTCGTTGCCGACGCCGACGAGGAGATCGGCCCAGTCCTTCTCGCCCTCCAAGAGGATCGGGATCTCGACCGCTTCGGACTCGCCCTCCCTGGCGATGGCGGCGGCCAGGGTCAGCAGCGTCTCCGCGATGTCGTCGGAGGTGATGAGCTGCTGGCCGGCGTAGGAGACGAGTTTCATGAGGGCATCATCGCGCTCCGCGCGTCCGTGCGCACGGGGGTTGCGCTCGCGGGAGAGAACGGATAAAACTGCTTTCCATTCAAGTATCTAACTAGGCTAGCGAACATGGACAGATTGCAACGCCGGCGCTGGGCGGGTCTGGTCTTCATCAGCATCGCCGTCAGCCTCATCATCGTCGACTCGACGATCGTCAACGTCGCCATCCCGGCCATCGTCGACGACCTGGGGATCACCTCGACCGAGGTGCAGTGGGTGCAGGAGTCCTACACCCTCGTCTTCGCCGCCCTCCTGCTCGTCTTCGGCAGCCTCGCCGACCGCTTCGGTCGTCGCCGCTTCATGATCGTCGGTGTCGTCGTGTTCGCCGCCGCCTCCGTCCTCGCCGCCACCGCGCCGAGCGGGAGCATCCTCATCCTCGCCCGGCTGGTGCAGGGCGTCGGCGGTGCCATGATCCTGCCGACCACCCTGTCGATCATCAACGCGACTTTCCGCGGGCGGGAACGCGGCGTCGCGTTCGCCGTCTGGGGCTCGACCATCGGCGGCATGGCGGCCGTGGGGCCGCTCCTCGGCGGGTGGCTGACCACCGCCTTCTCCTGGCGCTGGGCGTTCGGCATCAACATCCCGCTCGGCCTGCTGATCGTCGTCGGTGTGCTGCTGACCGTGGCCGAATCGCGTGGAGAGCGCACGGAACGGATCGACGTGGTGGGGGCCGTGCTCTCGGTCGTGACGATGGGCAGTCTCGTCTTCGCGCTCATCGAGGGCCGCACGTACGGCTGGTGGCTCGTGGACGAGCGCCCGCAGATCGGCGGCTGGACCTGGCCGGGGGAGCTCTCGCCCATCCCGTTCGCGTTCGCCCTCGCGGGCCTCGGGCTGGTCGCGTTCATCGCCTGGGGCCTGCACCGCCAACGACACGGACGCTCCACCCTGCTCGCGCTGCGCCTGTTCGCGATCCCGTCGTTCCGCAACGGGAACATCGCCGCCGCCGTCGTGTCCCTCGGAGAGTTCGGCCTCATCCTCGCGCTCCCGCTCTGGCTGCAGTTCGTGCTCGGCTTCGACGCGCTGCAGACCGGTCTGCTGCTGCTCGCCCTCGCGGGCGGATCCTTCCTCGCCAGCGGAGTGGCCGGTGCCGCGAGCGGACGGATCGCCCCGGTCTGGGTGGTCAGGGTCGGGCTCCTCGCCGAGATCGTCGGCGTCGCCGGTGTGGGGCTCGTGATCGCCCCAGAGGCGTCCTGGGTGCCCCTCGTTCCGTTCCTCTTCGTGTACGGGCTCGGTGTGGGGCTCGCGACCGCGCAGCTCACCGGCGTCGTGCTCGCCGACGTGCCTGTTACGGACAGCGGGGCCGCGTCCGGCACCCAGTCGACGTCTCGTCAGCTCGGCGCGGCGCTCGGGGTGGCCGTGCTCGGCACCGTCCTGTTCACGAGCACGGCGGTCGTGCTCGGGGCGGCACTCGATGACCGCGGCGTGCCGTCGGCGGCGCGCGACCAGGTGGTCTCCGCCGTCGTGGACAGCGCCGGCGCCGCCATCGCGGGGCTCGACCAGAACCCGGAGACGGCGCCGTTCGCCGAGGCGGCCCGCAGCGCGTTCTCCGACGGCACCCGCTACGCGGCCTGGACGGCGGCCGGTTTCCTCACTCTCGGCCTGCTCTCCACCGTCGCCCTCGGCTCTCCCCGGGAGCGGCGCGGGGACGAGTCGGTCGCATCGTGAAGGGAAGCGGGCTCCCTCAGCGCAGGTAGGCGTCGACCAGGAGGGCTCCGCGGATGTCCCGGAGCCGGTCGACCAGCCGGGTGATGCCGCTCGCGCCGAGGGAGGCGAGCGGGAGGTCGAACGGCCCGAGCGGCTCGAGCGTCCCCATCCGCACGCGCACCACCTCCCAGCCGGCGGCGCGTACTGCGCGGTCCTTCCGGCGATCGGTCTCCTCCCTCTTCCCGACGTGCTCCAGCCCGTGCCGGCCGACCGTGTCGTACTCGATCGCGATCCGCAGCTCCGGGAGCAGGATGTCGGGCCACACCTCCGTGTGCCGGAAGAACGGCCGCGCGACCTTGATGGCGTTGACGTCGTCAGGGAACAGCAGCCGTTCGGTGAGCGCCCGCCGGAGCTTCCCCTCGGCCGCCGAGGCGGGTTTCGGAGCGCACACACTCAGGAACGCGGTCCCCGTCGGCAGCGCGGGGGTCTTCGTGCACAGCGGCGGCGCCGGCTTCTTCGGACGGGCGGGGAGCGCCCGCGCCTCTCCGAGGACCACGGACTGCGGACGCGCCAGCGCCGTGCATTCGGGGCACCAGGACGAGCGCCGTCGCACCCGCCCCGGGCGTTCGCGCTGCTCGGTCGGCGTCGCCGCGAACAGGTGGCCGACGGCGCACTCCCAGCAGAGCAGCACATCGGCCGCCAACGGGATCTGCGAGAGTGCGATGCCGTGGTTGAGTTCCGGGTGGTACTGCCGGATGAGCTCGGGGTAGGCCGCCCACGCCGCCCGGTAGGTGCCCACCGCGTAGGGCACGTCGAGTCCGCGCGAGAACTGGCGTCTCGCCCACCACTGCTGCACGGGCTCGGGCACGACAGCGACGCTAGGCGAGGCCACCGACATCGCCGCTGCGGAGTCACCAGGGTGAACATCGGCGGCTGCTCTGTCGTGTCCGCAGGGGCGCGCCTAGGGTCGGTGGCGAAGACCGGTGCCTCTGCGCGCGTGGAGAGCATCTCCGATCGCAACCGAAAGCAGGAAACCATGGCTGAACTGATCGTCATCTCCTATGACACCGAGAGCGACGCGGAGGGCGCCTACAACCGCGTCCAGGCCCTGCAGGACGACCTCGTCGTCGAACTCGCCGGCCTCGCGCTCGTGAAGGTGGACGGCGAGGGCAAGACGAAGGTGGAGTACCCGGGGGCCGGGAGCAGGATCGGCCTCGGAGTCGCCTCCGGCGCCTTGTTCGGTGCGCTGATCGGCATCCTGTTCTTCATCCCTGTTGCCGGGCTGGTGTTCGGCGGTCTGCTCGGGGCGCTTTTCGCGGGACTCGACAAGACCGGCATCGACGCCGATTTCCGCGATCGCGTGAAGGCCA
This sequence comes from Microbacterium sp. UBA7513, assembly GCF_002478345.1. Lineage (NCBI taxonomy): Bacteria > Bacillati > Actinomycetota > Actinomycetes > Micrococcales > Microbacteriaceae > Microbacterium > Microbacterium sp. UBA7513. Next base: position 45,721 of record NZ_DLNJ01000002.1, read on the forward strand.
CCGTGACGGCCGGCAAGTCCGCCGTCGTCATCTACGCGCTCAAGCTCACGGAGGACAAGTTCGCCGAGGCGCTGGCCCCGTACAACGGCACGGTCGTGCAGACCTCGCTGTCGAAGGAGGACGAGGCCGAGCTGGTCAAGGACCTCGGCGGCCACTGAGACCCGGCCGATGCGCCCGTCGTGGAGCCGTCCGCGGCGGGCGCACCGTCGTGTCCGGTGTCGGTGGGGCGTGCGAGGCTCCGAGCGTGGACACACTGAGCCTCCGGCCCTGGTCGGCCGATGATCTCCCTCTCCTGCGGGCGGCGAACACCCCAGAGATGACGGCGCACCTCAACGGGCCGGAGAGCGCAGCGGAGGTGCAGGCGCGACACGAGAGGTATCTGCGCCTCGTCGCGGAGGACGAGGCCCTGATGTTCGCGATCGTCGACCACGCCGGGCAGCCTCTCGGCTCGATCGGCGCGTGGCGGATCACGTGGCAGGACGAACCGGCGTGGGAGACCGGCTGGTTCGTGCTGCCCGCTGCACAGGGCCGGCGAGTGGCTGCCCGGGCTCTGGTTCTGCTCGTCGATCTCCTCCGCGATCGCGTAGGGGACGGGCGTTCGCTGCTCGCGTTCCCCGGGGTCGACAACCCGGCGTCGAACGCGGTGTGTCAGCGGGGCGGATTCACTCGTCAGGGAACCCTCACGGAGCAGTTCCGCGGCGCTGAGCTCACGATCAACGCGTGGGTGCTCGACCTCGCCGCCGACACCTCGGCGGGATGACGCCGTCGGGTCAGCGGCGCACACGCGCCCTGGTCTTCGCGACGCCGGCGAGGGTCGCTCGCACCGGCGTTCCGAGGTAGAGCCCGAGGGAGGCGCCGGAGGCGAGGGCGATGCCGATCACGGCGGCGTCGATCAGCGATCCGCCCACGGTGAGCATCCCGGTGGAGGTGCCCGCTGCGTGCACGACCTCGAGAAGGCCCTGGAACACCGCGACACCGGGCACGAGCGGGACGATCGCGGCGGTCGTCACCGCGACCGAGGGCACGTGCAGGTTGTGCGCGATGAGCATGCCGATGAAGCTCGCCAGCAGCGCTCCGACCGCGCTCGCCGCGGCCGGGTGGAGCTGGAGCGCGACGGTGCTGGCGTACCCGGCGAGGGTGACGGCGCTGAGCAGGGCGCTGACGAGGATGATGCGGATGCCCGCGCCGTTGAATACGGCCACGGCGACCGCGATGATGACGGCCCCGACGAACTGATTGAGCAGCGGGCCGAAGGGCGCGGGATCGTCCGGCAGCTCCATCGTGAAGCCGAGTACGCCGCCGAGCTCCAGGCCGACGAGGATGCCGATCACCACCCCGAGCGTCTGCATCGTCAGGTCGAGGATGCGGCCGCCGGCCGTGAGCGCGAAGCCGTCGATGGCATCCTGCGCGGCGCCCACCACCGTGAGTCCCGCGAGCATGAGCACGATTCCGGAGGCGACGATGATCGACGGGCGGATGCCGACGAACGGATCGATCCCCGCGCTGCCGAGCGCGGACACGGCGACCGCGACGACCGTGGTGACGAGGCCTCCGGCGATCTGGCTGAAGAACAGCGGCACCCTCAGCCGGGCCAGGCCCGCCTGGGTGAGCGCCGCCCCCAGCGCGGCGACGAACGTGAGACCCACGATGAGCGGAGAGGCCCCGAGCATGATGCTCACTCCGACCGCGAGGAGCGCCCGTGCGACGATCACCACGGGCTGCTGATAGCGGAAGGGCACGCGGCGGATGACTCGGAACGCGGTGCGCGCGGACTCCAGATCCAGTCCGCCGTCGATGTCGGCGACGAGCGCCTGCACGCGCTGCAGCTTGGCGTGGTCGGGGGCGGCGACCCGGACCACGCGGACCAGCGTCTCCGGCCAGACCTCCCCGCTGAGGTGGAAGGACACCGTGATCGAGTTGTAGGTCACGTCGACCTGGACGCCCTTGAGGCCATACGCCTCGCAGACGCGGGTGATCGCGAGCGTGACCTCGTGCGCCGAGGCGCCGACCGCGAACATCGACTCTCCGATGCGCGTCGCCAGATCGAGGACCCGCGGAACGGTGTGCTCGTCGATCACGGGCATCGCCTCGGTGTGGGCGACGGTGGACGGATCGGTGTGCAGCAGCCGGCGGACGGAGAGGAGCAGTCGCTGGGGAGAACGCGCGGGCATATGTCCCATTCTCCCGCGGTCTGAGACCTCCCCATCGACGGCCCGTCTGTCAAGGCCCGAGACGGCTGCCGACCGCGCTTCTACAGTGGGGTCTCGCCGCGCCGCTCCCGACGCCGCGGCAGGAGGATTCGACGATGACGGATGACTCGCTTCCCACTGAGGCGCTGCTCGATGGTCGCTACCACCTCCGGGAGTGCGTCGGGCAGGGCGGGATGGCGCGCGTGTACCGCGCGGAGGACTCGCTGCTCGGGCGCACGGTGGCCATCAAGATGCTCCGGGCGGAGACCGAGCAGGGGGCCGCCTCCGATCGGGCCCGCAGCGAGATGACCGTGCTCGCCTCACTCAACCACCCCGCGCTGGTCACGCTGTACGACGCGCAGCTGCATCCGGGACGGGCCGAGTACCTGGTGATGGAGTTCGTCGACGGCCCGACCCTCGCGGAGCGGATCGCCCAGGGGCCGCTGTCCTCGTCCGAGGTGGCGGCGCTCGCGGCCGATCTCGCGGAGGCCCTGCACGTCGTGCACGGCGCGGGGATCGTGCACCGCGACATCAAACCCTCCAACGTCCTCCTCACGGGGCGCTCCCTCGTGGGGAGCCGGTCTGGGGCCAAGCTCGCCGATTTCGGGATCTCGGTGCTCGTGGATGCGGCCCGGCTGACGTCGCCTGGGACAGTGATCGGCACCGCGGCGTATCTGGCGCCGGAGCAGCTCAACGGCGCCGCGCCCGCGCCGCCCGCCGACATCTACGCACTGGGGCTTGTCCTGCGCGAAGCGCTCACGGGCGAGCGCGCCTTCGCGGAGGCGGAGGGGATCGGTGCCACCCTGGCCCGCTTGATCGAACCGCCCACGATCCCGGACTCAGTGGGTCCCGCCTGGTCCGCGCTGCTGCAGCGGATGACCGCAACGGACCCCGGGGACCGGCCGAGCGCCGCCGGCGTCTTCGCGGCGGTGTCCGCGCTCGCGCACGACCCCTCGATTCCCCCGCGGCCCGCGGTGCCGGCTCCGATCGCCGCGGCAGCGTTCGCGGAGCAGGCGTCGACCGCGCCGTCGGCGCCGACGCCGACCCTCGTGCTTCCTCGCCGCCAGCCCCCCGACGGGGTCGTTCTCCATACTCGGGGTCCGCGGATGCAGCGTGCGCGGCGACGCCGCGGACTCCTGACCGGAGCCGTGGCGGTCGCGGTCGCCCTCACCGTCGCCGGAACGCTCTGGGCCGCGGGAGCGCTCAACCCGAATCCCGTGGTGACCCCCGTCGACACCGAGCCGAGTCCGCGCTCGTCGCCCACACCGGCAGTCGTCGTGCCAGCGACCGTGCCGGAAGAGGCGGACGAGCCGGTGACCCCGGTCGACGCCCCCGCCCCGGAACCGAAGCCCGACCTGCCGGACGACAAGAAGGCCGAGAAGGCGCAGGAGGCCGCCGAGAAGGCCGCGCAGAAGGCCGCCGACGAGCAGCGGAAGGCCGAGGAGGACGCGCAGAAGAAGGCCGAGAAGGCGCAGGAGGCCGCCGAGAAGGACGTGGAGAAGGCCCAGGAGAAGGCTGAGAAGGCGAAAGAGGAGGACGCCGACCTCGAGGACTGAGTCCTCGGGCCTGCCCTCCGCTTCGGCGGTGCCGATGTCAGACGGTGAGACCCGCGAGCTGCCGGGAGGCGCTGCTCGACTCGGTCGGCTCCGGCACCAGGTATAGGCCGTGCAGCGTGTTCGCGGTGAACGCGAGCGCGTCCACCCACCGCCGGTTGATGGCCGGAGGCCTGTTGCCGAAGAACTTGAACACGATGTTCGAGTGCGCATGCACCCAGACCGTCGTCCGACCGCCCCCCGACAGAGGCGTCTTCCTTCCACGAGAACGGCATCGGCTCGCCGCGCCGGAGCTTCGTCGTCATGACGAGCTGGATGTGTGTGAGAGGGCGGTCCTCGATCTCGATCTTCGGACCGCCCTCATAGATGAACCTGCCCATTCGATGGATCCTTCGTTCCATCTCCACAGGAACCCGTTGCCACGAGGCGCAACCACGCTGATCGCTGGTGGGGATGTCTCCACGCTCTCACCGATCCGAGCTCCGCACCACCCTACCTTCGGGCACCCGGCCGAGGCGGACGCCCCCGGCCTCAGATGCGGCGGGGGCCGGGGCCGTTCTCGCCGAGGGCGTCCTCCGGATTCAGCAGGCGGCAGGCCTTCAGGGACAGGCAGCCGCAGCCGATGCAGCCCGCGAGCTCGCGCTGCAGGTGCTCGAGCTGGGTCCGCCGCTCCTCGAGCTCGGCGCGCCAGCGTTTCGCCACGCGGCGCCAATCGCCGTGTGAGGGCGGGGCATCGACGGGCAGGGTCTGGAAGAGTTCCTGGACCTCGCTGAGCGGGATGCCGATGCGTTTGGCCACGACGATGATCGAGATCCGTCGCAGCATGTGGCGGCGATACCGCCGCTGGTTTCCGGGCGTGCGCGTCGAGGCGATGAGGCCGAGCTGCTCGTAGAAGTGCAGTGCGGAGGGCGCGACGCCCGTGCGTCGGGTGACCTCCCCGATCGGGAGGAGATCGTCCGGTTCCATCCGTCGCCCTTCCGTAGACCTCAACAATAGTTGAGGAACGGGCGGAACGGTCAGCGTGAGGTCGGCGGGTGCGCTGTGCCGCGTGCGACGCCCAGGGGGTTGTCATCCGGCGCGCGGTGTGGTCGGTGGGTGGCGCTACCGTGAACGGACACGACCACGGAGGGTTTTCCCATGACATCCGTCCTCGCCGGACTCGATCACATCCAGCTGCCCGTCGCCGACCTCGCGGCGTCCATCGCGTGGTACGAGCGTCTGCTCGGCTTCCGCGTCCTCACCCACTACGGGTCGAGCGCCATGCTCCGCGCCGAGGGTGGTCCCGACCTCATGCTGTGGGAGGCGCCAGGGCACGCGCCGATGAAGCTCACGGTGTCGGGGGAGGAGCGGCCGCTCTTCTTCCTGCGCACGACCGAGATCCATGCGCTCGCCGAGCGGTTCGCGGCGGAGGGCGTCGACGTGGTGAGCTTCGACGACGGCGGTTTCGCCCTCTTCCTGAAGTTCTTCGACCCGGACGGCACTTTGCTCGGACTCATCCAGCACGCCGCCTGAGCCCGGCATCGCGGGCGGGTCGTCGGGCTCCGCGGCCCTGTCGGCGGGTGCCGGGCTGGGCTATCGTCGGGGCACGGCTCCCTGCGGAGGGGCTGCGAGGAGGAGCGCATGGAGCAGGTCGACACGGTGATCGTCGGCGCGGGCGTGGCGGGTTTGACAGCGGCCCGGCTGCTGCAGGATGCCGGACGGACGGTCGTGGTGCTCGAAGCGCGCGACCGGATCGGCGGCAGAGTGCACACGGATCGGACCGACGGTGTCGTCGATCTCGGCGCCTCGTGGATCCACGGTGTCGACGGCAGTCCGGTGGCGGCGGCCGCCGAGGCCTTCGGCATGCGGACCGTGGAGTTCACCGTCGGCGGTTTCCAGGTGGACAGCCGGCCGATCGCCTATCACGGCCCCGACGGGCGCCCGCTCTCCGCCGAGGAGACACGCGCCTTCGCCGCCGATGTCCACGCGGTGGACGCCGTGCTCCCGGACATCATCGCCGCCTCCCGCCCCACGGCCTCCTACCGCGACGTCACGGACGAGGCCCTCTCGCGCCAGGGATGGAGTGCCGAGCGTACGCAGCGGGTGCGGGAGTACCTGGAGCATCGCGCCGAGGAGCAGTACGGGGCGTGGATCGAGGACCTCGCCGCGCACGGCCTCGACGACGACGCGATCGAGGGCGACGAGGTCGTGTTCCCCGACGGGTACGTCGTGCTCCCGGAGCGCCTGGCCGAAGGCCTCGACATCCGGCTGGAGCACCTCGTCACCCGTGTCGACTGGAGCGACGAGGGCGTCTGGGTGCGGACCTCGCATGGCGACTTCTCCGGGGACACGACCGTCATCACGGTTCCCGTCGGCGTGCTGCAGGCCGGGACCATGGAGATCGTCCCTCCGCTGCCGCCGGTGAACGCCGAGGCGCTGGGGCGGCTGCGCATGAACGCCTTCGAGAAGGTGTTCCTGCGGTTCCCCGCGCGGTTCTGGGAAGACGGGGTGTACGCCCTCCGGCAGCAGGGCCCCGAGGCGCGGTGGTGGCACTCCTGGTACGACCTCACCGCGCTGCACGACGAGCCGCTCCTGCTCACCTTCGCCGCCGGGCCCGCCGCGGCAGCCACGCGGGACTGGAGCGATGCGGAGGTGCAGGCCTCGATCATGGCGCAGCTCCGCCGGCTCTACGGCGACGGAATCCCCGATCCGATCGGGATGCGCCGCACGGCCTGGCAGGACGATCCGTTCGCGCACGGGTCGTACGCGTACATGACGGTCGGGTCGACCACCGCGGATCACGACGACCTCGCCACCCCGGTCGGCGGCGTGCTGCACCTCGCGGGCGAGGCCACGTGGACCGACGATCCGGCCACGGTGCCGGCGGCCCTGTTCTCCGGGCATCGTGCGGCGGAGCGCATCCTCGGGCGGGCGGTCCCGATCGAGCGGCTCTGGGCCCTGGACTGACACCGCGGGCGACGGCAGTGTGGCCGCCGACGCGCGCCCGGTCAACCCCCTGCATCAGCCGCGACGGGCGCACGTACGGTCGGGGGACCGAACAGAGGAGGAGAGCATGAGCGACCCCCAGAACACGCAGGGCACTCCGGGCGCCGACGAGGAAGCCGACACGGCGTCCGGCGGCGCCCCCGACGACAGCGGCGAGAACACCGACGACGTGCTCAAGCGCGAGACGACGGACGACGAGGGCAAGCCCCTGGAGAATCCGTCCGGCGGGTGACCGCCGCACCGCCCGAGGGTCAGCCGCGCCCCAGCCGGCGCGGCTACCCTCGGGGCATGCGCCGAATCGCCCTCGTCCCTCTGCTTCTCGCCGTCGGCCTCCTCGCGGGGTGCGCCCAGATCACCCAGACCGCGGGTGATGCGTTCGGGGTCCCGGTGGCGGAGACGTGCGCGACCATCGATGGCGCGTACACGCAGTATCAGGAGCTGCTGAGTCAGGGCGACGCGTCCGCAGAACAGCTTGACGCCGCCCGCGACGACCTCGTCGCCACCCTCGACGGCGTCGCGGACGGTATGGACGGGCAGCTCGGCGACCTCATCCGCTCCGGCGCCGATCAGCTCGGCGGCATGACCGACCTTCAGGCCCCGGAGACCGTCGAGGCGATCGAGCGCCTCCACGACGGACTCTCCTCCTTCTGCGGCTGAGCGGCGGTGGGGAGTGCACGCCGATAGTTGCGAAACCGCAACTATCGGCGTATGGTTGATCTCGATCAACTTTCTATGCAGGAGCATTCCCCCGTGACACACACCTCATCCTCTTCCGAGACCGCGCGCTCGGCCCGCGAGGTCTTCACCGCGATCTCGGGCCTCATCGTCGGCATGTTCGTCGCCGTGCTCTCCGGCACGGTCGTCTCGACCTCGATGCCCGTCATCATCGCCGACCTCGGCGGCACCCAGTCGCAGTACACCTGGGTCATCACCGCGAGCCTTCTCGCCACCGCCGTCTCGACGCCGATCTGGGGCAAGCTCGCCGACCTCGTCGACCGCAAGGTCCTCATCCAGATCTCGCTCATCCTCTTCACGGTCGGCACCGTCATCGCCGGCTTCTCGACCGACACGAACATGCTCATCGCGGTCCGCGTCGTGCAGGGCATCGGCGTCGGCGGCCTCATGTCGCTCGTCATGATCGCCGTGGCCCTCATCATCTCCCCGCGCGAGCGCGGCAAGTACATGGGTGTCGTCGGCGGCATCATGGCCCTCGGCACGATCGGCGGCCCGCTGCTCGGCGGCGTCATCACCGACGCCTGGGGCTGGCGCGCCAACTTCTTCGTCGGCGTCCCGTTCGCGATCGTCGCGCTCGTCCTGCTGCAGTTCACGCTGCACCTGCCCAAGCCGCAGCGCGGCACCAAGGTGTCCATCGACTACTTCGGCATCGTCCTGCTCGCCGTCGGCGTCTCGACCCTGCTGATCTGGGTCTCCATGGGCGGCAGCCAGTTCGACTGGGACTCCGGGACCAGCATCGCCCTCGCCGTCACCGCGGGCGTCGCCATCGCCGCCTTCGTCGCGGTGGAGTTCTTCGTCAAGGAACCCATCGTCCCGATGTCGCTGTTCCGCAACCGCACCTTCACGCTGTCGGTCATCGCCTCGATCGCGATCGGCGTCTCGATGTTCGCGACCTCGGTCTTCCTCGCGCAGTACTTCCAGCTGGCCCGTGGCGCCACGCCGACCGAGTCGGGCCTGATGACCATCCCCATGATCATCGGTCAGATGGGCGCCTCGATCATCATCGGACAGCTCGTCAGCCGCTTCGGCAAGTGGAAGGGCTGGATGGTCACCGGCTCGATCCTCGCCACCATCGGTGTGAGCCTGATGGCCACTCTGCGCTACGACACTCCGTTCAGCCTGGTGGCCGTGTACATGTTCGTCCTCGGCGCCGGCCTCGGCATGGTCATGCAGAACCTCACCCTGATCGTGCAGAACGACACCGCACCGCAGCAGCTGGGTGCCGCGTCGTCGAACGTCAACTTCTTCCGCACGATCGCCGGCACCATCGGCGTGACCGTCATGGGATCGCTGCTGTCGACCAGCGTCGCCGACTTCATGAAGGACGGCCTGAAGGGCTTCGTCCCGACCACGCCCGACGAGATCAGCGCCCTGGAGCGCCTGGGCTCCGGAGACGTGCCGAAGGTGGGCGAGCTGCCCGACACGATCCGCACGATCGTCGAGAGCGCCTACGGGCACGGCATCGCGGACGCGTTCATCCTCGCCATCCCGCTGGCCGTGATCGCGATCATCGCGATCGCGTTCATCAAGAACAAGCCGCTGTCCACCAAGAACGCCGCGGAGCAGCTGCGCGAGCAGGCCGAGGAGTCCGTCATCGAGGTCTCCGAGGCCGAGGTCGGCGCGAACCTCTCGACGGGGGCGATCCGCACCGGGCAGGCCGGACCGACGACCACCACGGGGTCGGTGAGCGTGCTCGAGCGCGAGGATCGGAAGCAGGAGCGCTGACATGATCGCGTCCGAGGCGGTCGGCACCCCCGACGTCGACACCGCCCTCAGTGACCTCCAGGCGCATCTCAACCTCATCTTCGCGCGGACCCGGTCGCTGTGGAAGGAATCGGCGTCCCGGGTCCACCCGGAGCTGCAGGTGGCCGGTTACAAGCTGCTCACGTTCATCGACCGCGCGGGCTCTGCCAACGCGCACGAGCTCGCCGAGCGCTTCGAGATGGACAAGTCCGTCGTCAGTCGCCAGGTGCGGATGCTGGAGGACCTCGGGCTGATCGCCTCCGTGCCGGACGAGCACGACGGCCGGCTTCGGGTGCTCACCGCGACACCGTCCGCCTGTACCGCACTCGCCGACGTCCGTCAGGCGTACGGCACCCGGCTCCGCGCCGTGATCGACGAGCTCACGCCCGCCGAGATCGAGGCCGCCTCCAAGGTGTTCCGACTCCTCGCCGAGGTCTGAGCGAAGCCCCGCGACCGCGTACGGTCGCGGGGCTTCGCCGTACACTGGCGATATGAGCGCCTCGCCCGACGACTCCGCCGACGGCGCCCCGATCGACGACCTCGACCAGGCGGTCGCTCGCGTCGAGCACGAGCTCGGCCGGCTGTTCGCGCGCATTCGTGTGGGATGGCGGGAAGCCGCCGTCACCGTGCATCCGGACCTCCAGCCGCTGGGCTACCAGGTCCTGACCTCGATCCTGGCCGGACGGGCGACCTCGGCCGGCGCCCTCATCGAGCGGCTGCAGACGGACAAATCCGCCGTGAGCCGACAGGTGCGCCAGCTCGAGCAGCTCGGACTCGTCGAGAGCATCCCGGATCCGGACGACCGCCGCGCCCGCGTCTTGGTGGCGACCCCGCTGGCCGAGGAGCGCGTCGCCCTCGCCCGCTCCCGCTACGAGGGACGCATCGGCGAGCGCCTGCGCGGCTGGACGGCCGCCGATCTCGACCACTTCGCGAACCTCGTCGCCGACCTGGGCGGTTGATGCACCCGGACCACGTGGTCGATTCACGGGAATACAGCGATGGGCCGTGTCCTTTGCCTCTCTGTGACTCTCTACGACTCTGCCGACTTCGGCTCGCTGCACCTGTCCAACCGCGTCGTCATGGCGCCCCTCACCCGCACGCGTGCGGACGCCGACGGCGTGCCGACCGCGATCATCGAGGAGTACTACCGCCAGCGCGCGGGGCAGGGGCTGATCATCTCGGAGGGGGTCTGGCCCGTCCTCGAAGGCAAGTCGTACCCCGGGCAGCCGGGCATCGTGACTCCGGCGCAGATCGACGGATGGCGTCGTGTGGCCGACGCCGTGCACGCCGAGGGCGGCACCATCGTCATGCAGCTCATGCACGGCGGCCGGGTCGGCCACCCGGAGATCTCCGGTGAGCCCCGCGTCGTCGCGCCGAGCGCCCTGGCCGCCCCCGGCCAGACGCGGACGCCCCAGGGCAAGGCCGACCTGCCGGTCGCGCACGCCCTCACCCTCGACGAGATCCCTGTGGTCGTCGAGGAGTTCGTCCAGGCCGCGCGCAACGCGATCACGGCCGGCTTCGACGGCGTCGAGGTGCACGGCGCCAACGGCTACCTCGTCCACGAGTTCCTGTCTCCCGTCTCCAACGTCCGCGACGATCAGTACGGCGGCTCGCCGGAGAACCGTGCGCGCTTCGCGATCGAGGTGACCACGGCGGTCGCCGCCGCGGTGGGTGCCGACCGGACCGGTATCCGGCTCTCGCCGGCCCACGGCATCCAGGGAGTCATCGAGGACGACGCGGCCGACGTCCTCGCGACCTACACCGCGCTCGCCGAAGGGCTCGCACCTCTGGGACTGGCCTTCGTCGATGTGCTGCACCCCGAGCCGGCCGGGGAACTCGTCCAGACCATCCGCCGGGCGTCGGGCGCTCCGCTCATCGTCAACACCGGCTTCGGCGTCGAGACCACCCGTGCCGCGGCCGAGGAGCTGGTGGCCGAGGACTGGGCGGACGCGGTCGCGGCCGGGCGTCCGGTCATTGCCAACCCCGACCTCGTGGAGCGCTGGCGGACCGGGGCCGAGCTGAACGAACCGCGCCCGGAGTTGTTCTATGGTTCGACCGCCGAGGGCTACATCGACTACCCCTCGCTGGAGGTCGCGCGCGCCGGCGAGTGAGGCGGAGCGTCCGCTGTCACACGACGATGTCGTCGGCCGTGTGCAGCGGGCGCCATCCGCTCTCTCGGATCCCGCGTCGGGGGAGGACGTCGGCGTCGGACAGCGGGCCGAGGTCGATCCCGGTGAGGGCGGACACCTCGGCGACCCGCACCTGGAAGGTGCGGAAGGCTTCGAGCGACGCGACGGCGAGAGCACCCTCCCGGGTGTCCACGAGCGCGGACTGGTCGAGGAGGAACGCGGCGGCGGCGAGTCGGCCCCCGGCATTCCAGGCTGCGATCTTCCAGTAGCGCAGAGGAACTCGGATGCCGCGATACGGCGGGTCGGCCTCGTCGAGCACGGGGGCGGTGAACACCGTGAGGCGCTGCGCGGTGGTCTCCGCATACACGAGCACGTGATCCTCCAGTCCGAGCCAGAGGTCTTTCGACTGGTTGAAGACGGCGGCCTGCGGCGCGGCGTTGGGGTAGGTGAATGTGGCCTCCATGGCCGCGCGCGCGTCGGCGAGCTCGCCCCAGCCCGGATCGCGGCGACGGACGAGATGCCCGCGGTCGAGGTCGTTCCCGGCGTAGACGGCGGGCCCCGCCTGCTCCTCCTCGGGAACCCGGGGGTCAAGATGCCACTCACCCGTCCGGGGGAGATCCCGCAGGCGGGCGCCGTCGATGGTGACGGCTGTCACCGCGGCGAGCCGCCGCTCCGGGTCCAGCAGCACCGTGAACCGCGGCGCCGGCAGGGTGCGCACCGTCATCGGAGGCGCGGGCAGGGGGAGCGGGATGCCGAGGAACCCGGGGTCGTAGCCGTCCGTCATGACCCCATCGTGCCCTGCCCCGCCGACACCGCCGCGCTTTCCCGACTGTCGCGTGCCGACTACGTTCGAGGATCAGGGCGAGACGGAGTTCGCGGGGAGGGCGTCGATGCAGGTCTTCGAAGGGTTCTATGCGACCGTCCGTGTCGAAGACATCGCCGGCGGGCGCCGGGTGGTGAAGGCCTTCCATCGCCCGGGGACCGCAGCGCGGGAGGCGGTGGCCCTCGCCGCGCTCGGCCGGATGACGCCGCCGGGGATCGCTGTGCCGGAGCTGATCTCGCTGCGGCGTGAGGGCGACCGCGAGGTCATGGTGCAGACCTATGTGCCGGGAGTGCCCCTCGCCGAAGCCACGCCGGAGCCGTCGTCCGCGGCGGCGCACGCTCTCGCCGAGCAGGTCGTGGACGTCGTGACCCACTGGCATGCGCAGGAGGGGCCCGCGTTCGAAGACCTCCGCGGCGGCACCCATCCCAGCTTCCTCGCCAGCTACTCCGCGGACGTCCGTGACCTCGGTTCCTGGCTCGAGGGGGCGGATCACATCGACCCAGGACTCCGGGAGCGTATCCGTGTGACGGCACGCGCGGTGCCCGACCTCCTCCGTCCGCTCGCCGATGACTCTCCCGTCTTCATCCACGACGACTGCCACGCCGGCAACTTCCTCGTCGATCCGGAGGGGTTCGTGTTGACGGGAGTGATCGATCCCGGTGCCGCGCGGTACTCGCACCGCGAGCTGGACCTGTTCCACCTCGCCGACGGGGCCGAGGGGCTCCGGCTCTGGGAGCGCGCAGCGGCCCGTCGTCCACTCGCCCGCGGGGCCTCAGAGCGGCGTGGCCTCTTCCGGATCTGGGACGACGTCAAGCATGCGCGCGCGACCGGCTGGTGGGACGACGAATGGTTCTTTCGGCGCCTCGGCGCGTTCGAGCGGCCCTGATCGCAAGCGCTGAGGGTTCCGGCGACTGCTCACGGCGATGGTCCCTCCGCTTGTCGGGAATACCGTACCCCCCTAGGGTATTAACACGAGAGGCGTCGTTCGGCGCCTCCTCCCGACGGAAATGGAGCACGACGTGTCATCGTCAACGAGAAGTCCCGCGCGCTGGTGGGGGCTGACCCTCATCGCCCTGGCGCAGTTCATGGTCATCATGGACGCATCCATCATCGGCGTGGCGCTGCCGCGGATGCAGGAGGATCTCGGGTTCACCCCGAACACCCTCTCCTGGGTCTTCAACGCCTATGTGATCGCCCTCGGCGGCCTCCTGCTCCTGGGCGGGCGCTTGTCCGATCTGTTCGGGCCGCGACGCATGTTCGCGACCGGGTGGGTCATCCTCGGAGCAGGGTCCCTGGTGGCCGGGTTCGCCGGCGACGTCGTCACCGAACTCGTCGGCCGAGTGCTGCAGGGCGCCGGCTCCGCCCTCATCGCGCCTGCCGCGCTCACGCTGCTGATGATGCTGTTCGGGCAGAACCCGCGCGAGCTCACGAAGGCGATGGCGTTTTACGGGGCGGCGGCGCCGGCCGGTGGTACCGCGGGCGTGTTCCTCGGTGGCGTCATCACCGAGTTCGCCTCCTGGCCGTGGGTGTTCTTCATCAACGTCCCGATCGCGGTGCTGGTCCTCGCCCTGATGTGGCGTGCGCTTCCCGGCGGTGCCCTCGGCGCGAAGGGCTCCGTCGATGTCCTCGGGGCCCTCACCGTGACCCTCGGGCTCGCCGCGTTGGTCTACGGCATCGTGCGCGCCGAGGTCGTCGGGTGGGTGGCGGCTGAGACCTGGATCGCCATCGGCGCCGGTGTCGTCCTGCTCGTGCTCTTCCTGATCATCCAGCGTGTGAAGCGGGAACCCCTCATGCGCCTGTCGATCTTCCGGTCGCCGAATCTCGGTGCGGCGAACCTCGCGCAGGTGCTGCTCGGCGCCGCGTGGATCCCGATGTGGTTCTTCCTCAACCTCTACCTGCAGCAGGTGCTCGGATTCAGCGCCTTCCCCGCCGGAGCCGCCCTGCTGCCGATGACGGCTCTCATCATGCTCGGGATGATCGTGCTGGCTCCACGGGTGATCGCCGCGTTCGGGCCGAAGGTGCCCATCGTCCTGGGTCTGGTCGTGCTCGCCGCCGGCCTCGGCTGGATGGCCTTCATCCGCCCGGACGGGAACTACTGGGTCGATGCCTTCGGGCCGTCGCTGGTCGTCGCTTTCGGGCAGGCGCTCGCGTTCATCCCCTCCCTGCAGGTGGCCATCTCGGCCGCACCGCCGGAGGAGGGAGGCCTCGCCTCCGGCATCGTCAACACGAGCTATCAGGTCGGTTCGGCGATCGGCCTCGCGGCGGTGTCGGCGGTTGCCGCAGGTTTCGGCGCGAGCCACCTGGGCGACGCCGTGGCCCTCACCTCCGGATACTCCGCGGCGTTCGTCGCGGCCGGAGGGATCGCTTTGGTCGGAGCCCTGCTCGTCGCGGTGCTCTTCCGCACCCGCCGACCCGACCGGACGGTGGAGACGATCTCCACCCGCACGCTGTGAACACCGCGGAACCGGAACTGCCCCGCCGAACGAAGGAGAACACCATGTCCTTTCCGAGAGTCCTGATCGCCTACGACGGATCCCCGAACTCCCGCACCGCGGTGCAGGCCGCTGCGGCTCTGTTCCCGGGGGCGGAGGCCGTGATCTTCTTCGCCCGGCAGCCGATGGAGGGTCTTGCGGCGCACCTTCAGGGGCACCCGGTGCTCGAGAGACTGGAGGACGTGGACGCGGCGCTCCTCGACGCGTCGGAGCAGGTCGCGGCTGAAGGAGCGGAGTTCGCCCGCACGCTCGGCCTCCGCGCCGAACCGCTGGTGTCGTCCAGCGTCGTCTCCGCGTCGGAGGCGATCATCGCCGCCGCGGAGGAACGCGACAGCACGCTCATCGTCCTCGGCTCGCGGGGTCGACGGGGGCTCGCCGCGACGGTGCTCGGCAGCACCTCCGCGAACGTCCTCCACCATGCCACGAGGCCGACGCTGGTCATCCCCTCCGACGTCGCCGCCGCGGCTCGTTCTGGCACTCCGAGGGGCTGAGTCCCGGTGCCCTTCGTCTCGGCGGACTTCTCTGTGGAGCCGCCGGACGGAGGGTGCTCAGGCCGCTCCGTTGTCCTCTGCGCGCCGTGCGGCGGCCTCGCGCATGCGGCGACGGATGCGAAGGACGACGAACGCCAGGAGCAGCAGGATGAGCAGGCCGACGACCACGTCGGAGATCACGCCGCTCCACTGCTCGAGGATCGGCCGGATGGCGGGGCCGAAGGCGAAGCCCAGGCCGATCCAGATGCCGTTCCAGACCGCCGAGCCGACCAGCGTGTACAGCGTGAACTTCCACAGGGCCATTCGCTCGATCCCTGCCGGGATCGAGATGAAGGAGCGCACGAGAGGCACGCAGCGGCCGAACAGCACGGCGCCGCCTCCCCAGCGGGCGAAGAACGCCTCGGCCTTGTCGAAGTCGTCGTGGTCGAGGAGGGGGATGCGCCCGACGATGCGCCGCGTGCGGTCCCGGCCCACCGCGGCGCCGAGCGCGTACCAGAGCCACGCACCGACGAGTCCGCCGATGGTGGCTGCGGCCCAGGCGCCCCAGGCGTTCATCCGCCCGTCGTACGCCAGGAAGCCCGCTGCGGGGAGGATCGCCTCGGAGGGGATGGGGGGAACGAACGTCTCGATGAGCACCGCGAGACCGACACCGACCTCGCCGAGGGTCTCGATGAGGCTGAGCACCCAGCCGATGAAGCCGTCGTAGCCGGGGGCGGAAGCGGCGAGGGGCGAAGTGCCGGGGGTCATCGTGTCCTCTGTCGGGGGATCGCGGTGATCGTGCGGGATGCGGGGGCGGTCCGGGGGACCGATCGCTCCTGAACGGTATCCGGTGTACCTGAACTCCGCCTGCGTGCGTCGGGCAGCGGGACGGACGGGAACGACCGATTCCGGATTTTGACATAGGTCAAAATCTCCCCTACCGTCGAGTCATGGCCACGGCGGAGAGCAGAGACGGCGACACCGACGCGATCAGCGGTGTCACCGCCGCGGAGATCTCGGAGAGCGTGCGCGACCTCGTCGAGCGGGGGACGCTCGTCGCGGGGGACCGTCTGCCCCCGGTCCGCACTCTCGCCGAGCGGCTGGGCGTGAATCGCAACACCGTCCTTGCCGCCTATCGCGCACTCGTCACCGCCCGCATCGCGACCACCGGCGGGCGCACCGGGACGACCGTGCTCGGCCCTGCAGCCACGCCGGATGAGGGCTTCACGCCCGGAACGGCACTCCGCGACATCGCCAACGGCAACCCCCAGGCCGCCTTGCTGCCCGACCTCGTCGCCGCTCTCGCGACCGTGCGTCCCCATCCCGTCCTCTACGGCGAATCCGTCATCGATGCCGAGCTCGCCGAGTGGGGGACCCGATGGATCGCGGAGGATCAGCCTCGTCCCTTCCGGCTCACGGTCACCGCGGGCGCGGTCGACGCGGTGGAGCGCCTGCTGGCCCAGACGCTCGTGCACGGCGACCGGGTGGGCCTGGAGGATCCGTGCTTCCTGTCCAGCATCCAGACCGCGCGGTTGGCCGGCTACACCCCGGTCGCGATACCGGTCGACGAGGAGGGGATGACGGTGGAGGGTGTCCGAGAGGCCCTGGAGAGCGGCGTGCGCGCGATCATCTGCACGCCTCGCGCCCACAACCCCACCGGCGCCAGCATCACTCCCGCCCGCGCCGAGGAGCTCCGCGAGGTGCTCGCTCCGCACCCCCACGTCCTGGTGATCGAGGACGACCACTTCTCGCTGCTCTCCCCGACTCCGTACGCCACCATCATCGGGCCCGCCCAGGAGCGCTGGGCGCTGGTGCGGTCGGTCTCCAAGTTCCTCGGCCCCGACATGCGGTTGGCCCTCACGGCGTCCGATCCGGTCACCGCTGAGCGGCTGGCCCTTCGGCTCAGTCCCGGCACCATGTGGGTGAGCCATGTCATGCAGCAGCTCGCGGCGACGATGCTGCGCGACGAGGGAGTGCACCGGCTGGTCGCGGAGGCAGGCGCCCGGTATGCCGCGCGCAACAGGTCCTTCGCAGCCCTCGCGTCCGCTCGAGGGCTGGATGTCGCCGCGGAGAGCGGGTTGAACGTGTGGATCGACGTCCGGGAGAATGCGGGGGTCGTCGCCACGCGGCTCGCGCACCGCGGATGGCTCGTGCGACCGGGGTCGGAGTTCGCGCTGGAGGACGAATCCGCCAGTGAACATCACCTGCGGCTGACCGTGCACGACCTCGATGACGCCGACCTGCGACGCCTGGCCGACGACGTGGCCGCCGCCTCCGGTCCGGCATCGGCCGAGGGGGACGGATGACGGCCGGAGACGCCGGGAGCGCGTTCCGGGTCGGGCGATCCTCGCGCCTCGACGGCGTGCTCTACGACCTGCGTGGCCCGGTCGCCGCGCGTGCGGCCGAGCTGGAGTCCCGCGGTGAACGGATCCTGCGCCTGAACATCGGCAACCCGGCGCCGTTCGGGTTCGAGGCGCCGCCGGTGATCGTGGAGGCTCTCCGCGAGGCACTTCCGCATGCCCACGGATACTCGGAATCCCCGGGGCTGCCGGAGACGAGGGAGGCGATCCGCGCGCACTACGCACGGCGGGCAGGCTTCCCGTCCCTCGGGATCGAGGCGGTGACCGTCGGCAACGGCGTGTCCGAGCTGGTGGGCCTCACGCTGCAGGCGCTGCTGGAGCCGGGCGACGAAGTCCTGATCCCGAGTCCCGACTATCCGCTGTGGACCGCATCGACCGTCCTCGCCGGGGGCGAGCCCGTGCATTACCCCTGTGTGGAGGAGGCCGGGTGGCTTCCCGACCTCGATGCCATGGCGGCTGCGATCGGCCCCCGGACCGTCGCCGTCGTCGTCATCAATCCGAACAACCCGACCGGGGCCGTGTACCCCAGGGAGACGCTGGAGGGCATCGCGGAGCTGGCCCGTCGCCACGGTCTGCTGCTGCTCTCGGACGAGATCTACGACCGGGTCGTGTACCCCGGGTTCACGCACGTCTCCACAGCGCAGGTCGCCCCCGACGTGCCGTGCATCACCTTCGCCGGACTGTCCAAGACCCATCGCGTCGCCGGGTACCGGGCCGCCTGGGCGCTGGCGACCGGGTTCGCTGCGGACGATCCGTTCCTGTCCGGCCTCCGGCTGCTGGCGTCGATGCGGATGTGTGCCTCGGTGCCCGCGCAGCATGCGATCACGGCCGCACTGGGGCACGACACATCGCTCGATGCGCTCGTCTCGGCGGACGGGCGGCTGACGGCGCAACGCGACGCCGCCACGGCGGCGCTCCGCGCGATCCCCGGCGTCGATGTGCACGAGGCGGGCGGTGGTCTCTACCTCTTCCCCCGCCTCGACCCTGAGGTCTACGGCATCCGCGACGACGAGCGCCTGGTGCTCGACTTCCTCGATGCGGAACGCGTCCTTCTCGTGCACGGTCGCGCCTTCAACGGTGCCGACACCGACCACGTGCGCATCGCCTTCCTGCCCGAGACGGAGACCCTGGTCGATGCGGTGCAGCGCTTCGGCCGCTTCCTGCAGGGGTACTCGCCGCCCGGCGCGTGAGGACACCTGACCCGGTGGAGTGACCGAGTGGCCAGGTCGCGGTCCGCAAGACCGTGTACGCAGGTTCGATTCCTGCCTCCACCTCCGATCCGGCTCTCGACGAGCCGTTCCCGACGAAGGGCATCTCCATGCAGAAGGACTTCATCCCGGCCGCCGCGCCGCTCATCGGCGACGACGAGGTGGCAGCCGTCGAACGGGTGCTCCGCAGTGGGATGCTCGCGCAGGGCCCCGAGGTGGCGGCGTTCGAGCGCGAGTTCGCGACCCAGTTCGTGGACGGTCGCACCACCGTCGCGGTCAACTCCGGTACGAGCGGGCAGCTCCTGGGACTGCTCGCCGCCGGTGTGGGGCCGGGCGACGAGGTGATCGTGCCCTCCTTCACCTTCGCGGCGGTCGCGAACTCCGTGGTGCTGGCCGGAGCGACGCCGGTGTTCGTCGACATCGAACCGACGCACTTCACCCTGGATCCGACCCGGGTCCGTGCCGCGGTCACCGCCCGCACGAAGGGCATCATGCCCGTGCATCTGTACGGGCACCCTTTCCTCGTGGACGGTATCGAGGAGGTCGCTCACGACCACGGTCTCGCCATCTACGAGGATGCTGCGCAGGCCCACGGCGCGGCGTGGCGAGGGAGGCCGGCGGGGACCATCGGCACGTTCGGCATGTTCAGCCTCTATCCGACGAAGAACATGACGGCGATCGAGGGCGGCATGGTGTCCTGTGCGGACGAGCAGGTGGCGCGCCGTATCCGTCTGCTCCGCAACCAGGGCATGGAGACGCAGTACGCGAACGAGGTCGTCGGCTACAACAACCGGATGAGCGAGGTGCATGCCGCAGTCGGTCGGGTGCAGCTCGGGCGGGTCGCCGCCTGGACCCGGCAGCGACAGGGGAACGCCGCGTTCCTCGACGCCGCGCTCGCCGGCATCGACGGCCTCACGGTGCCCGCGGTCGCGGAGGGCGCCGAGCACGTCTACCACCAGTATACGGTGCGGATCGCCGCGGGGGAGCGAGACCGGGTACGCGACGCTCTCCGCGACGAGCACGGGGTGGGTTCCGGCGTCTACTACCCGATCCCGAACCATCGGCTGCCCTCGCTGGCGCGCTTCGCTCCGACCGATGAGCTGCCGGAGACGGAAAGCGCGGCGCAGCAGGTGCTCTCCCTTCCCGTGCACCCGTCGCTCACGGCCGGGGATCTCGACCGGATCGTGACGGGGGTCGCGGCGGTGATGTCGGCCGGCGGCTGACTTCAGGCGGCGAGGCCGAGCCAGGCGCGGGGGGAGCGGCCCAGACGCTGGGTGAACGCCCGGGAGAAGGCAGAGGCGCTCGCATAGCCGAGGTCGGCGGCGACAGCGCTCACCGACATCCCCGCGCGGAGCTGCTCCTGAGCGATCGTGAGGCGCCACTCGGTGAGGTAGTCGCCTGGCGCGCGGCCCACGACGTCCTTGAAGCGCGCCGCGAAGGCACTGCGCGACATCGTTGCGGTCCGCGCGAGGGAGTCGAGCGTCCACGGTTCGCCGGGCGCCTCGTGCATCGCCACGAGCGCCGGGGCGAGGCGCTCGTCGGCCAGGCCGGGCAGCAGCCCCGGCGGCAGGGTCAGATCGCCGGAGTGGTCGAGCATCCAGCGCAGGAGCTGGATGAGGACGACCTCGAACATGCGGTCGGCCAGGAGGGGGCGTCCGCAGCGCACGTTGTCGACCTCGGCGAACAGGAGGTCGAGCGCCGGGCCGAGGGTGGACACCTCGTCGAGCGGAAGGACGATCACGGACGGGAGGGTGCGGACCAGGGGATGCGTCGCTCCGCCGTCGAAGTCGATCGTCGCGCAGGCGAAGTCGGATTCCTCGGTCGGGGCGTTGAGGAAGGTGTGATCGATCGGGCGGGGGAAGAACAGCAGGCTGGGGCGGGTGATCGTCTCGCGCTCGGTGCGGCCGTCAGGGCGCTGGTGCGTCACCTCCATCTCGCCGCGACGCAGCACGTGGAGGAAGCCGTGTCCCGCGCTCGCCGCGAAGGCGGTGGTGCCGCAGAGCGGTCCGGTATGGAACAGGCGACTGCGCACGCGGAAACGGTCGAGCAGTGGAGTGAGGCGGTCGAGCGGCGGCATACCCCCATTCTTCTGGACGATATGTGATGAACGCAAGACCAAAAGATGCGTATCGTACTTTCTTTTGCGGAAAGCTTAAGGAGAAGCCGAACCCGGCCCGTCCCGAAACAAAGGAGCAACCCATGCCCAACGTCCCTCTCGTCGACCGTGAGACCGCCACCGGCCCCGTCAAGGACCAGCTCGAGCAGATCGGCTCCGCCTTCGGCGCCGTTCCCGCCATGTTCCGTGCGGTCGCGAACTCGCCCGCCGCGCTCACCAGCATGTGGAGCGCGTTCGGCGCCTACGGTGGGGGCACGCTCGGCGCGGCCCTGGGCGAGCAGATCGCCGTCGCCGTCGCGAACCGCAACTCGTGCGGCTACTGCCTTGCCGCGCACACCGCGCTCGGCAGGAAGGCCGGCCTGTCGAAGGAGGTCCTCGCCGAGGCGCAGGAAGGCACCTCCGACGACCCGCGCACCGCGGCGCTGCTGGCCTTCGCGCTCAAGCTCGTCGAGGAGCGTGGCCAGGTGACCTCCGCCGATGTCGACGCCCTCCGCGCGCACGGCTGGAACGACGAGCAGATCGTCGAGACCATCGGCCAGGTCGCGCTGAACCTCTTCACGAACTACGTGAACATCGCGCTCGACGTGCCGATCGACTTCCCGACGGTGCCGCTGCGTCGCGCCGCCTGAGGTCGAGGGGAGCAGAGGCCGGATTCGCTGGGGGTCCGGCCTCTTCCGCTGCCCGGGCGTTCTCGTTAGACCTCGACCGCATCCAGCCAGTCGGTGAGGACGCGGGTGGCGAGTGTCTCGAGTCGGGGGCCGAGCGTGCGTGCCTGTTCCCGGATCCCCCGCGGGTCGATGCCGTGGTGATGCAGTTCGTGGGCGTGGCCGATGAGCCAGCGCTCGATGGCGCGGTGGTCGGCTTCCAGGTGGAACTGGAGGCCGAGAGTGCGCCCCACTGCGAAGGCCTGATGGGGGAAGCCGGGGGTGTGCGCCAGGGACTGCGCGCCGGCGGGGATCGCGAACTCGTCCCCATGCCAGTGCAGCACGGGCTCGCCGTCGAGAGGGGCCAGGACGGACTCGCGGCCCTCGGGGGTCAATGCGATCGGACCGAAGCCGATCTCGACCGCCCCGGTCGGCCGGACCGCTGCGCCCAGGGACTCGGCCAGGAGCTGCGCGCCCAGGCAGACGCCGAGCGTGGCGCCGCCGCTGTCCAGTCGCGCCGCGACGGCGGCCTTCGAGGAGCGCAGGAAGGGGTAGCGATCGTCGTCGTACACCCCGATCGGTCCGCCGAGGACGATGAGCAGGTCCGCTCCTGAGACGGTGTCCGCGTCGAGCTCGTCGATGCCGGCATCGAGGAGGGTGGTCTCGTAGCCGCGCTCCGCCAGCAGGGGAGCGAGGATGCCGAGGTCTTCGAAGGGGACGTGGCGGACGGCGACGGCCGTTCGGGGCGCGCGGGACGCAGACATGCACTCTCCTTGGATAGATTTGACCTATGCCAAAACTAGCACACGAGGTTCAGGGCGCCGAGGTGATCGTGCGCACGACGGGGATCCTGTTCGACTGCGATGGGGTGCTGGTTGATTCCGTCCCCTCGGCAGCGATCGCGTGGGGTGCCTGGGCCCGTCGGTATGCGCCGGGATTCGACTTTCTCCGAGACGCCCCGCATGGCATGCGGCCGAGTGAGGTGGTCGCCACGCTCGTGGAGCCGGAGCGGGTGGACGAGGCGACGGCCGACCTCCTCGCGCGGGAGCTCGACGTTGCGTCGGCCACGGCGGGTATCCCCGGGGCTGCCGCCCTGCTCGCCGCACTGCCGCCTGACCGGTGGGCGGTCGCGACGAGCAGCAACAGGGCCGTCGCGACCGCGCGGATGCGCGGAGCGGGCATCCCGACGCCTACCGTGCTCGTCGCTTCCGAGGATGTGGACCGCGGCAAGCCTGCGCCCGACCCCTACCTCCGCGCCGCGCGTCTGCTCGGGAGGGACCCGGGGGACTGCGTGGTCTTCGAGGACTCGGCTCCGGGGATCCGTGCGGCGAGGGCGGCCGGCGCGGGGTTCGTGGTCGGGGTGGGCGCAGCCTCTGCGACAGCCCACCCCGACCTCGTCGTGCAGGACCTTTCCCGGGTGCGGTGGAGGGGGGAGGCGCTGCGTCTCCGGGCGGTCAACGGAGCGCGCTGAGGGCCTCGTCGATCACGTCTACCGCGACGTCGAGCTGCTCGTCCGTCGTCGTGAGAGTCGGCAGGAAGCGGATCACGTTGCCGTCGCTCCCGGCGGTGAGCAGCAGGATGCCGCGCTGGGCGGCGAACTCCGCGATCATGGACGCAGCCCCGGCCAGCGGTCGTGTCGTACCTGGCGTGCTCAGCTCGAAGGCTTGCATGGCGCCGATCCCGCGAATGTCGCCGATGACGGCGTGACGGGCGCGCAGCCCCTCGAGCCGCGCGGACAGGTGGGCGCCGATCCGTCGGGCGTCCGCGAAGAAGGTCCCGTGCTCGAGCTCGTCGAACACCGCGAGGGCGGCGGCGATCGAGACCGGGTTGCCGCCGAACGTGCCGCCGAGACCGCCGGGGTCGGGCGCGTCCATGACCTCGGCGCGGCCGGTCACTCCCGCCAGGGGCAGCCCGCCGGCGATGCCCTTCGCCGTGAGCACGAGGTCCGGCACGAGGTCGAAATGCGTGCTCGCGAACCACGTCCCGGTGCGCCCGAGGCCCGTCTGGATCTCGTCGGCGATGAACACCACGCCGTTCCGGGTGCACCACTCCTGCAGGGCGGGCAGGTAGCCCGCGGCGGGAACGACGAAGCCACCCTCGCCCTGGATGGGCTCGGCGATGACGGCGGCGAGGTCGTGGACGCCGATGCGCTGTTCCAGATGGGCGATCGTGCGCGCCGCGGCCTCCATGCCGTCGAGTCCGTCCCGGTACGGGTAGGAATTGGGGACGCGGTGGATGTCGGGGGCGAACGGGCCGAACCCGGTCCCGTACGGCGCCGCCTTGTGGTTCATCGCGAGCGCGAGGTTGGTGCGCCCGTGGAAGGCGTGGTCCAGGGCGGCGACGACGCGACGCCCGGTGTGCCGTCGGGCGATCTTCACCGCGTTCTCGACGGCCTCCGCCCCGGAGTTCGCGAAGGCCGTGCGGGTCTCGTGGGTGCCGGGGACCCTCTCCGCGAGCAGCTCGGCGAGGCGCACGTACCCCTCGTAGGGGGTGACGGTGAAGAGCGTGTGCGTGACCCGATCGAGCTGCTCCGTCGCGGCGGTGACGGCGGCGAGGTTGGTGTGGCCGATCGTCGTCACGCCGATGCCGCTGCCGAGGTCGAGGAAGCGGTTGCCGTCGACGTCGGTGACCCAGGGTCCGTCGGCGTGCTCGATGTAGACGGGCAGCACGCTGCCGACCCCGCGAGGGACGACGCGTTGCCGGCGCTCGTGCAGGGCGCGGCTCCGCGGCCCCGGCACCTCGGTGCGCAGGCGCGGAGTCGACAGCGAGGTGTCGGAGAACAGGCCGGGTGCGGACATGGGCAGGCTCCTTCGTGAGGGGGTGTCGGCGGACGTGCGACGTGGTCCCGAAGCTATGTTAGATTTTGACCTATGTCAAAGTTCGAACCCGCGGAGGACGGCGCCGATCGCTACCCGACGGCGTTCACCGCCGCCGACTTCCAGGCCAACGTCGCGGCGGTGCGTGCGCGCATCGACGCCGCCGCCGAGCGGGCGGGACGCGAACCCGCTGCGGTGCACCTGCTCCCCGTGAGCAAGACCGTCCCGACCGATCGGGTGCGGGTGGCCATCGGTGCCGGCCTGCGTCGTCTCGGCGAGAACAAGGTGCAGGAGGCGGTACGCAAGAACCGGGAGACGGCCGACCTCGACGTCGATTGGGTGGTCATCGGTCACCTGCAGACGAACAAGGCGAGAGACGTCGCCTCCTTCGCCGCCGAGTTCCAGGCGCTCGACCGACTCCGCGTCGCGGAGGCCCTCGACCGGCGCTTGCAGGCCGCGGGCCGCAGCCTCGACGTGTACGTGCAGGTGAACACCTCGGCCGAGGACTCGAAGTTCGGGATGCCTCCGGAGGAGCTGCCGGGCTTCTTGAAGGCCCTGCCGTCCTACGGTGCCCTCCGTGTCCGTGGCCTGATGACGCTCGCGCTGCTCACGCCCGACGACGCCCGGGTGCGGGAGTGCTTCGCGCTCCTGCGCACGCTCCGCGACAGGGCGCGCGACGAGACTCCCGAACTCATCGGCGACGGTGCACTGTCGATGGGCATGTCCGGCGACTACGAGATCGCCGTCGAGGAGGGCGCGACGTGCGTGCGCGTCGGGCAGGCGATCTTCGGCGCGCGATCCGTCCCCGACAGTCACTACTGGCCGGAGGGCTGACCCCGGCTCAGTCCTCGGTGCGGAACCCGGCCGCCTTGTGCGTGCCGTCGCAGAACGGCTTGAGTGCGGAGAGCCCGCAGCGGCACAGCGCCACCGTGCGGCGCCGAGGATCGATCACCGTGCCGTCGCTCGCGCGCAGCTCGATCTCCCCGCGCACGAGCAGCGGGCCGTCGGAGTACGCGGTGACCGTGACCGGCTCCTCGCGACCGCTCATGCCGTCGTCCTCTCCCGCAGCGCCGAGCGACCCTCGGTCCAGGCGTCCAGGGTGTGGGCTCCGGCCCACCCGTCGACCGTGAGGCACGCGGCCGCGCCGAACAGGATGTCCGCCAGCAATTCCGGACGGTCCTCGGCGAGGCTGCCCGCGAGGTCGCGGGCGGCGATCTGCTCGTGCACCGCGTCGGCCTCCACATGCTCCTCGAAGTACGCGGCGACCTCGTCGGCGAACCCCAGCCGGTGCAGGCCGTCGGCGTAGAACCGGCAGGGGATCGACGAGGTCATCTCGTATGCGGCGAGATGGCCGACGATGGCGCCGACGAGCCGGCGGTTGAGTCCGAACAGGCTCATCATGTTGTGCGAGGCGAGCGTGATCGCCGGGGCGTCGTCGAGATAGGCGCCGTACGTGTCGTCGAGTCCTGCGGCGCGCAGGGCCCGCGCATAGAGCTCCGCATGCACCCGCTGGGGTCGGCCGCCGCCGTACTCGTCGGACTGGATCTCCACGAGCGCGGCCTTGGGGCGGCCGGTCAGCCGCGGAATCGCCCAGGAGTGCGGATCGGCCTCCCGCAACGTGTACACCGATCGCAGGATCAGGGACTCCTCGGCCTGCTCGCGGGTGGCCTTCCGGGCGATGTGCCGGGACAGGCTGGGGCCGGTGTCCGCGGCGGCGAGGGCGAACAGGGCGCGACCGACGGCGTCGACCGTGGGTTCGGGAAGCTCGGGCACCGGCACGGTGTCACGCAGTGCGGCCTCGAAGGCGTCCTCGAGGATGCGGCGTGCCGTGACCACCCCGGCATCCCACTCGAGACTCGCATCCAGCTGCGGAAGCGAGCCGTAGGACGACGCGTAGAGGACGAACAGGCCGAGCTGGATGTCGTCATCCCGGACCACGTCGTCGCTCGCGGCGACGGCTGCGGCGGCGAGGTCGGGGAGGGTCGCGGCGTCGTCACCGCGACCCGTGAGGACGCCGAGGACGGCGCTCGACAGGGGGCCGCGCGGCGAGAAGGCGACGGCGGTGTCGGCGTCGAGGGTGGAGAGGGTCATGAGGAGGGGCTCCCATCGGATCGATCACCCGCATCCTCACGCGCGCGAGCGGAGACCACCAGGGACTTGACGCCGAGCCGGTCGGCAGGCATGCGCGCCCGTCGTCACGGGCACCCGGCGAACACATAGCCCTCATCGTCCGGAGTGACGAGGTCACGATCGCGGAGCACGGTCGACGCCGGGGTGTCCGGGTCGGCGCACATCTCAGTGAACGGCCGGGGGAGCTGATCCGTGTACTCGATGTCGATCACGTGCGCCCCGTAGACCGCGGTGTACGCACCGCACTCCGCGTAGGCGGCGCATTCCTCCGTCACGGCGAAGTCGAAGCCCGCGCGCTCCTTCAGGACGTCCGCATGCTCGGCCGCGTTCTTCTGCCCGGCGGCGAGCCCGACACCGTGCGCCGCGTCGACGAGAAGCTCCGCGAGCGCGAGGTTGTCGTCCAGGCTCAGGGCGCCGCCGGAGCGCGAGAACGAATCGAGGTTGTCGAACTCGACCGCCTGGAAGCCGGAGTCCGCGCAGCCCTCGATCCACGGGATCACGATCTCGGCGATGCGGGATCGTTGCGCCGCGCTGCCGGTGTCCAGGAGGGCCTCGTCGGGCCAATCGGGGTCGAAGACCACCTCGTCGCCGTCGCGCAGGAGAAGGTCGTCGGGCCAGGCGTCGAGCTCGCCCGGCTGGGTCTGGAAGCCGTTGACGTAGCAGACGGAGTAGAGGCCGGCAGCCGGCTCCGCGCTGCGGTCGCGCCCGACGATGCCCACCCCCTCGGGCGGATCGTAGGCGCCGCCGAGCTGGTAGTCGGGAAGGGCGCCGGTCGGAGGAAGTGCGACATCGGCCGACGACCCCGTTCCCTCCGCGGGGGGAGCGGGCAGCGCGGTGCAGGCGGCGAGAGCGAAGACCCCGACCGCGACCGACGCCGCCAGGGAGAGGTGTGTCGTCCTTCGACGGCGCCGCGGACGCGGGACGCTCATCGCGGCTGAGGCGTCGGCTGCGCGGGAGCGCCGACGGGCGGGGCCGCCGTCTCCGAGGGGTTCCGGCGGATGCCGATCCACGACACGACGCCGCCGAGCACGAGGAGCGCCGCCGTGACCCATGCTGCGTTGTGGAAACCGTCGAGGTCGAGCGTGCCCCCGACGATGGTCGACAGCATCGCGACCACCAGCAGACCCGCGACGCGGGAGACGGCGTTGTTCACGGCGGAGGCGATGCCGGAGTGGTTCTCGTCGATGGCCCCGAGGATCGCGGCCGTCAGCGGGGCGACGGTGAGCGACAGACCGAGACCCATCACGATCATGGCCGGGAGCACCTGCGCCCAGTAGTCGAAGGTGGCGTTCACGGTCAGCAGCATCAATGCGCCGACGGCCATGATCAGCGGTCCGATCGTCATGAAGATGCGCGGGCCCCAGCGCCCCGCCCACCCGCCGGCGCGGGAGCTCAGCAGGATCATGAGGATCGTCATCGGCAGGCTCGCGAGCCCGGCCGCCGTGGCGCTGAGTCCCGCCCCCTGCTGGAGGTAGACGCCGACCACGAAGCCGTTGAGGGAGAGCGCGGCGTACACGAAGAGCGTGGCGAGGTTGCCCCACCCGAAGTCGCGCACCCGGAACAGCCAGAGCGGCATGAGCGGTGTGGCCGAGCGGCCCTGGCGCCACAGGAAGACGGCGAAGAGCACGGCCCCGACCACGGCGGGGATCCAGATCGCGAGGGAGGTCCATCCGAGGTTCGGCTGCTCGATGAGGGCGAAGACGATGGCGCCCAGACCCAGCGCGCACAGTGCTCCGCTCCACCAGTCCACGCGGACGCCTCGCGGGTGCTCCGGTAGATGCAGGCGGGCGAGCAGCACCAGCGTCACCCCGATGGGGAGGACGTTGATGAGGAAGACGAAGCGCCAGGACAGGAAGTCGACGAAGAGTCCGCCGAGCAGGGGGCCGACCAGCTGGGCGGCCGTGGTGAAGGCGGTCCAGACGCCGATGGCCCTTGCCTGCAGGTCGCCGCGCATGGTCGCGGTGATGAGCGCGAGGGAGCTGGGGACGAGCAGGGCTCCGGCCGCCCCCTGCGCCCCGCGAGCCACGATGAGCATGAGCGGGTCGATCGCGGCGGCGACGGCGACGGACGCGATGCCGAAGGCGATGAGGCCGATCCGCATCACCAGCACCCGTCCGTAGGCGTCGGACAGGGAGCCGGCGAGCAGGATCAGCGCGCTGAGGGTGATGAGGTAGGCGTCGACGACCCACTGCTGCGTGGTGATCCCCCCGCCGAGCTCTTCACTGATGGCGGGAAGGGCGACGTTCACCACAGTCCCGTCGAGGAACGTGACGAACGAGGCCAGCACGGCGATCGCGATGACGAGCCGCTGGAGCGGGGCGAAGGATGACACAGGCCGACCCTACTCCGGGCGACGGACGCGAGGGCCGGTCAGTCGGCCGGAGTTCCGGTACCTCCCTGCAGGAGCCGTCGGAGCGCGGGGAGCCCGTCCCGTGCGTGCGCCGCGCGCTGACGGGCCGCACCGGTCCCGTCGGCCCGCATCCGGTCGAGACCTTCCTGCACGGCGGCCGCATCGCCGAGGTCGTCCAGCACCGGCCCGATGTCGTCGATCAGGTGCTCCGCCACGGTCCAGGCCGGGCAGACCTCTCCGGTGAGCGGATCCACGATGCGGGCCGTCATCCCCGCTCTCGACGCCATCCAGATCGACGCGTCGATCGCCTCCGTCTCGTCGGCGACGATCCGCTGCCCGGACGACAGGGCGATCCCGCGGGTCAGCAGTGCGGAGAGAACGGCGTCCTCCGCAGTGAGCTGAGTGTCCGCGACGCGCGCCTCGACCGTCGGGTAGCGCTCCGAGAGGCGCACCGCCCACGAGAGGGAGGTGGCCTCGCCGATGGTCCCGAGGGCGAGGAGCTGGTCCACGCGCGCCCGGTAGTCGTCGAGGTCGGCGAACCGGGGCGGACACCAGGACGAGGGGAGCCGGCGGATGAGCATGCTCCGCCAGCTCGCGAATCCCGAGTCGAGACCGTTGCCGAACGGGCTGTTCGTGCTGAGAGCGAGCAGCAGCGGCAGCCAGGCGCGGAGACGGTTCAGGGCGCGGACCCGCTCCTCCTCGTCCGCCACCTCGACGTGCACGTGCAGACCGTTCACCTCGTGTTCGCGGGTGAGGTGCGCGAGCCGCCGCGCGACGTCGTCGTAGTGCGCCGACGGCGAGACGCGCGGCGAGCGGAGAGTGGTGAACGGAGAACCGGTCGGCGCCGCGATCGCGCGCCGGGCGCGTGCCTGCGTGCCGATGGCCGTGCGCATCGCCGTCAGCTGCTGGACGGCCTCGGCGCCGGTCCGCACCGGATCGGTGAGGGCCTCGACCTGCGAGGCCAGGTACTCGGTGGTCACGCGTCCGGCGATGACGTCATCGCCGATGCGCTCCAGGATGTCACCGCTGAGGGCGACGGGGACGAGCGAATCCTCGTCGAGCAGGAGGAACTCCTCCTCGATCCCGAAGCGCGTCATCCGGGTCAGTGGTTTCGCAGTTCGGAGATGAGCTCGGCCTTGCGCTTGCCGCTGTAGCCGGTGAGGCCCAGCTCCTTGGCGCGCTTGCGCAGCTCGGGAACGGTCCAGTCCTCGTAGTCCCCGTGCTTCCCGCCGCGGCGGCCGACCGAGCTGCGGCCGTCTCGTGCGGCGGCGTTCGAGATGCGGGCGGCCTTCTCCTTCGAAGCCCCGTCGTCGCGGAGCTCTTCGTACAGCTCCGGATCTTTCAGGGAGTTGTTGCGTCGTCCTGGCATTGCTCTGCTCCTTCGCGCATCGGGAGGGTCGAAGTCAACCCCCTCCAGAGAGGGTGTGGTTCGGGTCTAGCGTGAGGTCACCGCAGTCGGGCGCCCGCGCCCCCAGAGAAGGGAAAGACCGATGAACATCCTCCTGATCATCGTCATCGTCATCGCCGTGATCCTCGCGATCACCGGAGGACTGGTGCAGTCGCTCCAGTTCCTGCTGTGGGTCGGTCTGGTGCTCCTGGCCATCGCCGTGATCGCCTGGCTGATCCGAGCGATCACCGGCAGCCGCAAGGTCTGACCCGAGTGCGGAGGGGGAGGCTCGCCATCGGCGAGCCTCCCCCTCTTCATGGGATTAGCGGGTGGGGGATCAGCGGTTGAACGCGTCCTTGACGCTGTCGCCGGCCTTGCCCGCGGCGTCCTTCACGTTCTCGCCGGCCTGCTTCGCGTCGGCCTTGACCTGATCCGCCTGGCCTTCGGCCTCGAGCTTCTCGTTGTCGGTCAGCTTGCCGAAGCCTTCCTTGACCTTGCCACCCAGCTTCTCAGCGGAATTCTTCATGTCATCTGCGCCACTCATAAGAGGCTCCTCTCCTGGACGGATCGATTGCTCTTCGAGCGTCGCACCGGGCGCGCGGTCCGTCCACGGGATTGACATTCACCGAGCGGCGTGTCAGCGTTCCGCCCCCATCGACTCCCGTCCCACCCAGGGGTTAGCCTGG
The DNA here is from genome assembly GCF_002478345.1 of Microbacterium sp. UBA7513. Classification (NCBI taxonomy): domain Bacteria; kingdom Bacillati; phylum Actinomycetota; class Actinomycetes; order Micrococcales; family Microbacteriaceae; genus Microbacterium; species Microbacterium sp. UBA7513. The sequence continues at coordinate 76,537 of NZ_DLNJ01000002.1, forward strand.
CGCCAGGCGGGTGTCCTGCCCGTCGTCCTCGACGAAGGGAGCGGTGTGCGATGGACGCGATGATGATGGGTGCCATGTCCAAGAACATGGAGTCGATGCCGGACATGGCGATGATGGACATGTCGGTGCTGCAGGCGTGTATGGACGCGTGTGCGGCCTGCGAGCAGGCCTGCACCGTGTGCGCGACGCAGGAGATGGACTGCGCCCCCGCGTGCATGAACTGCGCGGACATGTGTCACACGATGATGCGATCCATGCTCCGCGTGCAGGGGATGACCCCGGCCACGATGATGGCGATGCTGGACGCCTGCATCGCGATGTGCCAGATGTGCATGGACGAGTGCATGCAGCACGCCGATCACAGCGACGTCTGCCGCCTGTGCGCTCAGGCGTGCCAGGCCTGCATGAACGCCTGCATGGCGGTCCGCGACATGATGATGGCGAGCGCCTGACCCGAGGGGGTCAGTGCATCCTCACACGACGGCGACGTTGAAGCGGGTGCGCCCGACGGCGAGCACGGCGTAGTCGAGGTGGAGGGCGACCGGGCTGCCGACGGCGGCCTCCAGCGCCGCGCCGGAGCCGTTCCACAGCGTGTGGGTGGTGCCGTCGAGCGTGCGGACGACGAGGTCTCCGGCGACCGGATCCGCCTCGGTCACGAACGCGTCCGCCCATCGCGCCGGGGTCGCCGCCGCGAGGCGCTCCTGAATCAGGTGCAGGGCGTGGCCGGGGGCCGAGGAGGAGCAGCGGCCGCCGTTCCGGCACATGCACGTCGCACGCTCACGCACCTCGAGGGGCGGACGGCGGTGCAGCGGCGTGGACACGGGGACTCCTTCGGATCGGCGTCCGGCCAGAGTACGCCGACGAGGTCGGGATCCCGCAGCGCTCTCGACACGCGACGAAACAAACAGGTGTAGGCTCGCCGGGTGCTGTCGTCGATGAGCGCCCTCGGGGCGCGGAGCGGAGCTGCAGGCGCGTTCAGCGCCGCAGGCAGAGGCTGAGGATCGGCCGGAGGCGGAACCCCGTCCCCGGTGCTGCGTCGTACCCCGGCATCGTCCGGGTGATCCTCCGATCCGTCTCGCCGTTCCGGCGATCACACCGAAAGCTCTTCCCTCATGCGTCCCATCGACGAGCGCGCCGTGCGCGCCTCCTTCTGCAACGCCTCCCGCAAGGAGGTCTCCGACATCACCGTGCCGCCCGGCTTCGCCGAGACCGACTTCGACCGACTCGACTACCTCGGCTGGGTCGACCCGAAGCTGCCGCGGCGCGCCTATGTCGTCGTCTGGATCGACGACGAGCCCGTGGGCGTCGTGCTGCAGCGTGCCGAGCAGCGCGTGCTCGCCCGCGCCCAGTGCTCGTGGTGCGAGGACGTGACGCTCCGCAACGACGTGCAGCTGTACGTGGCCCGACGCGCCGGGGCCGCCGGTCGCAAGGGCGACACGGTCGGCGTTCTCGCGTGCGCGGAGTTCGGCTGCAACGCGGCGGTGCGCACGCTCCCGCCGCTGGCCTATCCGGGGTACGACCGCGAGCTCGCGCGCGAGATGCGGATCCTGCGGCTGCAGGAGCACGTGACCGGATTCGTGCGCGAGGTCGCCAGGACCGCCTAGGCCGTCACGGCGCGGACATGCGCGAGGGCGGGGGCCGCCCACGCCGCCGACAGTCGGGCGAACGCCTCGAAGCTGCGTCCGCCCGGCCAGTCGGCCGGCAGCATCGCCGGGGGCAGCCCCGGATCGGTGTAGGGCAGCACCCGCCACCGGTCGATGAGGTGCACGTACGCGGGGAACGGCGCATCGGGCATGGCCGTGAGCGACGCCTGGAAGGCCTCGTGCTCGGCGCGCAGCCCGTCCAGGTCCCACCACGCCGCAGCGGCCTCGGCCAGGGTGCCGGCCGGGGCCGGGGCCGAGGCGTCGAACAGGGTCGCCCAGCGGCGGGCATCCAGCTCGTCGAGGATCTGCTCCGCCTCCTTCCTGAGGTGCCCGGGACAGATCCACAGGGCGGGGGAGACGACACCGGCGCCGATCCAGTGCAGTCGACGGCGCAGTTGATGGCGCACGCTGCGCGCGCTCTCCGGGATCGAGAACGACACGAGGCACCACGGATCGTCGTCGGTCATCTCCTGCATCCGGAAGATCCGGCGGTCGCCGCGCTCCAGCATCGGCACGGCCGCCGGGCTCAGCCGGTAGCCGACGGCGTCGCGGCGTTCCGGCAGGAGCAGGCCCTTCTGCTTGAGACGGGCGATGCCCGTCCGGGCGGGAGCGGCGGGGATGCCGAGATCGGCGGCCAGCGCCACGAGATCGGCGGCCGAGATCCAGCCCCCGAGCGGGCGCAGATACAGGCCGATCAGGGTGCGCAGGAGCGAGGCGGTGCTGCCGGGGCGGGCGTCGATGTCATCGAGCACGACCGGCGCCGCGGGGTCAGGAGACACCGGACTCCAACGCATCCCTGACCGCGAGCACCCCGGCCACGGTCTCGGCGTGCGAGGTGCTCAGCGGCGACAGCCCGAGCCGGATCCCGTCCGGGAAGCGGAAGTCGGGGATGACGCCGTCGGCCCAGAGCCTCCGGGTGACCTCCCGGAAGTCGGGGTGGCCGATCGTGATGTGTCCGCCGCGTCGCGCGGGGTCGCGAGGGCTGAGCAGGCGGACGTCCAGCGGCGCGAGCAGCTCGTCGTACGCCCGGACCGCGAGCGCGGTGAGCGACTCCGACTTCGCGCGCACGCCGTCGATCCCCGACTGCTCGATGAGGTCGATCATGCCCTGCATCGCGAGCATCGAGGTCACCGGCGGCGTGCCGCTGAGGAGCTGACGGATGCCGTCGGCGGGGACGTACTCCGGGCCCATGGCGAAGATGTCGGCGGCGCTCCACCATCCCTGGATCGGCTGCCGCAGCAGGCCCTGCAGGTCGTGGCGGAGGTAGGCGAACGCGGGCGATCCCGGGCCGCCGTTGAGGTACTTGTACGTGCAGCCGACGGCCATGTCGACGCCCCAGTCGTCGAGCTGCATCGGCACGACGCCCGCCGAGTGGCAGAGGTCCCACATCATCAGCGCCCCGGCCTCGTGGACGACGGCCGTGATGCCGGGCATATCGGCGAGGGCGCCGGAGCGGTAGTCGACGTGGCTGAGCGAGACGAGCGCCGTCCGCTCGGAGACCACGGCCGCGACGTCGTCGATCGTGACGCCGTGCACCGGATCGGGCGTGATCCAGCGCAGCGTGGCCCCCATCTCCGCCGCGACGCCCTCGGCAAGGAACCGGTCGGTGGGGAAGTTCCCCTCCTCGATCACGAGCTCCGTCCGCCCCGTGGGCCCCTGAGCCGCGCCGCTGGGTCCCTGAGCGTGTCGAAGGGCCCCCCGCATGAGCTTGTAGATGAGGACGCTCGTGGAGTCGGACACGACCGTCTGCCCCGGCCCCGCGCCCAGGGTCACGGCGCCGATGCGGTCGCCGAGTTCCATCGGCAGGGCCATCCACTGCTCGTCCCAGGAGCGGATGAGGCGGGTGCCCCAGTCCTCGCGCACGAAGGCGGCGAGCTTCTCCGGCACGTCGCGCAGCGGGCGGCCGAGCGAGTTGCCGTCCAGGTAGGCGGTGACGCCCGGGGCCTCGACGAACGCGTCGAGGTGCGCGGCGAGTGGGTCCGCTTCGTCCAGGGCGCGGGCGGCGTCGAGGAGGGCGGTATCGGCGGAGCGGTCGGTCATGTCACACCTTCAGGTCGGCGGGGGTGAGCGGGCGGGCGGCCAGGGGATCGGCGGATCCCGGTGGCAGCAGGAGGAGGAGAGAGCGGGGATCGAGCGGGTCGACGGGCGCAAGGGCGCGGAGGAGAGCCTCGTCGTCGAGGCCGGCGGTGCGGAGGGCGGCGACCTCGGTCGGGTTCAGGTCGACGGGGGTCGGGCCGTTGCCCATGTCGGTGCCGTAGCGGACGGTGCCGCCGGCGGCGTGGAACCGGGCGACGTTGTCGATCGCGATGGCCCTCGCGGCGGGGTCGTGGATGGCGAGGGTGCTGATCCAGGCGGACCGGACGGCCTGCTCCGCGATCTCCTCGTCGTCCAGACGCTCGGTGAACGGAGCGTGCGCGAGCTGCGTCGCTCCGAGGCGGATGACGCGCTGCGCCTCGCCGGGGCCCTCCGCGTGGGCGACGACGGGGAGGCCGTGCGCCGCGGCGAGCTCGACGATCGCGCGGAAGAGGGCGTCGGAGAGGACCGGGCCGGCGGTGCTGTTGCTCGCGGCCTTGATGCCGGAGGCGCCGGCCGCCGCCAGCTCCTCGATCACGGTCGCCGCCGCCGCGGAGTCGGCGATCTCCCGGACCGAACCTGCCGGTGCCCACGCGCGGTCCGAAGGGTAACCGCCGGGAGGAGTGAGGAACGCGCCGGCGTAGTGGACGGTGCGCGACGCTCCAGATCCGTGTCGGGTCGACGAATCTCCGGAGTGGTGCCGGGCGATCCCCGCGACTGTGGACGGATCGCCGCCGAGGTCGACCACCCGACCGAGGCACGACGAGGCGAGGAGCGCATGGTCGACGAGCTGCAGATGCACGTGGTGGTCCGTGAAGCCGCCGACGATGCGTCCGATCAGGGCCGGGGTGCCGGGGGAGGGCGCCTCATCGCGGAGCTGGGGGCGCCCGTCCACGCCGAGCCCGGCGACGCCCTCGCGCCAGCGCTCACCGTCGAAGAACGTCGCCGCGCGCATCAGGAGCCGATCTCGGTGCGGACGGTGTAGAGCTCCGGGAAGAACGTCAGGTCGAGGGCACGCTGCAGGAAGCCGACGCCGCTCGATCCACCCGTGCCGACCTTCATCCCGATGGTGCGGGACACGGTCTTGAGGTGGCGGAATCGCCAGAACTGGAAGTTGTCCTCGAGGTCGACGAGGTCCTCGCAGGCCTCGTAGAGGTCCCAGTGGGTGCGCGGGTCCTGGTAGATCGCGCGGATCGCGGGCACGAGGGCGGGGGTCTCGCGGTACGGCTCGCGCACGTCCCGGTCGAGGATCTCGCGCGGGACGGGGAGCCCGCGGCGCGACGCGTAGCGGAGGAACTCGTCGTACAGTGTGGGCTTCTCCCACTCGGCGGTGAGGAGCGCGAGGTTCGCAGGGTGGTCGCGGAAGACGCTCAGCATCTTCTCGTTCTTGTTGCCCAGCGCGAACTCCACGGCGCGGTACTGCACCGACTGGAAGCCGGACGAGTTGCCGAGCGCGCCACGGAACTGGGCGTACTCCGTCGGGGTCAGTGTCGCCAGGACCGACCACTGCTGCGTCATCACGTCCTGGATGCGCTTGACCCTGGCGATGCGCTTGAGGGCTTCGCGCAGGTCGTCGGCCGCGAGCAGCTCCCGGGCGGAGCTGAGCTCATGCAGCAGCTGCTTCAGCCAGAGCTCCGTCGTCTGGTGCTGGATGATGAACAGCATCTCGTCGTGGTGCTGCGGGTCGCTCACCGGATGCTGTGCCGTGAGGAGCTGGTCGAGCGCGAGATACGAGCCGTAGGTCATGCGGCCGGAGAGGTCCGTGACGATCCCGGACTCGAGTGCGCGTTCGTTCTCGGTGTGCATCCCGCGAACATATCACTTCCGTGCCGGTCGTCACAGACCTGTTATGTTCGGTCTCGGCTCACCTGCACGATCCGGAGACAGTTGCACGGGTATCTCCCCGATTCGGTCGTGCATCCGTGCCCGGCTCGTGCGCTCGTGCCCAGGACCGCCCGCACGACCGGGGGACGGATTCGTGACGAGCGTCCCCAACTGGCTGGCGAGCTGGGCCCCGGCGGAGTCTCCCGCCAGCACGATGCGGCGCCGTCCACGGCCTCAGTGCGCCGGCATCCGCCGTCGTGGACCGGGAAGGGCGGGCGTCCTCACCCAGCGAGGCTCGTGATGAGGCGCCGGAGGCCGTACTCGAAGGCGCGGTCGACATCACCGCCGAGTCGGAACGCCCCGGACAGCTCCATCTGCAGGAATCCGGTGGTCCAGGCGGTGAAGAGACGCGCGGCGTCGAGGGCGTCCGTCTCGCCGACCGCGGTGGCGCAGGCGCGGATGACGGGGGCGGCGGAGCGTTCCAGGGTCTCGCGGGAGACCGCGGCGTTGAACATGAGGCGGAAGCCCTCCGGGTGCGCGTGAGCGAAGGCGCGATAGGTCCGGGCGAGGGTGGAGAGGTCGTCGCCGGCCGCCTCGAGCCGGGTCGCGAGGGCATCGACGGATGCCGTGGCGACCGCGGCGCGCAGGGCCTCGCGATCGCGCACGCGCTTGTAGAGGGAGGGGGCGCGCACGCCCACACGCTCCGCGACCGCCTGCATCGTGAGTCCCGCAGGCCCCTCGGCCTCGATGATCGCCTGGCCGGCCGCGACGATGGCATCGATCGATGTGCGCTCGGGGGTGGGCATGGATCCTCCTCGATGGCTATTGACAGTAGCCATGATAGCTACGTAACGTAGCCATCGCAATCGCCCGAGAGGATCATCATGAAGCTCGCCCCCCACCTCCACCGCCTCGGCAACGACATCGTCGCCTCGTACCTCATCGATCTGCCCGAGGGCATCACCCTCATCGACGCCGGGTTGCCCGGGCACTGGCATGACCTGCAGCGGGAGTTGGCCGCGATCGGGCGATCGCTGTCCGACATCCGCGGACTCGTGCTGACTCACGGCGACAGCGACCACATCGGATTCGCGGAACGACTGCGGCGCGAGTCCGGCGTTCCGGTGTTCATCCACGGCGCCGATGCCCACCGCGTGCGTACCGGGGAGAAGCCGAAGACCCCGATGGGTCCTGCCCGGCTCGGTCCGATGCTCGGGTTCCTGGCCTACGGCCTCCGCAAGAGTGCGGTCCGCACGCGCCACGTCACCGAGGTGTCCGAGGTCGCGGACGGTGATGTGCTCGACCTCCCCGGGGCCCCGGTCGTCGTGGGGCTCCCGGGGCACTCCCCGGGGAGCGTCGCAGTGCACATCCCGGCGGTCGGCGCGGTGTTCGTCGGCGACGCTCTGACCACGCGGCATGTGCTCACGGGGGTGGAGGGCGCGCAACCCGCCCCGTTCACCGACGCGCCCACGGAAGCCCTGGCCTCGCTCGACCGTCTCGCGGCGCTCGACGCCGAGTGGGTCCTTCCCGGCCATGGTGCGCCCTGGCACGGATCTCCCGCCGACATCGCCGCCGCGGTCCGCGCCCACGCCTGACCCTCGCCCCAGTCGGGCTCAATAACGCTCCTCCCCGCGGCTGCCGAGGTGCGTTTCGCGTCCCGCGACGGAGGCTCCGTGCGGGATCGAAACCGTGCCCGGTGGACCCACGCGAGGGGCGGAATCCGTCCCGCTGGGAGAGCTCGCCGGGGTGCGGGATCGAAAACGGGCGGGAAATGGTGTGTGGAGGTGCGAATTCCGTCCCGCACGGGGGCGGGGCGCGGGGGCGGGGCGGGGCCGGGGTCAGGGGGAGAGGAGGGTGGCGGTGTCGGTCACGGTGATCTGCGGGGGATACAGGGACATGACCTGCACGGCGGCGACGTGGTTCTCGGCCGTGGAGCCGGCGCAGGCGTCGGCGGCGAGCGTCACCCGTGCCCCGGCATCCGCGGCGGCGAGAGCGGTGGACACGACGCAGCAGTCCGTGGACACACCCGCGAGCACGATCCGACCACCGTGACCCAGGATGGCCTCTAGCTCCTGGCCCCACTTGCCGAAGGTCGGCAGGTCCACGGTGGGATGAGGAGACAGGCCTTCCGCCTCGGGGACCAGCGCGTACACGGGGTCGTCGGCGGGGCGGTCGGCGAACGGCCACGCGGCGAAGTACTCGCCCCAGGAGGTGGAGCGGTCGGCCGTCGGAAGCCACCGGGTCACGAGCACTCGCTCGCCGAAGGCGTCCGCGAGGCGCCGGATGTTCGTCATCGCGTCGGCGAAGAACGGCGAGCCCCAGGCAGAGTCGGGCGACGCGAAGATCACCTGCGGGTCGATCACCACGAGCCAGCTCTCGGCTCCGGAGCCTGCCGCCTCCTGGGTCCCGGAGCCTGTCGAAGGGCTCACGACTCCTGCCGCCGGATCTTCCCCGCCCGCGCGAACCAGGTGACGAGGAACGAGAGCACGAGGGCGACGAACACCCCGAGGTTCGCGTACGCCCAGTCCCCGTCCGTCCCGCCGACGAGGAACAGGAGGTATCCCTGCCAGTTGTTCCACGGTGCGGCGTCCGCGAAGCCGTTGAGGACGAGGCCCCAGCCGATCACGCTCGCGACGACCATGGTGCCGATCGAGGTCCAGTCCCAGGCGCCGTAGCGGCCGCGGCTGTCGAACAGGGCCGCCTCGTCGTAGTCCTTCCGGCGACGCAGGATGTCGGCGATGAGGATGCCGGCCCAGGAGGCCAGCGGCACGCCCAGGGTGATGAGGAAGCTCTGGAACGGGCCGAGGAAGTCGGTCGCGAAGAACACCACGAAGATGGTGCCCGCGGTGAGGATCGCGCCGTCGATCGCCGCCGCCGACGGCCGCGGGATGCGGATGCCGAGGCTGAGCAGGGTCAGGCCGGAGGAGTAGATGCCGAGCACCGCGCCGGAGACGAGCGCGAGCACGGCCGTGAACAGGAACGGCACGAGGACCCAGACCGGCAGGATGCTCGCGAGCGCACCGATCGGATCCGCGGCGATCGCGTCCATGAGCTCGGCGTCCGATCCCGCGAGGAGCAGACCGAAGACGACGAGGATGACCGGTGCCACCGAGCCGCCGATGGTGTTCCAGGCGATGATCGCCCCGTCGGACGCGGTGCGCTTCTGGTAACGCGACCAGTCCGCGGCGATGTTGATCCAGCCCAGCCCGAATCCGGTCATCACCATGACGAGCGCGCCGACCACCTGGCCGATGCCGCCGTCCGGCCGGGCCAGCACCGCGGCGAGGTCGATGGTCGGCGCGGCGAGGATGATGTAGACGATCGTCACGACGCCGGTGATCCATGTCAGCACCGACTGCAGCCGCATGATCGTGTGGTAGCCGAGCACCGAGGCGGCGACGATCAGCGCCGCGACGATGACGGTGGCGAGGATCTTCAGCCAGAGGCTGTCGCCGTCGCCGCCGAGCTGCGTGATGACGGTCGCCGTCGCGAGCACCGCCATGATCGCGAGGAACGTCTCCCACCCGATCGACGTGAGCCAGGACACGATCCCTGGGACCTTCTGACCCTGCACGCCGAACGCGGCCCGGGAGAGCACCATCGTCGGCGCCGACCCCCGCTTGCCCGCGATCGCGATGAGGCCGCACAGCAGGAATGACACGACGATGCCGACGACCGACACCACCGTCGCCTGCCAGAACGAGATGCCGAAGCCGAGCACGAACGAGCCGTACGACATCCCGAACACCGAGACGTTCGCCGCGAACCACGGCCAGAACAGGTCGCGGGGCTGGGCGGTCCGCTCGGACTCGGGGATGATCTCGATGCCTGCACGCTCGATGAGAGCCGGCCTGATGTCGGTCATCCTCACATCCTGGCACTGTGTGGGCGCACTCCGCGCGGCCCGATTCAGCCGGCGAAGAAGGCCCCGGCCACGCGGGTCAGGTCGTGCAGGTCCGAGACCCCGGCGAGTTCGCGGGCGGAGTGCATCGAGAGGATCGGGATGCCCACGTCGACCGTGCGGATGCCGAGCCGGGTCGCGGTGATCGGGCCGATGGTCGAGCCGCACGGCACGCTGTTGTTCGAGACGAACTCCTGCGTCACCACCTCGGCCCGATCGCACCAGTTCCGCCAGGACGCGGCGCCGACCGCATCGGTCGCGTAGCGCTGGTTGGCGTTGAGCTTGAGGATGGGTCCGGAGCCGAGCACGGGCTGCACGACGGGATCGTGCCGGCCGATGTAGTTCGGGTGGACGGAGTGCCCCACGTCGCTGGACAGGCACCACGACGACGCGTACGCCTGGCGGCGGGCGGAACCGTCGGCGCCGAGCCCCTGGTAGAGCCTCTCCAGCACATCCTCGAGGAAGGGGCCCGCGGCGCCAGAGCGCGACTCGGAGCCGAGCTCTTCGTGATCGAACGCGGCGAGGATCGCGACGGGCGCGCCCGCGGCGGGCTCGTGAGCCGCAAGGGCCACGACGCCCGCGTGCACCGAGGCGAGGTCGTCGAGCCGGCCGGAGGCGAAGAACGCGTCGTCCTTGCCGAACACGGCACCCCGCGCGGCGTCGGCGACGACGACGTCGTACCCGCGGATCTCCGCCGCGGTCACTCCGGCGGAGTGGGCGAGCTCGCCCAGCACATCGGCCTCGGTCGGATCCCCCAGGCCCCACACCGGCTGCGTCTCGGTCTGCTTGTCGAGCGCGAGGCCGTTGTTGACGCCGCGATCGAGGTGGATGGCGAGCTGGGGGAGGCGCAGCAGCGCGCCGGTGTCGGCGAGGACGACCCGGCCGTCGGCGAGGGCCAGCCGGCCGGCGAGGCGCAGCTCCCGGTCGAGCCAGGAGTTCAGCAGCGGACCGCCGTACACCTCGACGGCGGCCTGCAGCCAGCCGCGCGCTCCGGTGGTCGGTTGCGGCTTGAGCTTGAAGCCGGGGGAGTCGGTGTGCGCCCCGAACACGTGCACGGGCGTCGTGGCGGTCGCATCCTCCGGCACCACCCACGCGATCGTCGCGCCGTCGCGGACCACGAGGTACCGGCCGCCGGGCTGCGCGGGCCAGGCGTCCTCCTCCTGCAGCCGCGCGAAGCCGGCCTCTTCCAGACGGCGGGCCGTCTCGGCGGCGGCGTGGTAGCTCGACGGCGAAGCGGCGACGAAGTCGGCGAGGTCCTCGGCGTGGGCGAGGGCGTCCGGGGTGACGGGCATGGCATGACCTTCCTGCGCGGGGTGTCCTTCGAGCGTAGTCGCGCCCGGTCACCGCGCCCTTCCCGGTCGGGGATAGGGTGGTGGCGATAGCGCCTAGGGTTCCGGGGTCTGCACCCGTCTGGTCCGAGCGGCGCCACGGACCTCCTCCGCAGGAGGGCCGTCATCTGACAGGACAAAAGCCCGGAGGACCCGATTCGTCGCGCCCGCGGCGGAGGGAAGGGTCTGCCGTGTCCGCTGTCGCTCTCGTCCTCGTCCTCGCCGCCGCGATCGCCCACGCGTCCTGGAACGTCATCGCGCACGGCATCAGCCGCGCCGGCTCGCCGTTCCTGTGGTGGGGTGCGGTCGCCAGCACCGCCGTCTGGATCGGGGCCGTGCCGTTCACGGGCGGACTCGGTGCGGCCGACCTCGGCTCGTTCGCACTCGGGGTCTCCGTCTCCGCGGTCCTGCACGTCGCCTACATGGCCGTGCTGCAGCGCGGCTACCGGGAGGGCAGCCTGTCGACCGTCTATGCGACGGCACGCGGCACCGGCCCCTTCCTCTCCGTGATCGTCGCCGTGCTCCTGCTCGGCGAACGCCCCTCGGCCCTGGCGCTCGTCGGCGTCGCCGCGGTGATCGCCGGTGTGGTCGCGATCGGGTTCGTCGACCGTCGTCCGGCGGGCAGCGGGCGCCGCATCGACCCCGGCCTGTTGTTCGGCGCCCTCACCGGCGTGGCGATCGCGGTCTACACGATCTGGGATGCTCACGCGGTGCGGGAATGGGAGCTGTCCCCGGTGGCGTTCATGGTCGGCACCACGCTGCTGCAGGTGCCGTTCTACTCCGTGGCGGTGCGCGGACGATGGGCTGCGGTCCTGGCGCTGGGCCGCACGCAGTGGCGGCGCATCCTGGCCTTCGGCATCCTGTCCCCGCTGTCGTACATCCTCGTGCTGACCGCGATCCAGATCGCTCCGGTGGCGCTCGTGGCACCGCTGCGGGAGGTCAGCGTCGTGCTCGTGAGTCTGTTCGGCGCCTTCGTCCTGCGGGAGTCCCAGCCGGGATGGCGGATCGGCGCTTCACTGATCGTCCTCGTCGGGATCGTGCTGCTCGCGCTCTGACGCCGCGGTTCAGCGGAAGGTGACGAGGCCGGCGTGGGCGGCCGTGACGAGGATCTGCACGCGGTCGCGCAGGTGCCACTTCGACATCATGCGACCGAGGTGGGCCTTCACGGTTCCCTCCGAGACGATGAGCGCCTTGGCGATCTCGGCATTGGACATGCCCTTCGCGAGGCACTGGAGCACTTCCTCCTCGCGCTCGGTGAGCGGTTCCAGGGTCTCCGCGGCCGCGGTGGGCGTGGAGTCGCGCACGTGGCGGATGAGCATCGACGCGATGCGGGGGGACAGCGAGCTCGCTCCCGCGAACACCTCGCGCACACCCGTGACGATCTCCTCCGCGCTGGAGTCCTTGAGCAGGTAACCGGAGGCGCCGGCGCTCAGCATCGGCAGGACGGTGTCGCTGCCATCGAGCGTCGTCACGGCGAGGACGCGCACGTCGGGCCACCGCTCGGCGATCGCCGCGGTCGCCTCGATGCCGTTCATCTCCGGCATCTGGACGTCCATCATCACGACGTCCGGCTTCTCGCGCTCGACCGTCGTGAGGGCCTCCCGGCCGTCCTCTGCCTGCGCCACGACCGTGATCTCGGGCGCGCGCGACACGAAGTGCGACAGCGCGGAGCGGACCAGAGGATCGTCATCGACGATCACGACGCGGATTTCCTGCATGGAGGAAGCCTAACGGCGTGAAGCGGGCGCTCTGAGGATGTAGACCTTTGGCTATCGAGGTCTGGACGAACGCCAGATGTGCGCTCCGCGCGCCGCCGAGAAGATGAATACAGACATCGACAAACGGCACTAGAACGGAGGTGAATGTAATGACTTTCTGGCAGCAGGTTGGCAAGTTCTTTGGTCTCGTCCGCTAGAGTACCTGGCGAATAGGAGATAGTGAACCATGGCCTTCGACCATTCGATTCGCGGTTCCGCGGATTCGCTCCGACTGGTTCGAGGCGAGAAGCTCACTCCCATCGAGCGCATCGTCGTTCTGGCGATCATCTCCATCACCGTCGCCGTCGACGTCATCGGCCTCATCGTCGCCCCGGGTGTGAATCCCGCGGCCGTCCTGGTGAGCATCGCGTCGTCGGCAGTGTTCGCCCTCTATCTCTGGAAACCCCTCATCGCGACATGCGCCCTCGGCGTCGTGTTCGCCCTCTCTTTTCTGGCAGGAACCGAATCCCAGGTCTTGACCGCCGCCGCTGTCGCGGCCGGGCTGGTCATGCGACTCGGGTGGACCGCGTTGATCCTGTCCTACACGGGGGCCTTTCTCGTCTCTGCCGCTATCGTCGCCTTCGGCGATGCGGATTCCGGCGTGAACGTCGCCCTCTATCTCGTCTTCGCCGCAGTCGCGGGTGCCGTCGGCTTCGCCCTCCGATTGGCGTTCGCCCGCGGCAGCAGACTCGAGCGTCAGCTGGAGGCTGCGGCCGAGCAGGAACGGGAAGCCGTCCTCGCCGAGCGACGATGGATCGCCGGCGAGTTGCACGACAGCATCGCGCACCACCTCACGGTGGTGTCCCTGCACGTGCAGATGCTCGAAGACCCCGACGCCAGCGACGGCTCCCGGGAGGCGATCCGTGTCGCCGCCCGCAAGGCCATGACAGACCTCCGCTTCGTGATCGACCTCGCCGACGACGGCCCGCGAGCTGCGGGCATGCCGACGGGCGACCTCGTCGCTGCGGTCGAGGAGGCGCAGGCCGAGTTCGAAGCAGCAGGGCACGATGTCATCCTCGACGGCGACCCCGGCGACGAACGGATCCCTCGTGCCGTCGAGATCGTGCTCGCGCGGATCGTGCGCGAGTCGGCCACGAACGTCCTGAAGTACGCAGGTCCCGGCACCGTCGAGATCCGTCTCGCCGTGGACGACGACAAGGCGCACCTGTCGTTGCGCAGCCCGCTGCCCACGACGCCGCGTCGTGAGCTCTCCTCCAGCCGGACCGGGCTCGGGCGCATGGCCGAACGCGTCATGGGCGCCAGTGGCGAGTTCAGCGCCGGTGAAGTGGACGGACACTGGCTCGTGTCCGCCGTGTTGCCGGTGGTGTGAGCCCCGCGTATCCTGAGATGAAGCCCGTGATCCCGGGCCTGAGACCGTAGACGAAAGTCTACGAGTGTCTCGACATTCGGCACTTCAGCGGCCGCGCGGAGCCGACATATCCTGAAGGCTCCCCAGATAAAGCGTCCCCAGCGCTGCGATCGCGGGCGCGATCTTTCTGGCTTCTTAGACTCCCGCGCCCGCGGTCGCGAATCTGTCTCCGGGTCTCATCCGCCCACCGCTCTCATGAAGTGCCCGTCCGTCGATCTCCCGGACGCCGCCACCGTGAAGCGCACCACCTCACTGAGGTAGCGGTCTTCCGACGCTTCGAAGATGCGCCCCTCCGTGTCCCTGGACGTCCGCGTCAGCCGCAGGATGGGCGTGCCGCGAGGCACGCGCAGAAGCGCCGAGTCCTGATCATCGGCGGCCACGGCATCGATCACGTGCTGCAGGGTGACGATCGGGTGTCCGACCGACGCGAGGTGCTCGGTGATCGACACCTCGTCGAGGTCCACCTCGAACAGCCGGCGCCCGACGTCCTCGGTGTAGGCCAGGCGCTCCAGCATGGTCGGCCGCCCGTCGAGCAGCCGCAGTCGTACCACGCTCACGATCGTGTCGTCGGGTCCGACGCCCAGTGCCGGTCCGAGATCGCCCGCGCGTCGCAGGCTCAACTCCTGCGTCTGCGCGCCCGGCGTGACGCCGAGATCCCGCGCCCAGCGGGTGAACGGGACCGAGACGTCGACCGCCTGATTCGCCTTGCGCGCCACCACGCGGGCAGGGCGCCCCCGACCGGTCTCGATCAACCCCTCGGCGCGGAGGGCCGCCAGCGCGTTGCGGATCGGACCCCGCGACGTGTGCCAGCGCTCCGCGAGCTCCGCCTCCGTGGGTACGTCGTCGCCGGGCCGGAGCGTGCCGTCGACGATCCGCGCGCGCAGGTCGTCGGCGATCTGGGTGTACACAGGTTCGGCCACATAGGTACATTACTTCGTCTGCCGCTCCCGGAGTCCCCGTGTTGTAGGGCCGTTCATCCAAGAGAATCGCGGGTGAACGCCGCCTGAACTCTTCCGAGATAGGTATACATGTCGGCCCGAGGGCTGGGAGAGTCGTCCCTGGATCACTCCTCCCACCCTGAAAGGTCCTCATGAAGCTCCGCGCTCTCCCCGCCCTCGCCGGCGCTGCGATCCTCGCGTTCGGCCTCGCCGCCTGTTCCGGATCGGCCGATGCCACCGACGCCCCTGGCGACGCACAGTCCGCCGGTGGATTCGCCGTGGACGAGAACACCCTCGTCTTCGGCGTCGTCCCCGATTCGGTGGACACCGAGACGAACTACCAGCCGCTCATGGACTACATCGCCGAGGTCACCGGCAAGAGCGTCGAGTACCACGAGTCGACCGACTACGCCGCGCTCATCGAGGCCGCCGTCGCCGGCAAGGTCGACGTCGCCTCGTTCTCGGGGTTCACCTACGTCACCGCGACCAACAACGGCGCGAAGCTCACCCCGATCTCCTCCATCGTGACCGAGGAGGGCCAGGAGCCCGGCTACTACTCGCAGGCGATCGTGCCGGCGGACAGCGACATCTCCAGCCTCGAGGACTTCGCGGGCAAGAAGGTCTGCTTCGTGGACCCCTCGTCCACCTCCGGCTACCTCTTCCCGTCGTACAACCTCCTCGAGGCGGGCGTCGACCCGAAGACCGACATCACGCCCGTGTTCGCGGGCAAGCACGACGTGAGCGTGCAGAAGGTCGGCGAGGGCGTCGAGTGCGAGGCCGGCTTCGCCGAGGACTCCGAGGTCGAGAAGTCCGACAAGGTGAAGGTCATCGCCGAGACCATGGTCCCGGGTGCTCCGCTCGTCTACTCGTCGTCGCTGCCGGACGACGTGGCGAAGCAGCTCGTCGACGCCCTCGGCGAGGTCACCATCGACGACATCATCGCGGCGGGCATCGACAGCGCGGACTCCGACGCGTTCCGCAGCGTGTTCTTCGCCACTAAGCCGGTGGACGACGCGTACTACGACCTCATCCGCGACATCTGCGCCGAGACCGACGCCGAGCAGTGCCAGGGCTGACGCCCCGCGCCTGACGACAGGAGAAGCCATGACCGCGGCATCCGACACCCTCATCCGCCTCGCCGGCGTCACGAAGACCTTCGGCAGCACCACCGCCCTCAAGGACGTCACGCTCGAGGTGGCGCGGGGAGAGATCGTCGTGCTGCTCGGGCTCTCCGGTTCCGGCAAGTCCACGCTGCTGCGGCATCTCGACGGCCTGGAGCTGCCCAGCTCCGGGTCCGTCGAGGTGCTCGGCGCGTCCGTGCCCTCGATGAAGGGCCGGGCGCTGCGACAGCTCCGCAGCAGCGTGGGCTTCATCTTCCAGCAGTTCGAGCTCGTGCCCTCGCTGACCGTGCTGGAGAACGTGCTGACCGGGTCGCTCTCGCGGATGCGCGGCCCGCGGCTCGGGCTGTGGAGCTACCCCCGCGCGGCGAAGCTGACCGCGCTGGAGCACCTCGACCGCGTCGGCCTCCTCGACCGCGCCTACCAGCGCAGCGACACCCTGTCCGGTGGCCAGCAGCAGCGCGTGGCCATCGCCAGGGCCCTCATGCAGAAGCCGGCGATCCTCCTGGCCGACGAGCCCGTCGCCTCCCTCGACCCGGAGTCGAGCGAGCAGGTGATGGCCCTCATCCGCGAGATCGCCGCCGACGAAGGACTCACCGTCGTGTGCAGCCTGCACCAGGTCGACCTCGCGATCAGCTGGGCCGACCGGATCGTCGGGCTCCGGCACGGCGAAGTCGTCCTGGACACTCCGACGGACGGACTCACCAAGGCCGAGGTGATGGAGATCTACGGCCGCGTCGCGACGACCACGGCCGAGATCCGCGCCGTGCAGGTGGAGCTCGTCGATGCCGTGACCACGGTGGCGGCGTCATGACGGCGGTGGAAGCCTCGACGCGGGGCGCTTCGACAGGCTCAGCGACCCACGGAGGCGGCGCAGCGAACCAGCGAAGGGGGAGCGTCGCGGAGCGCGCGCCCAAGCGGACGCTCTCGGCGGAGCGCATCGCCGCCGGCCTCACCCTCGTCGTCCTCGTCGTGCTCGGGATCCTCGCGGTGCGCGATGTGGGCATCTCGATCCCCGCGATGGTGCAGAGCTGGGGCAACGCGGAGAACTTCCTCGCCCGGGTCGGCGGACTCTCCTTCCCGGCGCCGGCCGACCTCGCCTGGCTCATCGCCCTGACCGTGGGCCTCGTGTTCGTCGGCACGCTGCTGGCGGCCGTGCTCTCCGTGCCCCTCGCCTTCCTCGCCGCCGCCAACACCACCCCGGGCGCCGGGTGGCGCGCGGCCGCCCGGTTCCTCGGCGTCCTCACCCGCGCCCTGCCGGACGTCGTGCTGGCCATGGCGTTCGTGCTCATGTTCTCGCTCGGCACGCTGCCGGGCATCCTCGCCATCGGCATCCACTCGATCGGCATGATCTCCAAGATGTTCGCGGATGCCATCGAGCAGATCGACGAAGGGCCGCGTCTCGCGATCCGCGCCGCCGGTGGCTCGAAGCTCCAGGAGTTCACCGCGGGCATCCTCCCGCAGGTGCTGCCGAGCTGGGTGGCCACCGTGCTGCACCGCAACGACATCAATCTGCGCGGGAGCGTCGTGCTCGGCTACGTGGGCGTCGCCGGCCTCGGGCTCGAGATGTCGTATGCGTTCAAGGCGCTGAACTACGGCAAGGGGCTCGGGATCGCGCTGGTGATCTTCGTGCTCTGCATCGTGATGGAGATCGTCTCGAGCACGGTGCGCGGCGCGATGCTCGGCGAGCAGAAGCACACCCGGTCGTGGATGGACCGCATCGTGCACCCGCGCCTGCCTCGGCGGTCGCAGGCGCCCGCCGACGGCCGCCCGGCGTGGGCGGCGAGCCCGGAGACCGCGGTGCGTCGTCCGTGGACCGCGCAACGCATGCGCCACACCGCCGCCGGGATCGTCGCGGTCCTCGTCGTGGTCGGCAGTGTCGTCGTGAGCCAGATCACCTGGTCCGACCTGTTCACCTTCTGGGCGAAGCTGCCCGACGTCGCCGCCCGTTTCTGGCCGCCGTCGTTCGGCAGCTACGACACGGTCGCGATGCTGGAGGCCATGCGGGAGACCGTCGCCATCGCGCTCGCCGCCACCGTGCTCACCCTCCTGCCCTCGCTGCTGCTCGGATCGTTCGCCGCGCGCAACGTGGCCCCGCATGCCGCAGGGCGAGGCACCGCCCGTCTGCTGCTCGTCGGCATCCGCGGCATCCCCGAGCTGATCCTCGCCATCGTCCTCGTCGTCATCACGGGTCTCGGCGCGCAGGCCGGCGTCATCGCGCTCGCGATCGGCGGGATCGGGCTGCTCGGCAAGCTCATCGCCGACTCCTTCGAGGAGGTCGACCGCGGGCCTGAGCGCGCGCTGCGGGCGGTGGGCGCCACCCGGATGCAGACGTACACGTCGGCCACGCTGACACAGGGCACCCGAGCCCTCATCGGGCACAGCTTCTACATGCTCGACACCAACATCCGCGCGGCCACGATCCTCGGCATCGTCGGCGGCGGCGGGGTCGGCTACTACCTGCTGAACGCCAGCCAGGGTTCGCGCTACGAGACCGTCACCGCGATCGTCCTGATGATCCTCGTCACCGTGCTCGCGGTCGAGGGGCTCGCGATGTGGATGAGGAAGGTGTTCCGATGACCGGGGCGAGGCAGAATCCCGACCTCGTCGTGGTGGGGGCCGGCATCGTCGGTCTCGGCGCCGCCTTCGCCGCCGTGCGCCGCGGGCTCCGGGTCGTCGTCGTCGAGCGCAGCGCCGCCCCGACCGGCGCCACGATCCGCAACTTCGGCCACCTCTGCATCGGCGCGCAGGGCGGAGAGGCACGGCGGTACGCGGATGCGTCCCGTGAGCTCTGGCTGCAGCTCGCCCGCGACGCGGGGTTCTGGCTCCGCGAGTCGGGCACCCTCGTGGCCGCGCGCCACGAGGACGAGCTCGCCGTGCTCTCCGCGGCGGCGCAGGACGGCGGCATCCGGATGCTGGAGGCCGCCGAGCTCCTCCGCCGTGCGCCGCTGCGCCGGGACGGGCTCGTCGGTGGTGCCCTCATCGAGGCCGACCTGCAGACGGACCCGCGCACGGCGGCGACCGCGATCGTGCGCTACCTGACAGCCCAGGGCGTCGAATTCCGCTTCCGCACCGCCGTGACGGCCCTCGGCGCGGGACGGGTGGAGACCACGCGCGGGGCGATCGACACCGGGGCGGTGGTCGTAGCCGTGAATCATGACATCGACCAGCTGCTTCCCGAGATCGCGGAACGGCACGGGGTGGTGCGCTGTGCGCTGGACATGATGCGGGCGGCCGTCTCCTTCCCTCGACCGTTGACCGCGCCCCTGCTGACCGGCTGGTCCCTCATCCGGTACGGGAGGTTCGCCGACAGCCCCGAGGCCCGCACCCTCCGCGAGCGCCTGCACGCCGAACGCCCCGACCTCGCGGCCCTCGATCTCAACCAGATGTACACGCAGATGCCGGACGGCACGCTCATCCTCGGCGACTCGCACGTCACCGACGCCGCCCCCTCGCCGTTCCAGCCGGAAGCCGCCTTCACCGCGTTCCTCGATGAGGCCGAAGCCCTCTTCGAGGGGACGGCGCCTCGGGTGATCGAGCGCTGGCAGGGCGTGTACGCGAAAGCCCTTGGCGAGTTCCTCGTCGACCGCGGAGATGACGGCGCCCTCGTGCTCGCCGCGACCACCGGCATCGGCATGACCTGCGGCCTCGGGCTCGCCGACCTGAACTTCACCACCGCCCTCGGCGGCACCCCTGCTCTGGAAGGAACACCATGACCACTCCGATCGAACTCGTCGTCCTCGACATGGCCGGCACCACCGTCGTGGATGACGGCGTGGTGGAGCAGGCGTTCCAGCGCGCCGCCGAGCGCACCGGCGTCGCTGCGCGGCTGCCCTGGGAAGACGCCCTGGGCTACGTCAGGGAGACGATGGGGCAGTCCAAGTTCGACGTCTTCCTCCATCTCGCGGGCGGCGATGCAAACGCGGCGCGGCAGGCCACCGCGGCGTTCGAGACCGCGTACGCCGCGATCGTCGCCGAGGACGGCGTCGCGGAGATCCCCGGAGCGGGGGACGCGATCCAGGGCCTGAAAGACGCCGGGCTCACCGTCGCCCTGACCACCGGCTTCGCTCCGGTCACGCGACAGGCGCTCATCGACGGCCTCGGATGGGGTGGGCTCGTCGACCTCGCGCTCTCCCCGGTCGATGCCGGCCGCGGACGCCCCGCGCCCGACCTCGTCCTCACCGCCCTTCTGCGCACGGGAGCATCCGCGGTGCAGGCCGTCGCCGTCGCCGGCGACACCGTGAGCGACGTCGCGTCGGGCCGCCGTGCGGGTGCCGGCTTCGTGGCGGGCGTGCTCACCGGGGCGCACGACCGGGCGGCCCTGAGCGGAGCCGGGGCCCACGCCGTGCTCTCCGACGTCACGGCTCTGCGTGGGGCTCTGGCCCAGCGCGAACTCCTTCCTGCCGTCGCCTCCGTCTGAGGGTCGGGTCATGGGAACGCTGCTCATCCGCCCACCCGGTCACCGGAGAGACGTCGCGCTGCGCCCCGCCGCCACCGCGATGGTCTGGATCGGCGAGGGCCACCCGCACGAGACGATCGCGGTCCCCGGGGTCGCACTCGGGGACCGCGACGTGCTCGTCGCGGTGGAGATGTCGACGATCTGCGGATCGGACGTGCACACCGTGCAGGGGCGGCGGCCCGCGCCCGCCCCTCTCGTCCTCGGGCACGAGAGTGTCGGGCGGGTCATCGCGATGGGCGACGACGGTGCGGAGGCGGTGGACGGCACCCCGCTGCGCATCGGCGACCGCGTGGTGTGGTCGGTCACGGTGTCGTGCGGCACCTGCGACCGCTGTCGGCGGGGCCTCACGCAGAAGTGCCGCGACCTCGGCAAGTACGGCCACGACCGGGTCGGCGCCCACGGCGACCTGACCGGGGCGTTCGCGAGCCACGTGCAGCTGCGGGCCGGTACCGCGATCGTGCGCGTGCCGGAGGCGCTGCCCGCCGCGGCGCTGGCTCCGGCCGGCTGCGCGACGGCGACCGCGTGGGCCGCTGTGGCGAGGGCCGCCCGCGACATCGATCTCGACGGCGCCGCGGTGCGCGTCCACGGCGCGGGACTGGTGGGGGTCAGCGCCGCGGCGATCGCGGCCGAGCAGGGTGCCGTCGTCGAGGTCCGGGATCCGGACGACGATCGCCGGGCCTTCGCCTCCCGTTTCGGGGCCACCGCGCTCGACCGCGACCCGGACGTGGTCATCGAGGCATCGGGGCATGCGGTGGGGGAGGCCCTCGCCGGCGTCGCCGTCGGCGGCACGGTCGTCCTCGTCGGCAGCGTCTTCCCGGCCGCACCGGTCCCGCTGGACGCGGAGGATCTCGTCCGCCGGCTCGTCACGGTGGCCGGCGTGCACAACTACGGCGCCGACGACCTCGCGGCGGCGGCGTCGTTCCTCGCGGGTCGCGGGCGCGCATATCCGTTCGCCGAAGCCGTGGGCACCGTGCGACCGCTGCTCGACATCGACGCCGCCCTCACGGACGCCGCGGCGCCGAGCGCCCCGCTGCGGGTGGGGCTGGTGCCGGGGCGCTGAGCCCTCAGTCGGACCCGGTGCGCCGGGGACCTGCCGGGTGCAGCCCTTCGGCGTGGAAGGCGAGCAGCCGCACCGCGGCGTCGATGCTCGCGGACAGGATCTCGTCCGGGTCGCCGGTCAGGGCCAGCCTCCGGTGCCCGGCGTCGTCGGCGGTCGCCCAGCCGAGGTACACCGTCCCCGCGGGGTGGCCGCCCTCGGGGCCCGGTCCGCCCACACCGGTCGTCGAGACGCAGATGTCGGCGTCGAAGAGCTCGCGCGCCCCGCTGGCGAGCTGCTCGGCGCAGGCGGCGGAGGTCGGGTCGGTCCCCGGGGTCAGTCCCAGCACCCTCTCCTTGACTTCCGTGAAGTACGCGACGATGCCGCCGGCGAACCAGCCCGAGGCTCCCTCGCCCGCACCGATCGTGTTCGCGAGGCGTCCGGAGGTGAGCGACTCCGCCACGCTCACGCGCAGACCACGACTGCGGGCGAGCTCGCCCAGGTGTTCGAGGTCGGGGGTCTCGTTCGGTGCGGTCATCGGGGCGCTCCTCTCGTCGGTTCCCCTACGCTACGGACCCGGCGGCGCCGAGTCGCAGGGGATTTAACTCGCTGCTGCTCGTGATGGGGGCGGTGTTCGTGCTGTCGTGGTTCGCGCAGTCGCTCGCCGGGACGGGGGTCAGCGGAGTCGAAGCCCGTCGGCACACCGCACCATCAGTCGTCCCGGGAGTCCGACTGAGACCGCTCGTCGTTGACGTCGGCCTGCGAGAACCGCTCGTCGTCGGCGTCGTAGCCAGGACGTGCCTCCTGCAGCGGCTGGTCGGAGTACTCGCCGCCCTGGCGTCCGCCGAACGGACGGCCGTGGTCGGCGAACTCCTCGCGGGCGAAGACCAGCTCCCACGGGCCCACCGTGAAACGCGATCCGGTACGCAGCGTCTCGGTGCGCTCGCCGGGGTGGGTCGCGTCGGCGTCAGGGTTGGAGTTCATCTCGCCGTCGGCGTGCAGGGTCACGACGTACTCGTCGCGGTCGTCGTGCACGACCGTCGCATGGACGGGCTCGGTGTCGGCCAGGCGCAACTCGTTCCCGGCGGCGGAACCGATGCGGACCTCCTCCACATCGAGCGCGAACTCCGTGCGCTCGTCGTCGCGCCGCACGCGCAGTCGCGGGTTGCCGGCGCCGCGCTCGGCGTGGGTGGTGCCGGGCGTGTAGCCCTCCTCGGGACGGTCGTCGATGTGGCGGTCAGTCATGGCGGTGCCCTCCTCGGGTGTCGATGCTTCGAGGCTAATCGCCGCGCGGATCGTGCGCAGGGCCTTGACTTCGGCCGCCGCGTCGCCCTTGCAGACGGATTTGCCGTGCGCCCCGTCCGATGGCTTACCCTCTACCCATAGGCCGATCCCGGCAGTGTCTGCCGGGCTGAGGACCACCCGACCGAGGAGCATCACCCGATGGGCAAGTTCATCTACGAAGGCAGCGTGAAGACCGAGATCGAGGATCGGGCGCTCACGCACCTGCAGCTCGTCATCACGGCCAAGCTGCGTCGCGGCGAGCCTTTCCCGTTCAGCTGGCGCGAGGACGCCGGCGTCGGGGGCGGCCGGACCACCGTCTGGATCCAGCCGGGCAGCTCGCTCGTCTTCAAGTACTTCGGCAGCCGCCAGCCCGCCGTCAACCGGGCCTGGGTCGAAGCGCTCGCCTTCACCGCGAACTCCCCCAGCGGGCTCTACCTCGTCCCGGAGCCCGCCGAGGGCGCCGAGCCCCCGCACGGCGACGTCCCCTCCGCCGGCTGACACCTGCTGTCGCGGAGACCGCCCCGGGCTGTCAACCCCCTGCCGTCCCTCCTCCGGAGCCACGAGGCTCGATCACGACCTGATCGACAGCCCCATGACAGGAGGAGCGGACATGACCGACACCACCCGCGACGGCGGCCTTACCGACCCCCGACACGCCCACCACGAGGACGGCTTCCCGGCGCAGAGCCAGGACCAGCCGGGCTTGACCGAGAAGACCACCCCGGAGCCGGACCACGGCGAGCAGTCCTACGTCGGCCACGGGCGGCTCGAGGGGCGGCGCGCTCTCATCACCGGTGGTGATTCCGGCATCGGCCGCGCCGTCGCCATCGCGTTCGCCCGTGAGGGAGCCGACGTGGCCATCGTGCACATGCCCGAGGAGCAGGCGGACGCGGAGGAGACGCTCGCGCTCGTCCGCGAAGCCGGTCGCACCGGCGTCAGCATCCCCGGCGACGTCCGCGAGGAGGCCTTCGCGACCGACGCCGTGCACCGCGCGCGCCGCGAGCTCGGCGGACTCGACGTGCTCGTCCTCAACGCGGCCTATCAGCACGACATCGACGGCTTCGAGAACCTCGACACCGAGAAGATGCGCCGCGTGTTCGATACGAACCTCGCCGGCCTCGTGTTCTCGGCCCGTGCCGCCTTCCCCGACCTCGAGCCCGGATCCAGCATCATCGTGACCTCGTCGGTGCAGTCGGCGCAGCCGTCACCGGGGCTCATCGACTACGCCATGACGAAGGCGGCGCAGGTCGCGTTCGTCAAGGCGCTCGCGGAGGAGGCCGGACCGCGCGGCGTGCGCGTCAACGCCGTCGCGCCGGGGCCGATCTGGACGCCGCTGATCCCCGCGACCGGATGGGGGCCGGAGCGCCTGGAGACGTTCGGTCAGGACACCCCGCTCGGACGCGCGGGGCAGCCCGCAGAACTCGCCGGCGCGTACGTGTACCTCGCCTCGGCGGAGTCGTCGTACGTATCCGGCGCGGTGCTCGCGGTAACGGGTGGCAAGCCGCTCTGATCCGCGCGAGGACGACGCAGGCGGCGGGGAGGCAGGGCCCCGCCGCCTAAGCTTGTCTGGTGCAGAGACCCGCGGCTTCCGGACCCCTCGTGGGCGTCGCGCTCGTCATCGGATCCTGCCTCTCGCTGCCGTTCGGCGCCGCCGTGGCCGCGCAGCTCTTCCCCGTCCTCGGACCGTGGGGCGTGACGTCGCTCCGCGTCGCGATCGCCGCGCTGCTGCTGGTCGTCATCGTGCGCCCACGGCCCCGTGCCTGGACCCGGTCGCAGTGGCTCGCCGCCGTGCTGTTCGGGGTGTCCCTGGCCGCGATGAACGGGTTCTTCTACGCGGCCATCGACCGCATCCCCCTGGGGCCGGCGGTGGCCATCGAGTTCCTCGGTCCGCTCGTGCTCGCCGCCGTGCTGACCCGCCGTCTCGCCGACGCGGTCTGGGTGGGCGTGGCCCTGCTGGGCATGGCGCTGCTCGGGGTCGACGGCCTTGTCGGCGCCGAACCCCTCGACCCGCTCGGCGTCGTCTTCATCCTCATCGCAGCCGGATTCTGGGTCATGTACATCCGGATGAGCGCGCGTGTCGGCGCCCTCATCCCCGGCAGCAGCGGGCTCGCGATGGGACTCGTCGTCGCGGCCGTGCTCCTCATCCCCGTGGGCGTGCCCGCGGCGGCGACGGTGGCGCTGGACCCGCAGCTCCTCGTGCTCGCCGCGGTCACCGCGGTGCTGTCGTCCGTGATCCCGTACAGCTTCGAGCTCGCGGCGCTCCGACGGCTCCCGCAGCGGGTGTTCGGCGTGCTGCTGAGCCTGGAGCCCGCGTTCGCGACCCTCGCCGGGTGGCTCATCCTCGGACAGGATGCCACGCCGCTGCGGCTGCTCGCGGTGGC
Source organism: Microbacterium sp. UBA7513 (assembly GCF_002478345.1). Classification (NCBI taxonomy): domain Bacteria; kingdom Bacillati; phylum Actinomycetota; class Actinomycetes; order Micrococcales; family Microbacteriaceae; genus Microbacterium; species Microbacterium sp. UBA7513. The sequence continues at coordinate 101,648 of NZ_DLNJ01000002.1, forward strand.
GCTCGTGATCGCCGCGAGCGTGGGCACGACGCTGGGCGTGCGCCGCGATCGGAGGGGCGACGGCCCCGCGGGACCGTTCACCGCGCCGATCCCGCTTCCCGACTGACGCCCCTCCGATCGGGCGGCTCTCACGCCCGGACGGCCACCGCCTGCGGCAGCGGGTAACGGCGGCGCAGGATCACTCGCTGCACGAGGGTCCACACCACCGTGACCGTGAGGTAGAGCGCGGCGGCCAGGGGCACGAAGGCCGCGAAGACCGCGGTGAGGTAGTGCAGCGCGGCCATCATCCGGAGCACGCCGGGGGAGCTGAGCGGGGAGTCGTCGCCCTCGACGGGCGCCGGTCGGAACACCCGCCGGGTGACCTCGGCGACGGCGATCATCACGGCCAGCAGCACGCCGAAGACCGCGAACGTCGCCGGGGTCGCGGTGCCGCCGAACAGGGCAGACACCAGGCTCGTGCCCAGCGGGGCGCCGAAGAGGTCGTGGGTGAGCAGCTCGTTCGGGTGCCCGGCGATCTCCGGTCGCAGGAACAGCGTGTAGAGCAGGCCGACGACCGGTGCCTGCGCCAGCACGGGCAGCATCCCGGCGAAGGGCGAGGTGTTCTCGGCGCGGTAGAGCGCCATCATCTCCTGCTGCAGGCGCTCCGGGTTCTTCCGGTGGCGCTGCTGCAGCGCGCGCAGCTTCGGGGCGAGGCGGGCCCTGGTCTGCTCGGCCCGGGCCTGCGAGATGCCGACGGGGATGAGGAGGGCGCGCACGAGGAGGGTCACGAGGACCACGGCGAGGGCGGCGGCGGAGGGGCCGGCGAGGGGTTCGAGAAGGGTGGAGAGGCCGTTCAGGGCACCGTAGGCGGCGTCCAGGAGCGCGGCGAGGGGAGGGAAGGCGAAGATGTCCACGGGACGGTCCGTTCGATGAGGTCGGGAAGGGTCGGCGAAGGCCGCGCGGTCCCGGTCGGACGGACTACGCGGCGGTCGCGACTCCCGGCGCTCGCGGACGAGGGTGTCCTGCGGCATCCGGATCGCTCTGCGGGAGGAGCGTTCCGACATCGATCGCCCGCAGCGGGTGCGGGGCATCGGCGGAGGTCTGGTGGCGCACGCTCAGCGCGAGTGCGAGCGTGAGGACGGTGACGGCGAGCATCGCGATGGCGAGGCCGAGCGCGGCGGCATCCGGCATCGTCACGAGGCCGATCGCGGCCGCGACGAAGCCGAGCATCTGCCCGAACCACTCGCTCATGCCGCGAGCTTACCCCGTTCGAATCGCCTGAATTGCTGTATCCGGGCCGCCGATGGAGCCATTCAGGCGATTCGAAGGGCGTACGGTCGGGGTATGGCGACAGAACTTCTAGGAGTCGAGCAGCCGATCGTGCTGGGGCCGTTCGGGGGGAGCTCATCCGTGGAGCTGACGGCGGCGGTCAGTGCCGCCGGTGGGCTGGGATCGTACGGGCTGTACGGCTACGACGGCGACCGGATCCGCTCCGTCGGGACTGAGCTGCGCCGAGCCACGGACCGGCCCTTCGCCCTGAACATCTGGCTGCCGCTGGGGGACGAGGTCGCGCCGAACCCGCAGCACGTGGTCTTCGCTCAGGCGCTGGAGCCGTTCTACGAGGCCGTCGGGGTTCCGGTGCCGGCCCGGCCCGAGCGCTACGTCCCCGAGCTCGACGAGCAGCTCGACGCGATCTGGGAGGTCGCTCCGGCCGTGCTGAGCGTGGTGTTCGGGGTGCCGTCCGCCGCTCTCGTCGCCGAAGCCCGCGACCGCGGCATCCGCGTCGTGGGCACCGCCACCACCGTCGCGGAAGCCGTCGCGCTCGCCGACGCCGGAGTCGATGCGGTCGTCGCCTCGGGAGCCGAGGCGGCCGGGCACCGCGTGTCCTTCCTCCGCCCCGCTGCCGAGTCGCTCGTGGGCACCGTCGCGCTCGTGCCGCAGGTCGTGGACGCCGTCGACGTGCCGGTCATCGCCGCCGGCGGGATCGCGGACCGCCGCGGCGTCGCTGCGGCCTTCGCCCTCGGTGCCTCCGGCGTGCAGGTGGGGACGGCGTTCCTCGCGACCGCCGAGTCCGCCGCGACGACCGCGCACCGCGACGCCATCCGGAGCACCGCCGCCGACGAGACCGTGCTGACCAGGGCGATGAGCGGACGCCTCGCCCGCGGAGCCCGCAACCGCGCCGTGCGGGCGATCGAGGCGAGCGGCACGATCGCCCCGTTCCCGATGCAGAACTGGCTCACCGGACGCTTCCGCGCGGCGGCAGGAGAGCAGAACCTCGGCGAGCTGCAGTCGCTGTGGATGGGGCAGGCCGCCCCTCTCGCCCGGGGGACCACCGCTGCCGAGGTCTTCGCGGAGCTGGCAGCCGGAGTCCCCGGCCGGTGAAGAACGCCAGGTTCCTGGCTAGAATGGCGTCATGTCCACGCAGAACGTCTTGGAAGCGCGCAACAACCTCTCGCGCCTGATCGCCGAGTCCCAGGCGGGTGAGGACGTGGTCATCACGAAGCGGGGCACTCCGGTCGCCCGTCTGGTGCCCATCGGGCCGGTCGACGTGGTGCGGAGCGGCCGCCTCCTCGTCGAGTGGATCGAACAGCATCCGCTTCCGCCGCGGCTCGCACGGACCGCCGAGGAGCTGGACGCGCAGGTCGCCGAGAACCGGGACGCCTGGGAATGATCTATCTCGACTCGTGCATCCTCAGCTACGCCATCGAGGACCGCGGTCCGAGGGGGGATGCCGTGCGGCACGCGCTCCGCGACGTCGATGACGAGGTGGCGTCGAGTCCGCTGGCGCTCCACGAATGCCTCGTGCTCCCCGCCCGCGAGCGCAATCCGGAGCTCCGTGACCGGTACCTGGCTCTCTTCGAGCGGATGGAGATCGTCGCGCTCGATACGGCCGCGTTCGTCCGATCGGCCGAGCTCCGGGCCGACTTCGGCCTGAAGACCCCGGACGCGCTGCACCTCGCCGCCGCCCAGCTGTCGGGGTGCACGGAGCTGTGGACGAACGACAGGCGCCTCGCCGCCGCGTCGCACGGGCTCGCCGTGGACATCCTCGACCGCTGAGCGGTCGGGCGCTACAGGATGACGGTCGAGCGGCCGTGCACGATCACCCGGTCCTCGGCGTGCCACTGCACGGCCCGTGCCAGCACCAGACGCTCGACGTCGGCGCCCCGGCTCTGCAGTTCGGCCGCGGACTCGGAGTGCGTGACCCGCGTGACGTCCTGCTCGATGATCGGCCCCTCATCGAGGTCGGCCGTGGCGTAGTGCGCCGTGGCCCCGATCAGCTTCACGCCGCGCTCCTTCGCCCTGGCGTAGGGGTTCGCGCCGATGAACGCGGGCAGGAACGAGTGGTGGATGTTGATGACCGGGGCTTCGAGGCGCGTGATGAAGTCGTCGCTGAGGATCTGCATGTAGCGGGCGAGCACGACGAGGTCGACGTTGCCGCGGAGGAGGTCGAGCTGACGCTCCTCCATCGCCTGCTTGTCCGTCGAGGGGATGTGCACGAACGGCACTCCGAAGGAGCGGACGGCCTCGGCGAGGTCGGGGTGGTTCGAGACGACCATGGTGATGTCGATGTCGAGCTGACCGCGCTGCGTGCGCCACAGCAGCTCCATGAGGCAGTGGTCGTACTTCGACACGAAGATCGCCACGCGCTTGCGGCGGGCCACGTCGTGCAGCGACCACTCCATGCCGAAGCGCTCGGCGACCGTCGCGATGTCGGCCTCCAGCGCGGGGCGCGCGGCGGCCAGCCCGTCGAGGTGGAGGACCGTCCGCTGGAAGAACCGCCCGCCCTCGGAGTCGGTCGAGTGCTGGTCGAGCGAGATGATGTTCGCCCCGTGCCGGGCGAGCACGCCGGCGACCGCGGCGACGATGCCGGGCTGGTCGTCGCAGGCGATCAGCAGGCGGGCGGTATCGGGCTGGGTCATGGCTGCTCCTCGGGGTGTGCATCGATTCTGCCGTGCCGCGCGGGTGGGGAGCGAATCGCCCACGGCGTCGCTACCCTGAGACCGTGGATGCGAGCGACGTCGGACTGGTGCTGATCCCGCTGCTGGCGGTGGCCGCACCGCTTCTCGCACGCGGCGTCCGTCCGCTCGTCCGGGTGCCGATCGTCGTGTTCGAGCTCGTCCTCGGGATCCTCGTCGGTCCCGCCGTGTTCGGCTGGGTGGAGCCAGGGCCCCTCCTGGAGAAGCTCAGCGACTTCGGCCTGGCCGTGCTGTTCTTCGTCGCCGGCTCCGAGATCGACTTCCGCCAGGTGGCCGGGAAGCCCCTGGCCCGGGCGTCGCTGGGCTGGCTGCTCAGCGTGCTGCTGGGCATCGGGCTCGGTTTCTTCTTCGCCCCGGGCGAGGGGATGGTCGTCATCGGGATCGCGTTGAGCTCGACCGCTCTCGGCACGCTGATGCCGATCCTGCGCGATGCGAAGGAGCTGGACACCCCGTTCGGCCGTGCCATCAGCACCATCGGCGCCGTGGGGGAGTTCCTGCCGCTGATCGCGATCTCGATCTTCCTGAGCACCCGGACGACACCGCTGGCTACTGCGGTGCTGCTGACCTTCGTCGTGCTGGCGGGCCTCGCCGTCGTCGTCGCGCACCGGGTGCCGCACGGGCGCCTGCACGGCATCGTGCGCGCGACCCTGCACACCTCCGACCAGTTCGGGGTGCGTTTCGTGATCCTCCTCATCGCGGCCCTCGTCGGCCTCAGCGTGATGCTCGACCTGGACATGCTCCTCGGCGCCTTCGTCGCGGGGGCCATCTGGCGCATCATCATGGCGCGGGCGCCCGAGAAGGATGCGGCGGAGGTCGAGAGCAAGATCGAGGGGCTCGCGTTCGGCTTCCTCGTCCCGGTGTTCTTCCTCTACACGGGTGTGACCTTCGACCTGCAGGCGCTGCTGACGTCTCCCTCGGCGATGTCGCTGGTGCCGGTGTTCCTGCTGGCGCTCCTGGTGATCCGCGGGTCGGCTGCGCAGCTCTCCGCCCCGGCGGGCGCGAGCGGACGTGACCGCGCCGCGCTCGGCCTGCTCGCGGCCACCGGGCTGCCGATCATCGTCGCGGTCACCGCGATCGGCGTGGATCAGGACATGCTCGATTCCGGGACCGCGGCCGCGCTGGTCGGGGCGGGCATGCTGTCGGTGCTCCTGTACCCGCTGATCGGGATGACGCTGCGTGGCGATCGGGCGCAGGTCGCCGGCCCGCGCCTCGCCGACCAGACCACGCTGGGGGAGCTGTGACCACCGCCTCCGCCCTATTGACCCAGGCCGTGCAGGAGCTCGCCGGCGCACCCCGCGAGGGCCTCGGCGAGGAGAAGGACTCGCGCTGGCGCGGGCGTCGGATCGTCCGTGTCGGCGAGGCCTGGCACCTCGGCGTTCTCCTGATTACGGACACACATGCGCTGGCGACGGCGGAGGTGCTGCGAGCCGCCGACCCCGGACGGCGGGGATACACCGCCGAGTCCGCGCGGGCACGGGCCGAGCGTCGCGCGCTGGCCCTCCGCGGCGGCTTCCACGAGGGGGATGTCGTGCACGTCGGCTGGAGCGTGATCGACGTCGACGCGGTGGACGCGGGAGGATCCTCCGGTCCGCTCGCGCTCATCGACGGCGTGCCGTCGGTGCGCTGGAGTCAGGCGGGCGGGTTCATGCCGCTGGGGGCCTACCTGCGCGAGCGCATCCCGCTGCTCCGCGGCGATGCCCTGGCCTGATCTCCGCCGAACATCTCGGCGTCGACCGTCGCCTCGTCTGTAAGAGCGAGCACATGCGCTCCGACCCACCGCAAGGTGTCAGATCTCTATGCGAGTGGCCCTGTCCGTCAGGCGCCATGGCGCCGGAAAATCCGCAATCTTCATGCCATTCGAGGACATGTGACTGACCTCATCGGCATAGGTATCCGCGTCTTCGCGGTTGTCGAAGACGCCGTAGATGCCAGCGTCATCCTCGTCGTCGAACACGATCCATACAGACTTCATCTCTGCATTCTGCCGTCGACGCCACCTCCACGCGCCGGGTGTCGCTCAGCCGAACAGCTCGGCGAAGCGGCGGAGCAGGGCGGCACCCTCGGTGACCGAGGCCGCGAGGACCTCCTGCTGCACCGCGTCGAACTGCGCCGGATCGAAGTACCCCGTCGTGCGATAGAACGTCATCCGATCGGCGAAGTCGCGCGGCGTCGGCTCGGGATGGAACTGCGCGGCGTACAGGTGGGTGCCCACCCGGTAGGCCTGCACGGGGCAGGTCGCGTTGGTGGCGAGCAGCACGGCCCCGGGCGGGTTCGCCGCGGCACTCTCCTTGTGCGCAGTGAACACGGTGAGTGCCGGACCGGATGGGCCGAACACGGGATCGACGGCGCCCTCCGTTGTCGTGTCGATGACCGTCGCGCTCGCCGGCTCCGGCATGGTCGTCACGACCTCGCCGCCGAGGAGCCGGGTGAGCACCCCGATGCTGAAGCAGGTGAAGAACGCGGCGATCCGCTGTTCCCGTGCGGCGCGGGCGAGCGTCTCCAGATCGGCCTCCACCCGCCGCTGCACCGGGGTCTTCTCGACATCGGTGACGTTGAAGGGAGAACCGCCGACGACGACGCCACGGTAGCGGTCGAGGTGGGCTTCGGTCAGCGGCTCGTGCAGCAGGTCGAGACGATCGACCACGTCGACTCCGAGCGCCCGCCGGAACGAGGCGTGCTCGGCGTCCGCCGCCCCGGTCTCGGGTCGCACGCAGACGTAGAGAAGCGAGGCCATCAGGCGATTCTAACGAGGGGGAGCGTCCCGGCCCGACGGCTCAGCGGGAGGAGTTCGCGGTGCGTCCTCGGACGATCCCGATGAACGTCTCGACGTCGGGCGTGGTCCGGTCGCGCGGCCAGGCGAGGGCCACGGTCGAGACCGGGCCGTCGGCGAGGACCCGGTAGTCGGCGTCCTTCCGGTGGTGCAGACGGGCGAGCGACATGGGCACGATGACCACGCCCACCCCGGTCGCCGCGGTGGCGATCGCATCCGCCGTGGACAGCTGTCCGACGCGGGCGGGGGCGGTGCCGGGCAGAGCCAGCGGTCCGAGCACATCGTCGGACAGCGGGAGCACCACTTCGCCGTCGAGGTCGGCCGCCGTCAGCTCATCGGCGGCGAGCAGGTGGGAGTCAGTCGACGTGATCACTACCGGGACCTCGTCGTACAGCGGGATGACGTGCAGGGCGTCGTCGGTGAGCGGCAGCCGCACGAGGGCGGCGTCGAGATCGTCGAGCGCCTCTCGCTGCCCGGCGACCTCGATCGGCACGAGTTCGAGGGCCACCTGGGGCAGGCGCCGCTTCCACGTGTCGATCCACTTGCCCGGGGTCGCTCCGGGCACGGCGCCGAGGCGGAACGTCCGCGGCTCCTCGGGTGCGGCAGTCGGAGCGTCGAACACGACCTTCTCGGCGCGGGGTGTGCGACGCGGAGCCGGCTTCCCCTGGCGTGAGCCGCCGCCCGCGGCACGGCCCCGGTGGGCGGGTGAGCCCTTGCCGGAGCCCTTCGCGGGCCGTCGTCCCTGGTGCGCCATGGGATCCAGGCTACTCGGCGTCTTCCGAGTCCTCGGTGGGGGAGCTCCGCTGGGTCCGCCGGACCAGTCCGGCGACACCGCCCACGAGGAACAGGGCCCCCGCGGCGAGGAGCACGATCGTGAGCAGGGTGGCGGGAGTCATCGTCCCCACGCCGTCGGCCAGCGCGGCGCGGCGATCCGCGTCGGCGAGGAACCACAGCGCCCCTGCGGCGACCGCGGCGAAGGTCGTGCCCCAGATGACGGCTGCCCAGCGCACCCGGGGTGCGGTGATGCTCTCGGTGCTCATTCCTGGCCCTCCTCGGGCTCCTGCAGGGTCACGACGATGAGGCCGCTCGCCTGGTCGCGGTGTTCTCGCCGCGGCTCGCGGGATTCGTGCTCGACGCGTTCGGCGCCGTCGCCGGCGAGACCGCCACCGCGACGGACGAACTCGACCGCCTCTCCTCGCGCGAGCAGGAGGTGATGCGGCTGATCGCCCGCGGCTACGCGTACAAAGAGGTCGCCGCAGCCCTCTTCATCTCGATCAAGACCGTCGAGACGCACGTGTCGTCAGTGCTGCGCAAGCTACAGCTCTCCTCCCGCCACGAGCTCACCGCCTGGGCGTCGGAGCGGCGCCTGCTCTGAGGGCGGTCAGGCCGCCAGCCAGAGGCCCTTCTGATCGGTGGCGACGGTGAGTCCCGCCGCGACCGTCTCGTCGTCGCCGATGCGGGCGCCCCGCACGATGCGGGCCCCGGCGCCGATGTCGGTGCGGACGCCGACGTGCGCGTGATCGCCGATCGCTGCGCCCTGCCCGACGTGCGCGTGGGCGTCGATGTACGCGCCCTCGCCGATCACGGCATCCTCGTCCACCCACGCACCGCGGGCGATGACGGCCCCCGCCCCGACGCGTGCTCCCGGTTCGATGTAGGCTCCCGCCTCGATGTGCGCCTTCGGATGCACCTTGGCGCCATGCGCGACGAGACCGCGACCGTTGGCGTGCTTGCGGTACCGCAGCGTCGCTCCGTGGTCGTTCTCGATGTCGACGTAGTTCTTGCCCACGATTCCTCCCGTGCTCCGGAGTTCTCCGGATATATCAACAACCACGGGAGGGGGAGATTCATTCCCGCGGATGGATACGGCTCAACGCTGGCATCGAGGGCACCAGAACGTGATCCGCTCGCGGGTCGGATCGGCCCCCAGCTCCCCGCGGCGGATGAGCGTTCCGCAGCGTCGGCAGGGGCGTCCAGCGCGTCCGTAGACCCACGTCGCCTGGCCCGGACGATCGATGCCGGTGAAGGTGCGGTTGCGGCGGTCGCGGTTCGCGCGGATGGTCCGCACGCCCAGGTCGAGCAGGGCGGCGACGTCGACCTCCGGAGTCGGCGTGGTCGGCAGGATTCCGCGGAGGAACAGGAGCTCTGCCGCGTACTCGTTGCCGAAGCCCGCGACGTTGCGCTGATCGAGGAGGGCGACGTGGATGGCCCGGGTGTCGGCGCCGAGTCGTCGCGCGGCCTCGATCGGGTCCCAGTCGGCGGCGAGGGGATCGGGACCGAGGTAGCCGACGAGGTCGTCTTCATCGCGGGTGGCGACGACTTCGATGTCGGCGATGTCCACGCCCACGGCCTCGCGTTCGGCCGTGCCGACGATCGCCCGCACCTTGAAGGCCGGATGCCTCCACTTCTCACCCGGCCGGTACACGAACCAGGCGCCGTCCATGCGCAGATGCGAATGCAGCGTGCTCTCGCCGATCCGCAGCAGAAGGTGCTTCCCGCGGGGGACCACGCCCTGCACACGCTGCCCGGTGAGATCGAGGGTCGCGTAGCGCGGAACACGGAGGTCGAAGCGGGTCACCTCCCCGCCCGCGAGGGCCTCGTCCAGACGGCGGGCCGTGCGGAAGACGGTATCGCCCTCGGGCATCAGGCGACCCCGGGTGTGCGGTCGCGCGGTCCCGGGGTCGGTGCGGGGGCAGCGACGGCGAGCGGGGTGCGGACCTGCATGTCGCGTGCCAGCATCGTGCTTCCCGCGACCGCGGCCGGCATCACGGCGACCGCGCCGCCCGGGATGAGGAAGCAGAGCTGGGTGGCGACGCCGAAGCCCAGCACACGGGCGCGACTGCCCGAGAACAGCGCGGCGCGGGCGGCGGGGCTGAGATCCCGGGCGTCGAAGGCGCGCCCGGTCAGCTCCCGCGCGAGCAGGCGGCCCGTGAGGACCACGCCGGACACCGCGCCGAGGACGCCGCCCACCCCGGGAACGAGGCCGATGAGCAGCACGAGCACGGCGATGAGGATGCCGAGCACGACGAGCCGGAGCCCCTCGCCCACGGTGGTCCAGAAGCTGCCGCCGTCGGCGGGGGGCGGGTCGCCGAGATCCTTCTCCACGGCGTGCCAGATCCGCTGGTAGAACGGGTCGCCGATCGTGAGGGTGAGGGCGCTGAACACCGAACTGGCCAGCGCGAGCGCGGCGGCGACCACCACGAGGCTGACCGCGGTCCGCAGGAACCCGCGCCAGGGCTCCACCCATCCGTCGGCGAAGGGGGTGAGCCAGGCGGACAGCGAGGGCAGCGACAGGATCAGCGGCACGAGGACGGCGGCGAGGAGCACGAGCGCGATGATCGCGGGGACGAGCCCGAGCGCCATCAGCCCTGGGCGGGTGCGCCATACGCCGAACCCGCGGAACAGGGTGCGGACGCCGGCGGCGAACTCTCGGATCATGGCTCCAGGGTAGGGGTGGGTCAGTAGTGGTAGCGGGCTTGCAGGATGGTCACGTGGCGATCGGTCGCCGTGTAGACGAGGCGATGAGCTTCATCGATGCGCCGTGACCACGCGCCGGCGAGAGCGTGCTTGAGGGGCTCGGGCTTTCCGATCCCCTGGAAGGGATCGTCGCGGAGGGTGTCGGCGATCAGGAGGTTGATCCGTTTGAGAGTGCGCCGGTCCTCGGTCTGCCAGTGGACGTAGTCCTCCCACCCCTGGGGGGTCCAGACGAGAAGTCGAACAGTCATGCCTCGTCGAGGTCGTGCTCCGAGACGTCGCCGTCGTGGACCGCGGCCAGGGCGCTGAGGAGTCGCCGGGCGTTCGCGGGCGAGCGCAGCAGATAACTCGTCTCCACCAGGGAGTCGTACTCCGCCTTGGACATGAGGATGGCGCTGCCGCGGCGGGACGTGATCTCGACCTCGTTGTGATCCTGGTTCACCCGCTCGATCAGGCCGAAGAGATCGCGTCGCGCTTCGCTCGTCGTGATGGCCATGTTGTTCCCCTTCTGGTACGGAATATGGTACCACTCGTGGTCGTGGTGAGTCCGGGTCAGACGGCTTTGCGGAGCGTGAAGCCGCGCGGCGTCTGCACGAAGCCCGCCTCCTGCAGAGCCCGCCCGAGGATCGTGCCGTAGACCCCCTCGCCGTTCACCTTCTCGACGGTGAGGGTGTCGAGGCGGCGGTCCCTGGCTGTCGTCGCGAGGTCGGCGGCGGCGGCCTGCAGGACCTCCTCGTCGTCCGTGAAGCACAGCACGGTTCGTCCGCCGCGCTCGAGTGACAAGACGAGGGCACCGTCGACGAGCACCACGAGGCCCCCGGCCTTGCGGCCGGGTCGATGCGACACGCCCTCGAGCTTCGGCCACCCGAGCGCCGCGCCGTACGGGTTCGCCGGGTCGGTGGCCGCCAGGGTGACGGCTTTCCGCGGTGGTGGGTCGGCGAGGCCGGCGTACGTGCGGAGACGGTCGACCGTGGCGGAGGCGGCGAACTGCGCGGCGCCGAGCTTCTCGATCACGTAGCCGCGGCGGCAGTGCCCCGCCTCCTCGAACCCGGCCAGCACGCGGTACGCCTGCGCGAAACCGCCCGGGACGCCCTCCGACTGCACGGCCCCGCGGGTGACCACGCCGTAGCGGTCGAGGAGCAGTCCGGCGGTGACGGTCGCGCGCCGCGCCGGATCGGTCTCGACCTCGGGGAGCAGCGACCAGCGACCGCCGATGGAGGTCGGGCGCGGAGCGGTCCGCGTGAGCGACATGCCGCGATAGGTGCGCGCACGCGGAGCCCGGCGCTTGACCTTATGGGCCTGGGAGCCCCCGGTCAGCAGCGAGCGGATCGGCGCGAACGTGTCGTTGGTGACGTGCCCGGACCAGGTCAGCGACCACAGGGCCTCCAGCACCGACTGCTCGTTCTCGGCGCCGGTCATCTCCTTGAGCTGCGCGGCGAAGTACGCGCCGCCCGCCGCGAGGGCCGCGAGGAGACGTGCCTCCAGCGACTCCGCGGCGATCTCCGCGTCCGGATCGGGCAGGGTGAACGGGGCGAGATCGGCCGGGTGCAGCGAAACCCACCCGTCGCGCCCGGGGAGCGTGCCGTGTCCGGACCAGATCACCTCGCCCGCGGCCGTGAGCTCGTCGAGCATCGCCGGGCTGTAGTCGCGCACCCGCGACGGCAGGACGAGCGACTCCCAGGCGCTGGCGGGGATGGGGACGCCGGCGAACTGCTCGATCACGGTGAGCACGCCGTCGATGCCCTCCAGGGGTCGACCGAGGTGCTGCCAGTCCGGAAGGAACCGCGCGTAGGCCTCCGGGGAGACCGGCTCGACGGACCCGCGGATCGCCGCGAGTGACCGCATGCGCAGCCGCCGCAGCACCTCGGTGTCGCACCACTCGATGTCGTCCCCGCTGCCGGCCGCGGTGGGGAGGAAGTACCCGCTCGTGAGGCGGCCGTTCGTCTCCAGGCGCTGCAGGGTGTGCCGGGCGACCGCGGTACCGAGACCGAAGCGCTCGGCGACGGCTGCGGTGGTGAACGGCCCGTGGGTGCGGGCATGACGGGCCACGAGGTCGCCCAGAGGATCCGCCAAGGGCTCGAGGAAGGCCACGGGGATGCCGGTCGGCAGGGCCGCTCCGAGAGCGTCACGCAAGCGCCCGGCGTCTTCGATCGCGGCGACCCTGGACACCCCGGCGATCGTGACGGGGATGGCCCTCCGCGCGGTGACGAGGTCGTCGAGCAGCGTCGCCGCGGTCGCTCCGTTGGTGGACTCCGGATCGAGGCGTGCCGCCACCTCGTCGGCGTCGAGGGGGCCGAGCAGCCGGAGCAGGTCGGCGACGCCCTCAAGGCCGCGCGCCCGACGCTCCGGGTCGAGGCGCTGGGCCTCGCGCTCGAACTGCGCGATGACGTCGGGGTCGAGGAGCTCGCGCAGCTCGACCGTGCCCAGGAGCTCGCCGAGCAGCGCGGGATCGACGGACAGGGCGGCCGCTCGGCGCTCGGCCAGCGGCGAGTCGCCCTCGTACATGAAAGCGCCGACGTAGCCGAAGAGCAGGTCGCGCGCGAACGGCGACGGCTGCCCCGGCTGGGTCTCGACGAGGCGGATGCGGCGGTCGGCGATGCTCGTCGCGAGCTTCCGCAGCGAGGGCAGGTCGTAGACGTCCTGCAGCACCTCGCGCAGGGTCTCCAGGATCACGGGGAACGTCGGGTGCCGGCGTGCGACCTCGAGGAGCTGGGCCGAGCGCTGGCGCTGCTGCCACAGCGGCGTGCGGCGGTTGGGATTCGTGCGAGGCATGAGCAGCGCCCGCGCGGCGCACTCGCGGAACCGCGAGGCGAACAGTGCCGAGCCGCCGACCTCCTGCGTGACGAGCTGCTCCAGCTCGTCCGGGTCGAACACGAAGAGCTCCGCCCCGGGCGGCTCCGACTCGGCGTCGGGGATGCGCACGATGATGCCGTCGTCGCTCGCCACCGCGGAGCCCTCGACGCCGAGACGCTCCCGCACCCGCGCATTGATGGCGAGCGCCCACGGCGCATGCACCTTCATGCCGTACGGGGAATGCAGGATGACGCGCCAGTCGCCGACTTCGTCGTGTCCTCGCTCCACGGTGAGCGTACGGTCCGTCGGCAGGGTGCCCGTGGCCTCCCGCTGCTCGGAGAGATGCGCGAGGAGGTTGGCGCGCGCCTGCTCGTCGAGACCGGCCGCGATGAGCCGCTGCTCCGCCTTCTCCGGCTTCGCGGCGGACACCTCGCGGGAGAACGCCCCGAGCGCCTCGCCCAGCTCGAACGGGCGGCCGATGCCGTCGCCGTGCCAGAACGGCACCTTGCCGGGCTGGCCGTAGGCGGGGATGACGTTGACCCGGTCGTGGGTGATCTCGGCGATGCGCCAGCTCGTGGTGCCCAGGGTGAACACGTCGCCGACCCGGGACTCGTAGACCATCTCCTCGTCGAGCTCGCCCACCCGGGCACCCGTGGACTCGCCGGCCACGAAGACGCCGAAGAGTCCCCGGTCGGGGATGGTGCCGCCGCTGGTGACCGCGATCCGCTGTGCCCCCGGGCGGCCCGTGAGCGTGCCGGCGTCGCGATCCCAGACGAGGCGCGGGCGCAGCTCGGCGAACTCGTCGGAGGGGAAGCGGCCGGCCAGCAGGTCGAGCGTGGCCTCGTACGCGGAGCGGGGGAGCGACTGGAACGGGGCGGAACGGCGGACGGTCTCGAACCACTCCTCGACGCTGATCGCTCCGAGGGCGCTGGCCGCGACGGTCTGCTGGGCGAGGATGTCGAGCGGGTTCCGCGGCACCTGGATGGCCTCGATCTTCCCCGCGAGCATCCGCTCCGTCACGATCGCCGTGTGCAGCACGTCGCCCCGGTGCTTCGGGAACAGGGCCGCGCGGCTGATCTCGCCGACCTGGTGCCCGGCCCGTCCCACGCGCTGGAGCCCGGAGGCCGCGGACGGCGGTGCCTCGACCTGGATCACGAGGTCGACGGCACCCATGTCGATGCCGAGCTCCAGGCTGCTCGTGGCGACCACACAGCGGAGCACCCCCGACTTCAGCTCCTCCTCGACCTGCGCGCGCTGCTCCTTCGACACCGAGCCGTGGTGAGCCTTGGCGAGCACGGGATCGGCGCCGGCGGTCGACCCCGCCTGTGCCATCATCGCGGCGGGCACGGTCGGCTCCGGAAGAGCGACCCCGATCCGCTCCGCATAGATCTCGTTCAGCCGTCCGGTCAGCCGTTCGGCGAGGCGGCGGGAGTTCGCGAAGACGATGGTCGAGTTGTTCTGGAGGATGCGGTCGACGATCGCCTCCTCGACATGCGGCCACACCGAGCCGGTGACCTCGGTGTACTCCGCATCGATCGCCGGGGCTTCCGGCGGCGCCCCGGGCGGCGGTGGCGGGTTGGTCATGTCGTCCATCGGCACGACGACGCCGAGCTCGAAGGTCTTCGATGCCGGGGGAGCGACGATCTCGACCGGGTCGGCGCCGCCGAGGAAGCGCGCGACCTCGTCGATCGGGCGGACGGTGGCCGAGAGGCCGATGCGCTGCGCTGCGGTCTCCGCGCCGTGGGACCGGCGGAGGGCATCGAGGCGCTCCAGGCTCACCGCGAGGTGCGCGCCGCGCTTGGTGGCGGCGACTGCGTGCACCTCGTCGATGATGACCGTGTGCACGTCGCGCAGGGTGTCGCCGGCCCGGCTCGTGAGCATGAGGTACAGCGACTCGGGCGTCGTGATGAGGATGTCGGGCGGATCGGACACGAGCTTGCGGCGATCGCTCGACGTGGTGTCACCGGAACGGACGCCCACCGTGATGCCGGGGGCGGTGAGACCGAGTCGCCGCGCGGACTGCCCGATGCCGATGAGGGGGGAGCGCAGGTTGCGCTCCACGTCCACGCCGAGAGCCTTGAGCGGCGAGATATAGAGGATCCGCGTGCGCGACCCGTCCTTCTTCGGCTCCTCCGGGAGGTCGGCGCGCTCGCGGAACACGCTGTCGATCGCCCAGAGGAACGCCGACAGCGTCTTGCCGGACCCGGTCGGGGCGACGACGAGGGCGTGCTTGCCGGCGGAGATCGCCTCCCACGCGCCCGCCTGTGCCGGCGTGGGGGCGGTGAAGGCACCCCGGAACCAGTCCTGTGTGGCCGGGGCGAAGCGGTCGAGCACGTCGCTCATGCCTCCATCATTCCCGACCCCACCGACATCCGGCCCGGACCTTGACAGCCCCCTGTTTCGCCCGCACGACCTCGTTCCGCCCGCACGACCGGAACCGTGGTTCGGTCGTGCGGGCGGACCCAGGTCGTGCAGACGGAACGAGGGATGGGGTCACCCGACCTCCCGCAACCCGTCGTCGGCATCGATCTCGAGGGTGAGGTCGAGGTCGAGTCGGGCGAGGAAGGCGTCGTCGTGGCTCACGACGAGCACCGCCCCGCGGTACGCCCGCAGCGCCTCGACGAGCTGGTCGACCGTGTCGAGGTCGAGGTTGTTCGTCGGCTCGTCGAGGACGACGAGGTGCGGAGCCGGATCCGTGAGGAGCAGTCGGGCCAGGGCGACCCGGAACCTCTCCCCGCCGGAGAGCGCCGACACCGGGCGGTCGGTCGTCCCGCCTCGGATGAGGAACCGGGCGAGCCGGTTGCGGAGCTCCTTCTCCGGGACCTGGGGTGCCGCGGCGGCCACGTTCTCGAACACGGACAGGCCCTCGTCGAGACCGTCCACCCGCTGTGGCAGGTAGCCGATCCGGTCGGTGAGCGCCTCCACCCGCAGTTCCGGACGTTCCGGCGCGCGTCCTCCGGAGTCGGGCGTGACGCCGGAGACCAGCCGTTCCAGCAGCGTCGTCTTTCCGGCGCCGTTGCGGCCGATCAGGGCCACACGCTCCGGACCCTGGATCACCCAGGACCGATCCGGCCCGCCGAGCTCGGCGATCCGCCGGCTCCGCGACACGTCGGGGTCCGGCAGCTCGATCTTCATCGAGGCGTCGGAGCGGACCCGTCGCCCCGCTGCGTCGTGTGCCGCGCGGGCCGCGTCCTCCTTCGCGCCGACCTCGGTGCGCAGCCTCCCCGCGGATACCTCGGCGGCCATCTTGCGACCGTGTGCGACGATCTTCGGGACGCGCTTCTCGACCTCGGCCTTCTTGGCGGTCCGGGCCCGGTGGGCGAGCTTGACCTCGGCCTCGATCCGCTGGCGCTTCTCCTTGCGGAGCACCTGGGCGGCGGCGACCTCGGCCTGCTTCGCCGCGTCCTGCTCCGCGTCCAGCCACGCGCGCCACTCGGAGTAGGGGCCGCCGAACACGGAGAGGTTCCGTCCGTACAGCTCGGCGGTGTCGTCCATGAGCTCGAGCAGAGCGAGGTCGTGGCTCACGACGATGAGCGTGCCCTTCCAGGACTGCACCATCGCGGCGAGGGCCGCTCTGGCGTCGCGGTCGAGGTTGTTCGTCGGCTCGTCGAGGAGGGTGACCGGGGCTCGCCTAAGCCGGATGCCGGCGATCGCGACGAGCACGGCCTCCCCTCCGGACAGCTCGCCGACCGTGCGGTCGAGGAATGCGGGGGCGAGCCCGGCCTCCGCGAGGGAGGCCTCCGCTCGCGCCTCGATGTCCCAGTCGTCGCCGACCGCGTCGAAGTGCGCGGGGTCGACGTCACCGGCGGTGATGGCCCGCACGGCATCGAGGGCTGCCGACACCCCGAGGAGGTCGGACACCCGGCGGTCCACGTCGAGTGTGAGCTGCTGGGGGAGGAAGGCGACCTCGCCCGAGGTGCTGAGGATTCCGGAGGTGGGGGAGAGCTCCCCGGCGATCAGCCGGAGCAGCGTGGACTTGCCGGCGCCGTTGCGGCCGACCAGTCCCGTGCGTCCGGCACCGAAGGCTCCGGACACGCCGTCGAGGGCGACCGTGCCGTCGGGCCAGGTGAGGGAGAGGCGGTCGAGGACGACGGCGGCGTGCGAGGAAGAGGGCTGTGACATGGGGTGTCTCCTGTCGAGTGCGAGGGTGCACTGACACCGAGCCCTTCGGACCGTGGAGTCACGGAAGCGGAGGAGGGCGTCTGCCGGGGAGTCGGCGATCGTCGGGTCAGCGCGCGAGAAGAGGGGCGCGGAGGCGACGATTCAGATCAAAGGACTTCCAGACACGGCGGACAGGACGCCACGACGATACCCGGGCGTGTCACGCCGCGCAACTCCCGGGCGTGTCGCCGCTCCGTCGCGCGGGGGATGCGGGGCCGCGGGACGGCTCGTACCGTGGAGGCATGGCAGACGATCGGAACCCCAGTCCCGACGAGATGCGCGCACGGACGGGCCTCGGCATCGGTCTCGCGCTCGGCGTGGCCATCGGCGTCTCGATGGGGATGGCGCTGGGCAACTGGATCCTGGGCATCGGGATCGGTCTCGCGATCGGCGTCGCCCTGTCCGTGGCGTTCCGCGGTTCCGGGGGCGGCAGGGGAGACTCGGCGGAAGGCGATGCCGATGACCCGGACTCCGCAGACGGCGCTCAGGACGGCCGGGACCCCTCCGCCTGATCCGCGTCGATCCCCTCGACCCAGGTCGTGAGGAACCGGTGCACGTCGCCGAGCTCCTCCTCGGAGATGCTGTGGGTCAGTCCGCTGTAGACGCGACCGGAGAGGGACGTGTGCGCGGGGAGCCATTGCGCCGTGTGGGCGATCAGCGGCGCGGGGATGACGTCGTCGTGCGAACCGCGGCCCCAGAACACCGGGGGGCTGACCTCCGCGAGGTGCGCATCTCCGGGGAGGGCGTCCGGGGCGGCGTACCCGCTCAGCGCGACGACCGCGCCGAACCGTTCGGGGGCCAGCCGCAGCGCCTGGAGCGACACCGCGGCGCCCTGGGAGAACCCGAGCAGCGCCACTGACGGCGCGTCCGCCGCGGCGTCGTCGAGCCAGCGCAGGAACGCCTCCGCCGCGAGGGTGACGGCGGTGGAGCTGCGTCCGTCGAGCCCCTCGATCGGGTACCAGGAGCGACCGGGCGTCGGCCACGGTGGGGCGAGCGGTGCGGCGACGGAGGCCACGGCGATGCCGGCGGGGAGATACGGGACGAGGCCGAAGAGGTCGTGCTCGTCGGCGCCGTACCCGTGCAGCAGCACGAGCAGCGGGAGCCCGGCGCGGTCGGTGGGCGACCAGCGCGTCGCGGCAGCGTCGATCGTCAGGTTCTCGGTCACATCGTCATCCTGCCAGGGCTCGCGCCGGTGCTGCCATCGGCGAGGACGGCTGGTAGAAAGGAGGCATGGCGGTGCGCACACCCGATCCGGAGCCGGAGCCCGAAGACGAGGGCCTCGGTTCGTTCCGCGATGCGAACCCGCCGGCGCCGGATGCGAACCCGGGCTGGCTGAGCGACATCGAGCTGGAAGAGGCGCGGCGCCACCTCCCGATGCTCTACGTCGAGGCGATCCCCGTGCGCACCGACGGCTCCGGTCAGGTCACCGAGATCGGCGTGCTGCTGCGGTCCACCCCGCTCGGCGAGATCACACGCACGATCGTGTCGGGCCGCGTGCGCTTCGGCGAGACGATCCGCGACGCGCTGTTCCGCCACGTCGAGAACGACCTCGGCCCCATGGCCTTCCCGCTCCTTCCGCCGCAGCCGCTGCCGTTCACGGTGGCCGAGTACTTCCCGATCCCGGGGGTGAGCGCGTATCACGACGACCGTCAGCACGCCGTCTCCCTCGCCTTCGTGGTGCCCGTGACCGGGACGTGCGAGCCGCGCCAGGACGCCCTCGAGGTGACATGGTTCTCGCCCGAGGCCGCCGCCTCCGACGCCGTCGCCGCCGAGATGGAGGGCGGCCGCGGCACCCTCATCCGCCACGCGCTCGCCAGCCTCGGCCTTCTCCGCTGACGCTCGTCCTTCTCCCCGAGACCCCGGGTTCGCGTCGAGACCCCGGCTACGGCGCGCGCATAGGGCAGGGTCTGGGCGAGAACCCGGGGTCTCGGCGCAAGGTCCGGCTTGTCTTCCGAGCCAGGGACCCTGTATTCATGACGAAGGTGATCTGCTCAGAACGCCCTGATCCGCGCGGTCGTCGACCGCGTCCGTCCCGAAGGATGCCCATGGCGTTCGCCGCTTCACTCCGCACCCTCCGCGCGCTGGCCGTCACGGTCGCCGCTGCAGTCCTCGCCTCCGGGCTCGTCTTCGTCGCGGCACCCGCCACGGCGACGGTTGCGCCCGACCCCGCCTTCCCCGGGGTCGCCGAAGCGCTTCCCGCGGCGGTGGAAGCGGCCGCGAAGGTCGCTGCCGCCGATCCCGGTGAGGCGGATCCGGCGGGCACCGCCACCGTCACCGGACGGGTCACGTTCCCGGACGGCACCGATCTGCGCACGGGACGGACGTTCGTCGCGGCCTATGCGCCGGGGGCGGACGCCGGTTCCCCGCTCGCGGCCGCCGCCGTGATCGATGGGTCTTACACCCTGCGCGTCCCGCAGGGTGACGTCGTCCTCGGTGTGGTGTCGGAGGGACGCGCCGTCTTCGATCAGGGTGGTCCGCAGAGCGGCGAGCTCGTGTCCGTGGGGCCCGACGGGGTCGTGCGGGACGTGCTGCTGGAGCGCTCCGCCCTCGTCTCCGGGCGCGTCACCGCGCCGGCGGGCGTGGACATCACCGGACAGCGGGTCGTCGTCGCCGTCTACCCGGTGGCCGGAGCGGGGGCCGCAGTCGCCGCTGCCAACGTCGTGACGGACGCCGGTACCTTCGCCGTCGGCGGGCTGCCGGCGGGCGAGTATCGCGTCGCTTTCGTGTCCTCGGTCGCGGGCGCGGTCTCGGAGTGGTGGCAGGACGCACCTCGATTCGAGAAGGCGCGGCCGCTCGTGCTGGCTGCAGGGGAGGCGCGGCCGGGGATCGATGCCGCACTCGAGGCGCTGCACCGCATGGAGACCTCGGTGCCCACGATCAGCGGTACGCCTGTCGTCGGGCAGACCCTTCGAGCGCTCCCGGGGGCTTGGACCGCGGGGGCCGCGCTCAGCTACCAGTGGTACGCGAACGGAAAGGCGATCAGCAAGGCGACAGCCTCCTCCCTCGCGCTGACGACGGCGCACGCGGGGACGCGCATCACCGTTCAGGTGACCGGGAAGAAGGCCGCCTTCTCCTCAGTGACGGTCGCCTCCGCCGCGACGGCTGCCGTGCTCCGCCCGCTCGTCGCGCCGACGCCGTCGATCACCGGTACGCCGACCGTCGGGCAGACCCTCAAGGTCCGGACAGGAACCTGGACGACGGGAACACGGCTGACGTATCAGTGGTACATCAACGGCGCCGCTGTCGCCCGAGCCACCGCAGCCTCGTTCACGCTCCCGTCGGCGGCGGCCGTGAAGACGGTGACGGTCGTCGTCTCCGGGACCAAAGCCGGGTACGCCGCCGCATCACGGCGCTCGAAGCCGACGGCCGCGGTGAAGGGGATCCTGTCCGCACCGACGCCTCGGATCACCGGATCGGCGATCGTGGGCTCTCGCCTCACCGCCGTGCCGTATACCTGGACCAGCGGCACCCGGCTGAGCTACCAGTGGTATCTCAATGGCCGGGCCATCTCACGGGCGACCGGCTCGACGCTCGTCGTCACCCCGGCCATGGTGAAGGCGAGGATCACAGTCCGCGTCACCGGAACGAAGAGCGGCTACATCTCCGCCGCGCGCACATCGGCTCGGACGGCCGCCGTCGTCTATCCGGGGCGCACCAAGCCGATCTCGACCTGGAACTGCCCTGCCTGGGCTCCCATCAAGGGCAACGCGCAGTCGATGATCTACCACGTGCGGAGCGGGGCGTACTACGCGAAGACCAAGCCCGAGGTGTGCTTCTCCACGGAGAGCGCCGCCGTCAAGGCCGGCTACCGCAAGTCGAAGCGGTAGACGACCCTCCGCCCAGACCCCGGGTCTCGCCCACACCCCGGCGTAGACCCGCGAGCACCCCGGGGTCTCGGCGCGAACCCGGGGTCTCGGGGCGTCAGGCGTGGGCGATCAGGGGCGGGTGAGGCGGGCGAGGGCGTCGACGAAGGCGTCGACGTCGGACTCCTCGGTGTCGAAACCGCACATCCAGCGCACCTCGCGGCGGGCGGCGTCCCAGTCGTAGAAGCGGAACACGTCGCGGAGCTGATCGGCGATGCCCTCGGGCAGGGTCGCGAACACGCCGTTCGCCTGCGTCGGCTGCGTGAACTCCACCCCGACGATCGATCCGTCGGCGAGACCGTCCTCGATCCGCCCGCGGAGCCGGGCCGCCATGGCGTTGGCATGCCGGGCGTTGCGCAGCCAGAGGTCGCCGTCGAGCAGCGCGATGAGCTGCGCCGAGACGAAGCGCATCTTCGACGAGAGCTGCATGTTGAACTTGCGCGCGTAGTTGAGGCCCACGGCGGCGTCCGGGTTCAGCACGACGATGGCCTCGCCGAGCATGGCGCCGTTCTTCGTGCCGCCGAAGGTCAGCACGTCCACCCCGGCGTCGGTCGTGAACGCCCGCAGCGGCAGATCCAGGGCGGCGGCCGCGTTCGACAGGCGCGCGCCATCGACGTGCAGCTTCATGCCGCGCGCGTGGACGTGATCTGCGATCGTGCGGATCTCTTCCGCGGTGTACAGCGTGCCGAGCTCGGTGGACTGCGTGATCGAGACCACGAGCGGCTGTGCGCGGTGCTCGTCGCCCCAGCCCCAGGCCTCGCGGTCGATGAGCTCGGGGGTGAGCTTGCCGTCGTCGGTGGGGACGGTGAGGAGCTTGAAGCCGCCGATCTTCTCCGGCGCTCCGCCCTCGTCGACGTTGATGTGCGCGGTCGAGGCCGCGATCACGGCCCCCCAGCGCGGCAGCATCGACTGCAGGCCGGTGACGTTCGCGCCGGTGCCGTTGAACACGGGGAACGCGGCGGCGGTGTCGCCGAAGTGCGCCTGGAACACCTCCTGCAGGCGGGCGGTGTAGGCGTCCTCGCCGTAGGCCACCTGATGGCCCCCGTTCGCGGCCGCGAGGGCCGCCAGGACCTCGGGGTGGATGCCGGAGTAGTTGTCACTGGCGAAGCCCCGGATGGCGGGGTCGTGCGGGATGCTCACCGGACAAGCCTAATCGCCTTCCCCTACCGGATGTCCGAGGCCCGCTCTACCCTCGAACCCATGGAACGCAGTGCGGCGAAGACCGCTTTCGCGAACGTCCTCGTCAACACGTTGATCGCCAACGTCACGACGAGCTTCCTGTGGTTCGCCCTCACCTTCTGGGTCTACATCGAGACCCGGTCGGTGCTGGCCACGGGCATCATCGGCGGTGCCTACATGCTGTTCGTCGCGTTCTTCGCGATGGTGTTCGGCACCATCGTCGACCGTCATCGCAAGCACCGCGTCATGCTCCTGTCGAGCGTCATCTCGGCGGCGGCGTTCCTCGTCGCGGGCGTTCTCTACCTGTGGCAGCCCGAGGCCTCCCTGCTCGACCTCGGCGGGCCGTGGTTCTGGCTGTTCTCCGGCGTCATCCTGTTCGGCGGGGTGATCGAGCAGCTCCGCAACATCGCGCTGTCCACCACGGTGACGCTGCTGGTGCCGGAGGAGAAGCGCGCCAACGCCAACGGTCTCGTCGGCACGGTGCAGGGGCTCGCCTTCCTCGTCACGAGCGTCTTCTCCGGCCTCTCCATCGGCTTCCTCGGCATGGGGTGGACCCTGGGGATCGCGATCGTGGCGATGGCCCTCACCTTCGCGCACCTGCTGTTCATCCGGATCCCGGAGTCCGAGCCCGAGGTCGATCCGGAGGCGAAGAGCGCCGTCGACGTCCGCGGCAGCGTCCAGGCCATCCGCCAGGCGCCCGGACTGTTCGCGCTCATCGTCTTCTCGACCTTCAACAACCTCATCGGCGGCGTCTACATGGCGCTCATGGATCCGTACGGGCTCACGCTGTTCGACGCGCAGATGTGGGGGTTCGCCCTGGCCTTCGCGTCGACCGGATTCCTGATCGGCGGGGGACTGGTGGCCAAGTTCGGCCTCGGCAGGAAGCCCGTGCGCACGATGCTGCTCATCGTGATCGCGATGGGACTCCTCGGGGCGATCTTCATGCTGCGCGAATGGTGGCCGCTGTACGTCCTCGGCATGTGGGTGTACATGGCGCTCGTGCCGCCCGTCGAGGCCGCGGAGCAGACCGTGATCCAGAAGGTCGTCCCGTTCGCGCGCCAGGGACGGGTGTTCGGCACCGCGGCCGCGATGGAGGCGGCGGCGGCCCCGATCACCGCGTTCCTCATCGCCCCGATCGCCGAGTTCCTCGTGATCCCGTACATGGACAGCGCGCAGGGGCAGCGGCAGTGGGGGTGGCTCCTCGGCGAAGGTGAGGCGCGCGGCATCGCGCTGATCTGCCTCTTCGCGGGGCTGATCATGGTGGTGGCCGCGACCCTTGCCTTCTTCACCCGGTCGTACCGCACCCTCACCGAGCTGTACGCGACCGCCCCCGATCCGGCTCCGGAGGAGGCTCCCGAACCCGCAGCCGACGCCGTGGACGAAGCGGGCGACGGCCCGCACACGTTCCGTGACGCCCCGCCGATCGTCCCCGGCATACCGCCCGAGCCCCGGTGATCGTCCGACGAGCGGGACTCAGCTCAGGTCGAGCACCCGGTCGTTGAGGTCCGCGGCGTCGGTGTCCCAGAGCCCCACGAGACGCGCCGCGAGGACATCGGGGTCGAGGGCCTTGGCGCGGAACACGACGGCAGCGGCCCGCAGCGGTTCGTCGGCCTCGCGCGCCGCCTTGGCGTACCCCTGGGCGACGGCACGGGTCCAGGCCTCGCTCGCTGCCTTGACCGCTGCATAGTTCGCTCCGCCGGCGAGGGGGCGTGCGACGGCGGTCGACGACACGATCGCGAATCGTCCGGCGGCGGAGGCACGCAGGGGGGCGTCGAAGGCGCGGCTCGTCGCCCGCACCGCCTCCAGCGCCGGCAGCAACGTCGCGAAGTCGTCGTCGGTCTGCCCGGCAAGCCCGCCGCCGCCCCGCCAGCCGCCCACGAGGGGCACGACCGCATCGACCGTCTCGAGGCGATCGGCGAGCGCCGTCATCTCGGCGAGGGAGGTCGCATCGGCGAGCTCGGTCTCGGCGCCTGCATCGGCCAGCGGACGCAGCCGCTCGTCCGTGCGGCCGGTGGCGATCACGCGGGCCCCGGCATCGCGCAGTGCCCTCGTCGCCGCGAGGCCCGCCGCGCTCGTGGCCCCCGCCAGCACGACCACACGGCCCTGCGGTCCCTCGATCTTCGGCGTCGTCATGCGGTGTCCTCTCGGTCGGAGATGCCTCTGCGGCCGGACCCGGGATCCGGGTCTCCGGCCGCAGAGGTGGTGCGCCCCAGCGTCACAACGATGCGATGCGGATCAGTCGTCCGTACCGCGGATGCCGACCGTCGACTCGATGACCGGCTTCATCTTCTTGTCGAGCGTCTCGAAGAACATCGACAGCGGGAACTCGTCGTCGAGGACCGCGTCGGTGTAGCCCTTCGGAGCCCCGGCGAGGATCTCGTCCGACAGGCCGCGCGCCCACTGCGAGGCAGGATGCGGGGTCAGCGTGCCGCGGACCAGCTCGTACGCGGCGAGCCAGTGCGCGACCTTGGGGCGGTCGATCGAGTGCCAGTACAGGTCGTCGATCGCGTCGCCGAGGGCCACGACCGCATCCGGCACGTTCTCCCAGTCGAAGGCCAGCGCCGTGTCGGTCCAGTGCAGCACGCCCCGCTGGTGCAGCCACGCGAACAGGAGCTGACCGCCGACCGCGTCGTAGTTGCGCACGCGCGTGCCGGTGATGGCGAAGCGGAAGATGCGGTCGAAGATCACGGCGTACTGCACGAGGTGCGCGTACTCGTGCATCTCCCGCTCGGTCTCCGTGAGCTCCTCGCCCGCGGCGACCCGGGCATCCAGGGCCCGCTCGATCTTCACCGACTCGCGGAACGCCGTCATGTCGCAGCGCATCTCCTCCAGCGAGTAGAGGAAGAACGGCATCCGCTGCTTGATCATGAACGGGTCGAAGGGCAGGTCTCCGCGCATGTGGGTGCGGTCGTGGATGATGTCCCACATCACGAAGGTCTTCTCGGCGACCTCCTGATCCTCCAGCATCGCCGCCGCACGCTCGGGGAGGTCGAGGTTGGTGATCTCTGAGGCCGCGCGGACCACGCGGCGGAAACGGGCGGCCTCACGGTCCTGGAAGATCGCGCCCCAGGTGAAGGTCGGGATCTCGCGCATGGCGACGGTCTCCGGGAAGAGCACCGCGGAGTTCGTGTCGTAGCCGGGCGTGAAGTCCACGAGGCGCAGCGAGACGAAGAGCTTGTTGCCGTAGTCGCCGGCCTCGAGCGCGGCGATGAACTCCGGCCAGATGGTCTCGACGATGAGCGCCTCGACCAGGCGGTCGCTGGAGCCGTTCTGCGTGTACATCGGGAAGACCACGAGGTGGCGGATCCCGTCGATGCGGTGCTGCTGCGGCTGGAACGCCACGAGCGAGTCGAGGAAGTCCGGCACGCCGAAGTCCTCGGCCGCCCAGCGCTCGAAGTCGGCGACGGAGGCGGCGAGGTAGTCCGCGTCGTGGGGGAAGGCGGGGGCCAGTGCCCGGATCGCGGCGGTGATCTGCCCGACGAGCGCGGTCGCCTGGTCCCGGGTCGCTGAGCTCGTCGAAGCGCCAGGGATCGAGCCGTCCTTGATCTGCAGCTCACGGAGGGCGATCGCGGCCTGCTTGAGCTGTGCCCAGGCGGCGGAGTTCTCCGCGATCGACGCATCCTCGACGACCTCGGGTTCGCCGACGACGGCCTGAACAGCGGAACTGTTGGCGGAAACGAGGGACATCGGAACCTCCGATCGCAGTGAAAAACGGAAAGATTCCGGTGATAACGGAATCCTGACGATAATCTTACAGCCATGGATGATTCTGTCGACCGTGCGATCCTGGCGACCATCTCTCGTGACGGGCGGGCGACGCTGTCGCAGCTCTCCGACGCCGTCGGGCTGTCGGTGTCGGCGGTGCAGTCCCGGCTGCGGCGGCTCGAGACCCGCGGCGTCATCACCGGCTACCGCGCGATCCTCGACCCCGAGCAGGCGGGCACTCCGTTGTCCGCCTTCATCGAGATCACGCCGCTCGATCCCGCCCAGCCCGACAACGCCCCCGAGCTCCTGGAGCACCTCGACGCGATCGAGGCCTGCCACTCCATCGCCGGCGACGCGAGCTACATGCTCTTCGTCCGCGTGCCGACGCCGCGCGACCTGGAGCAACTCGTCCGCGACGTCCGGCTCGCGGCGAACGTGAGTACGCGCACGACCGTGGTCCTGCAGACCTACTACGAGCACCGGCCGATCATCCCGGTCTCGACCGCCGAGTAGGGCGGCGTCAGAGCAGCGCGCCGACGAGCGCCTCGCCCAAGGGCGTGCGCACGTGCTGCCTGCGGGAGCCGTCCCGCTCGCTCGCCACGAGCCCGGCGTCCCGCAGCACGGTGAGATGGTGTGACGCCGTCGACAGCGCGAGCCCCGCATCGGCGGCCACCTCCGAGGTCGTGCGCGGCGATCCCGCGGTGAGAAGGATGCCGGCGCGCGCCGGGCCGAGCAGGGCGCCCAGGACGGCCACGGTCTCGGTGGTGTCCCGTGCCCACCCCGCGGTCACGCCACGGGCGGGATAGAACAGCGTCGGCTGTGCCGGCGGCTCGGTGAGCACCAGGCAGCCCCAGGACGAGAGGACGGAGGGCACCAGCACGAGACCGCTGCCGCGGCAGTCCACGTCCTCGCTTTGCCGACGGAGCGAGACCCGCACCGCACCCGCGCCCCACGAGACCTGGGGATGGAGGGCGCCGGCCATCCCGGCGATGCCGGTCGTCGCGATCACCCGGGCACGAACGGCGATGTCGGCCCGGAGGAGGCGCTCCAGCTGAGGCCAGGCCGGAGCCAACGCGGCCTCCCAGACCTCCTCCCAGGCATCGGCGATCATCGCACGGGCGCGCTGGGGCCGGTCGGACAGGTCGCGCAGGGCCTGACGCTGTGCGCCCGTCGAACGCTGGATCCTCTTGCCGAGGTCGACGCGCAGCGGGTCGAGCGCCGCCTCCCGCAGGGCGGCGAGTTCGTCCTCGGGGGTCAGATCGTCGCGTGGAGTGCTGGTGAGGAAGTCCGGGAGGTAGCCGTCGTCGCCGATCACCGTCGCGAGGAGCGCGAAGGCGTCGCGCGGCAGCCCCTCCCGCGCGGTGCGGAGCCACCCCCACTGCAGGGGGTGCGCCGCCGGGCGGAGGAGCACGCGTACCGCATGCGCCAGTTCGTGCCCGGGGGAGATGCCGAACCGCACGGCCTGGATGTCGCCGGGACTCAGGTGGAACTCGACCCGGTGATCCGGGTGGTCGACGCCCTCGACCGGCGCGGAGTTTCGATCCACATCGAAACTCTAGGAGGTGCGACGCGTGCTGTCGACACTGGGTTCATGACCGAGATCCCCGTTCCCGCCCTTGTCTCGAGTGGCGCGATCCGCATCGGCGCCGGGCGCAGCCGCCGATTCGTCGGCGCCGACCACGGAGCCGCCGTCTCCTACTTCTTCGTCGAGAACCAGCCAGGGGAGGGGCCGGGGCTGCACTGGCACCCCTACTCTGAGACCTGGATCGTGCTCGAGGGCACGGTGCGGATCCGGATCGGCGACGACGCCCTCATCGCGCGAGCCGGAGATACCGCCACCGCGCCCGCTTTCACGCCACACTGCTTCACCAACGCGGGGACCGGGCTCCTCCGGATCCTCTGCATCCACGCGTCCGACACGATCATCCAGACGTTCCTCGACGAGGACTGAGAGCGGAGACCACCATGTCCTTCCAGGCATACCTCGACAAGGTCGAGACCCAGACCGGCCTCACGCCGCGGCAGTTCATCGACCTCGCCCACGAGCAGGGGTTCGACGAGAGCACGAAGTCCACCGTCGTCCTGAACTGGCTCAAGCAGGAGTACGGCCTCGGCCACGGCCACGCGCAGGCGATGGTCCACGTCATCCTCAAGGGGCCGAAGATCAGCGACAAGCACGTCGGCACGACCGGGTCGCATGCCGACAAGACCGACGAGCTCTGGCTCGACGGCAAGGACAGCAACCCGCACCGCTGAGTTTGCCGCCTCGCCGCGACGACTAGGATTCCGTGGATGGCAGCATCCTCCCAGCGTAAGAAGAAGTCCGGTCGTCGCACCCCGCCGCGCACCAGCGGCAACCCGGCCAAGCGGCCGGTCGTCGAGGCGGGTCCCGTGACGATCGGCGACTGGATCGGTGCGGCACGTCTGCGCACGCTGCCCCTCGCGATCGCCCCCGTCGTCATCGGTACGGGAGCCGCGCGGAGCACGGGTCCCGAGTTCCACTGGGTGATCGCGCTCGCGTGCCTCGCCGTGGCCGTCCTGCTGCAGATCGGCGTGAACTTCACCAACGACTACAGCGATGGCATCCGCGGCACCGATGCCCATCGGGTCGGCCCGGCGCGGCTCACGGCCTCCGGCCGCGTGAAGCCGCGCACGGTGCTCGTCATCGGCCTCGTCTTCTTCGCGCTCGCCGCGGTGGTCGGCGTCGCGATCGTCGTGCGCACCGAACAGTGGTGGATGCTCGCGGTCGGCGCGGCCTGCATCGTCGCCGCGTGGTTCTACACCGGGGGCAAGAGGCCCTACGGGTACTACGGCCTCGGCGAGGTCTTCGTCTTCGTGTTCTTCGGGCTCGTCGCCACTCTCGGCACCACCTGGGTGCAGGTCTTCCTGCTCCCGCAGCAGGCCTGGCTGGGGGCGATCGCCGCCGGACTGTTCGCCTGCGCCGTGCTCCTGGCCAACAACCTCCGCGACATCGATCAGGACCGCGAGGTCGGCAAGCGCACGCTGACGGTCCTCATCGGACGCCGGGCCACGCAGGTCCTCTTCACGCTCTTCGTGCTCGTGCCGTTCGGCATCGCCGTGTTCCTCGCGTTGCTGTTCCCGATCGCCTGGCTCGCGCTGCTTGCGCTCCTGGCCGGTCTCCCCGCGATCGTGATCGTCTGGACCTACCGGCAGCCGCGGGAACTGGTGATCGCCCTCGCGCTCACCTCTCTGACCTCACTGCTCTACGCCGGCGCCCTGTTCTGGGCCTTCGCTGGTTGAGCCGCCCCCGGTCACCCGCGCCTCGCCGGGCACAGCTTCGGAGCGCGCGACGGACACGCCGTCGTCTCGGACCTATCCTTGGGCGCGCCGTGCGGTCGCTCCGAAGTCGTGCCCGGCGACCCGGGCGCAGGGACCGAGATGCCGGTCGAACTTATGGGTCAGCCGAGAGTTTTGAGACTCGGTCCAACAATCGGATCTGCCTCGGGTCTCCGAAGCTGTGTACGGCGGTCCCGCGTCAGGGGCGGTCGTCGGGGGCGCGGTCGACGAGTTCGTCCTCCGCGTCGGCGTCGGCCTGCTGCCCGGAGATCTTGCCCTGCCGGCGCTCGTGCAGGCGCGCGGAGGCGTCGGAGAGCGGGGTGCGGAGGAACAGCATCGAGATGCTCGCGCCGATGAGGGCCGCGAAGATCGCCGCCAGCCACCAGAACTCGCGGAAGATCGGGAAGAAGAACCACAGGATGGCCAGCGGGACGAGGAACGCCAGTAGGCGCAGCACGGTGTAGACGAGGAGGGGGGCGGGCTTCTTCACCCCCTCAGTCTACGTTCGCTGCTCCGTGCTCCCGCTGTGACGCCGGAGCCCGAGGGGCGCGAACGGGATCCCCCGCACGACGCGTCGCCACGGATGCTCGCCCAGGGTCCACAGCAGCTCATCATCCGGGTCGAGGGCCAGATCCTCGCAGCCGACGGGCAGCGCCACGGGGTGTCTGGTGAGGGCCTGGCGAGGTCCCGACCACAGCACCCCGGGGCGCAGGTGGTCCGACTGCGACACGAGATAGCGGTCGCCCCACCGCACGGCTCCCTGCATATGCCGGATGCCGGGGGTGAAGCGCTCGAGCTCGACGAATCCGGCGGTGGAGTCTTCGGGGATCGCGAACTCGCCGACCATCCCGGTCTCCTGACCCCGGTACTCGCCGATGAGCACGCGGGGGAGCGGTGTCCCGTCCGCGTCGAACACCCGACCGACGAAGGAGCACCGGAGGGCGACGGGATGACGGCGGGTCCGCACCGCGACCACGGTCGTCCGTCGGTCCCGACGGCGTGCCCCGCCGCGCACCCGCTGGGCGTCGGCGCCGTGCACACGTCGAAGTGCGCCGAGGTCGAACTCCCAGATGCCCTGCCCCGTCGCGGCGACGAACAGCCGGTCTCCGAACCAGGCGAGACCGCCCGCGTGGATCGGGGCCGGCTGAAGGGCATCGTTCTCGTCGGTGACGGCCAGCACGATGTCGATACGGCGGGCGCGTTCGCGATCCACGAGGGTCACCCGGGAGGCGAGGTGGCGCCCTGAGGCATCCTGGCGGAACCAGCTCACCGCGAGCGCTCGCCGTCCACGGCGCTTCCCGACGTCGATGCCCTGGGGGTACCACCGCTGCGTCCAGGAACGCGCGGTCAGCCAGCGCACCTCGACGCCGCCGCTCCGACGACGCCGCAGCACCGGTCGCGAGATCGTGTTCCAGGGCCACCGCATGCCTCCATCGTCCCCGATCCGACGGTGGTGTGCGAATATTCACGGATTGACCTAGGTCGATTCGCGCGATCGAACAGACAGTTGTATCGTGTTACGTGTTGAGTGCTGATCTTCATGGAGTCGCTCTCGACGACGCCTCGCGGTCCGCTGGTGGGGGCCAGTACTGCCGCGGGGCGGCCGACGCCTCACGGCGGCGGTTCACCGGGTGTTCGCATCCGGCAGTGCAACGCACTGGGGGTGTGGCTCGTTCGGGTGCGGGCCACACCTCAGCGTTCGCCTCGCGCCGTCACCGGACGTTCACCCCGCGGTCGCTCTCCGGCCACCGTCGCCTGTCACGATGACGAGCCGTATCGTCCATCCCGGGAGCCCCGTGCGCACGCCCCTCGTCACCGTCATCCTGCCTGCCAAGGACGCCGGTCCATACATCGGCACCACGCTGGAGACGCTCACCCGGCAGTTCGATGATCCGGCCGCCCTCAAGCTCGTGGCGATAGACGACGGCTCGCGAGACGACACCGGCGCGCTCCTGGGGCACTACGCGGGCCGGTTCCCGCACGCCGAAGTGCTGCGGAACCCCGAGCCGCGCGGGCTCGCCTCGGCACGCAACCAGGGGCTCGCGCATGTGGAGGGCGAGGCGTTCTGCTTCGTCGACGGCGACGACTGGATGCAGCCGCAGCGCCTCGCGGTGCTCGCCGCGCGTCTGCGAGAGCTCCGCTGCGACTTCCTCCGGACGGATCATGTGACCGTCTCCGGGATGCGGCGCGCGCTCGTGCGTGCTCCGTATCCGTGGCGGGAACGGGTCGTGCCGCCCCGGGAGGCGATCCTCCCGGTCGATGAGCCGAGCATGGTGGACTACCCGTTCGCCTGGGCGGGACTGCTGCACCGCCGCATGCTCGACCGCGGGCTGGCCGCATTCCCCTCCGGCCTCTTCACGGCCGAGGACCGCCCATGGGTCTGGCGCCTGCATCTGGAGGCCGCCTCGTTCGCCGTGGTGGACGCCCCGGCGCTGCTCTACCGACGTGGCGTCGAGAGCTCCCTCACCCAGGTGCACGACCGCCGCCAGCTCGACTTCGCCCCGGCGCTGACCCAGGTGCTCGACCTCGTCCGGGCGGACCGCGAGACCGACCGCTTCCTTCCGAAGGCCGTCTGGACCGCGCTCGCCCTCAGCGCGCATCACCTGGTGCGCTCACGGCGCATGCCGCCGCCCGTGCGGAGGGAGATGCGCCGGCGGATCCGGCTGCTGGTGCAAGACCTCCCCGCCGCGGAGGTCGCCGGGGTGCTCGCCCGGCTCGACGGTCCACGGCGGCGGGTGCTGGCGCGCAGCCTGCGCCGCGGAGGTCACGCCGGATGAGTCGCCTCTTCGCCCTGCACAGCGCCTACGGACTCGCGACGGCGGCCGCCGCGATCGACGCCGGCCTGCTCGACGAGGGCGCCGACGGCGACGGTCGGATGGCGGAGCGGGTGCTCGTGCCGTTCACCTCGTCGCGCGTCCCGGAGACGGTCGTGGGCATCGCCGAGGATCCTGCGCTGGGCTCTCTCCGCGGCCGCTTCGATCGGGTGGAGGCGCTGGCCGACGTGCTCGGTCCCCTGCATCCGAGTGCCTGGGAGCCGACGGACGCCGACCTCCCCGTCGTGGGCCGACTTCTCGCGCGCGCCTGGCGGTTCGACCCCCGCGAGGTCGAGCTGTTCGTGCAGAGCCCTCAGGTCGCGCCGGCCCGCACACTCCTCTCGATGTTCCCGGAGGCCAGGGTGACCATCGTCGGCGACGGCCTCATGACCTACGCGCCGATGCGGGTCCGGCTGCCGCATGCGGTTTCCGCACGCATCGAGCGCGTCGTGTACGCCGACGTGGTGCCCGGCGTCCGTCCGCTGGCGGGGTCTCCGCACGCGGTGCCTGTCCCGGTGCCTCCCGAGTCCTTCGCCGCCGCTCTGCGCGAGACGGGTGAATCCTCAGAGGGCCCCGCTGCCGCAGGGCCGGCGACCGTTCTCGTGCTCGGACAGTACCTCGCAGCTCTCGGCCTCCTGACCACGGCCGAGGAGATCGCGCTCCAACAGCGCCTGGTCGACCGGGCGGTGGAAGAGCACGCGGAGCGCATCGTCTTCAAGCCCCATCCCGCGGCACCGCCGCAGCTCGCCCACGCCGTGCGCGCGCATGCCGAGAGTCGCGGACTGGGGTTCGTGGAGGAGCGCGGCCGCCTGCCTGCCGAACTCCTGGCGGAGCGCCTCGACGCACGCGCCGTCGTGGCGACCTTCTCGACGGCTCTGCCCACGGTCCGTACCCTGTTCGGGCGGACGATCGGTGCCGCAGGCACGACGGAACTGCTCCGCACCCTCGCCCCGGTGGAGAACAGCAACCGCATCCCCCTGACGATCGTCGATGCCCTCACCAGGACCCCCTCGCCCTACGCCGACGCGGATCGGCTGCAGCTCCTCGTCGACGCGGTGGGCTACGTGATGCAGCCGGAGATCGCGGGACACCTCCGCGTCCGGGCCGAGGAGCTGCTCGACGGCCTCGACGACGAGGAACGTCGCCGCTACTTCGCCCCCGACCGGTTGGCTGCGCTCGCCCTTCCCGGGGGCTCGGCACCGCGCGGCGCGCGCGGCCTGCTGCGTCCGCGCGGAGGCGTGGGTCGGGTCGAGGAATGGCGGCTCACGGCTGTCGGCGCCCGCCGCCGCGCGGGCCGAGCCTGGCGGGAGATCCGGGGACGATGAGGAGACACGACATGGACGAACCCGTGCAGCCGGCGGTGGCGATCATCCCCGCGCGGGGCGGGTCGAAGCAGATCCCGAGGAAGAACCTCGAGCGTGTCGGAGGGGTTCCACTGGTGGCCAGGGCCGTGCACGCCGCGCGGGCGGCGGCGTGCTTCGATCTCGTGGTCGTCTCGACCGACGACGACGAGATCGCCGCGGTGGCCGAGGAGGCGGGCGCACGGGTGGTCCGGCGCCCGGCCGAGCTCTCCGGAGACACCGCGGCCTCGGAGGCGGCGATCCTCCATGCACTCGATGACCTGGAGAGCAACGGCGAGCGTTTCGAGATCGTCGCCTTCCTGCAGGCCACCTCGCCCTTCCTCCCGAGCGCGGCGCTGGCGGGTGCCGTCGGCGACGTGCGGCGGGGACGGTCGGACAGCGTCTTCTCCGCCGTAGAGACCTACGGCTTCCTCTGGCGACGGCGGGCCGACGGTACCGCCGAGGCCATCAACCACGAGGCCGGCCACCGCCCTCGCCGCCAGGACCGCGAGCCGCACTACCTGGAGACCGGAGCCTTCTACGTGTTCCGCGTCGACGGGTTCCGCGCCCATCGACACCGCTTCTTCGGGCGGACTGGGATCGCTCCCGTGCCCGAGGAGACGGCGATCGAGATCGACGACGCCGCTCAGCTCCAGGCCGCGCGGGCCCTCGCCGTCCTGCACGAACGGCCAGGGCGCATCCCCGCCCGCGCCGTGGTCACCGACTTCGACGGGGTGCACACCGACGACACGGCGATCATCGACGCCGCGGGTGGGGAGCGGGTGCGGGTCAGCCGGGAGGACGGGATGGGCGTCGCGCTGCTCCGGCGGGCCGGAGTGCCCATGCTCATCCTCTCCACCGAGGTGAACGCGGTGGTGCGCGCTCGCGCCGACAAGCTCCGCGTCCCCGTCCTGCACGGGATCGATGACAAGGAGTCCGCGCTCCGGCAGTGGGCCGGAGAGCAGGATGTGTCGCTCGCCGACGTCGCCTACCTCGGCAACGACGTCAACGACCTTCCCGCGATGCGGATCGTGGGCTGGCCGGTCGCCGTCGCGGACGCGCACCCGCTCGTCCGGGCGGAGGCGCGCGTCGTGCTGGGGAGGCGAGGCGGCGACGGGGCCGTGCGCGAGCTCGTCGAGCGGGTGTTGTCGAGCTGACCGCCCCCGGTAACCGTCCGGTCGGCCGGTGTTCACCCGCGGCCCGTACTCAGGAAGGACGGGGTGGAAGACCGCTCGACGACCGGAGGAATCATGACTGTCAGCATCGGATCGCATGTGATCGGCGGCGGCCGTCCCGCCTACGTCATCGCGGAGATCGGCCTCAACCACAACGGCGACGTCGACATCGCCAAGCGCCTCATCGACGTCGCGGCCCGAGCCGGCGCGGACGCGGTGAAGTTCCAGAAGCGCACGCCAGAGATCTCCACGCCGGAGCACATGCGCGACGTGCCGCGGGAGACGCCGTGGGGAACGATGACGTACCTCGACTATCGCCGTCGGGTGGAGTTCGGCCGCGACGAGTACGTCGAGATCGGCGACCACGCCACGATGCAGGGCCTGGACTGGTTCGCCTCGCCGTGGGACGTGCCGAGCGTCGCGTTCCTCGAAGACCTCCACGTCGTGGCGCACAAGGTCGCCTCGGCGAGCCTGACCGACACGGAACTGCTCGTCGCGCTGCGGGAGACCGGGAAGCCCGTCATCCTCTCCACGGGCATGTCCACCATGGAGCAGATCGATCGTGCGTTGGACACGCTCGGCACCGACCGCGTCGTCCTCATGCACGCGACCTCGACCTACCCCCTCGAGCCCGAGGAGGCGAACCTGCGGGTGATCGCGACCCTGCGGGACCGCTATCCCGGGATCCCCGTCGGCTACTCGGGACATGAGCGCGGCCTGCAGATCTCGCTCGCCGCGGTCGCGATGGGGGCGGTCGCCGTGGAGCGTCACATCACGCTGGACCGGACGATGTGGGGCTCCGACCACGCCGCATCCCTGGAGCCCGGAGGGCTGGAGCACCTGGTCCGCGACATCCGGGTCATCGAGAGCGCGGTGGGCGACGGCGTCAAGCGCGTGTTCGACAGCGAGCGCGCGCCGATGGCGAAGCTCCGCCGCGTGCCCGCATGACCGCCGGCGCCGGGATGCGTGTGGTCGCCATCGCGGACGCCGACTCGTTCGTGAAGTGGGCGGCATCCCTGCTGGGGGCCGTGCCCGGCCTGCGGCCGCAGCTCCTGCTGGTGCGCACGCCGCTGACGGTGAGCGGAGCGCAGCAGGATGCGGCATTGGCGGGCACCGGCCTCGATGCCGATGCCGTCACCCGGCTCGACCTCGACCGCGTGGCCGGATGGCTCGAGGTCGAGCGCCCTGACGTTGTGCTGCTCGCCGGGCGGGGACCGTTCGTCCGGCTCCTCGGCCGAGTCGTCGATGCGCTGCCGCATCGCCCCGTGACCGTCTCCGGGCTTCCCGGCATGGCGATCCCCGCCCAGCGCGGGGCGCTCGACTACCGGCGACACACCGACCTGCTGGTCGTGCACTCCCACCGCGAGCGCCGAGCGTTCGCCGACCTCGGCGAGCGCATCGGGGTGCAGATGCCGATCGCGCTGGCGACCCTCCCCTTCGCGCGGGGTCGCGAGCGGTGGGGCGGCAGCCGTCTCCGGGAGTCCGGGGCAGCCGGATCCCTCTCCGCGGGGACGGGCGGAGTCGCTCTCGCGGAGCGTCGTGTCGCCCCGACGCCGGCGGCGCTCCGGCGGCCCGGGGCGACGGACGTCGTCTTCGCCGCGCAGGCCCTCGTGCCCGCCCGCCCCGAGCAGCGAGCGGCGATCGCCGCCCTGCTCGTGCGCGCCGCGGAGGCCGACCCGTCGCGCCGGGTGGTCGTGAAGCTGCGGTCCCGGCCGGGGGAGGCCGAGACCCACCTCGACCGTGATCCGTACACCCGGCTCTTCGCCGGGGGCCGCCCGGCGAACCTCGTGTTCTCGCACGTGCCGATGGCGACCGCTCTCGAGTCCGCCGCCGGCCTGGTCACGGTGAGCTCGACGGCTGCGGTCGAGGCGCTGGCCCACGGGGTCCCGGTGATCGCGCTCGACCGCTTCGGGGTGCACAAGAGCCTGCTCAACACGGTCTTCATCGGAAGCGGTCTGCTGGGCGGCGCGGGCGAGGTCGTCGCCGGCCGATTCCGCCACCCGCACCCGTCCTGGCTCCGCGACAACTACTTCCACGCGGAGGCGGAGTCGGACTGGTGGGACCGGGCACAGGAGCTCGTGGCCCTGCGGAGGGCCGGGGCCCTGCCGCATCGCCGGGTTCCCGCGGCCCGGGGTGGGACCTGGCATGAGGCCTGGCATCGCGCGAGCGTGCTCGGCCGCACGGACCGCTCCCTCACCGGCCGCCTCGCGCTCGCCGCCGGCGTGCCCGCGACGCGTGCGCTCTCGGTGCTGCGTTCGGGCCGGCGTCGGAGCGGTCAGGACACCTGGGCCGACCCGGCCACGGACTACACGCTCGAACCAAACCCGTTCCAGGACTCGATCCGCCGCTGAGTCGCGGCCGGTCCGCGCTCAGACCGTGCGCCAGTCATGGCTCTCGATCGCCGCACCCGCCTGTGGCCCCATCTGCAGCATCCCGCCGTCGATCACGACCGAGGCCCCCGAGATGTAGGCGGCCTCCGGCGAGGCGAGGAAGGCGATCAGGGCGGCAACCTCGCGCGCGTCGCCGGGGCGCCCGAGCGGGATGCCGGGGCGGTCCTCGGCGTGCGGGTCGGTGTCGGTCTGCCCGGTCATCGGGGTCGCGATCTCGCCCGGGGCGACGCTGACGGCGCTGATCCCGTACCGGCCGAGCTCGAGCGCGAGGTTCTTCATGAGCCCGCCGAGGCCGTGCTTGGCGGTGTCATACGCGCTCGCACCCACCATCGGCTGGTGCTCGTGCACGCTGGTCACGGAGATGAGCCGCCCCCCGCGCCCCGCGGCGACCATCGAACGGGCCGCCCGCTGCAGGCAGACGAAGGCGCCGGTGAGGTCGGTGTCGAGCACCCGGTTCCACTCGTCGAGCGTCACGTCGAGGAACGGAGTCTGGAGCCCGGCGCCGGCGTTGTTGACGAACACGTCGACGCCCCCGAGCTCTGCGATCAGCCCGTCGACCACGTCGCCGCACGCGGGGATGTCGGAGACGTCGAGCTGTGTCACCACCGCGCGGGCGCCGTGGCTGCGCACCTCGTCCGCGGTGTCCTGGGCACCGGCCTCGTCGCTGTGCCAGGTGATGCCGACGTCGATGCCCGCTGCGGCGAGGGCGACGGCGGTGGCCCGGCCGATCCCGGAGTCGGCCCCGGTCACGATCGCGCGGCGGGCCTCGGCCTCCAGCCGTGCCTGCGGGTCTCCGGCCTCCGCCATCGGCGTCGGGGTCTTGTCGTTGTGCTGAGATTCGGACATGTCGGCCTCCTGCTCGGGCGTCATCGGTGCGAGCGACGGTACGGGGGCGGCGCGGCGCGGTCGAACCGGTTGACGACGAGCGACCGCGACGCTAGCCCTCCGCGTCATCCGGCGACTCATAGCGTTATCCCAGGGAACGGTCCTGGTGGGGATGATCACGGCCGGGTAACGTCGACCCCATCGCGGCGATCCGGGCGGTCCCGGGCCCCGGCTCATATCCGGAGGCGTTGCGGGTTCGACTCCCGCCGTCGCGTCCACTTCGGAAGCCCCGTCTGCCCCTGGATATCAGAGCTGGCGGGGCTTCTTCGTGCTCGCGGTGGCGTCTCGTGACAACGAAACAGCAACACTCGACGACGCGCGAGCCTGATCCAGGGCGTCCGAAACGGCCTCGAGATCGTCGTCGAACAGGTCGGCGTAGACGTCGAGGGTCATCGCCGCGGACTTATGGCCGAGCATCCGCTGCACGGCCTTCACGTTCGCGCCGGCCGAGATCGCGAGCGACGCCGCGGTGTGCCGGAGGTCGTGGATGGTCATGCGGGGGAGTCCTGCTGTTTCGAGTGCGGTCATGAACCATGACCGGGATCCTTCGCTGGTGCGTGGTCGTGGCACGTGCACGAGCCCGTCTCCGAACAGCAGCGCGTCGCGGCTCTTGCCCTCGCACTCGACCGCGATAGGTAGCGAGAGGAACCGCGGGAAGGGCACGCTGCGTCGTTCGTGCGTCTTCGGTGTACCGACGTGGATCGTCGCGCCGACGCGTACGGCGTTCTCCTGGACGCTCAGTCGCCGTTTCAGTGCGTCTACGTCCCGGACCCTCAGGCCGGTGAGTTCGCCCCATCTGAGGCCCGTGTACGCCGCGGTGAGGATGAGCGTGGAGTGCTCCCCGGATGCCGCGGCGAGAGCGTCGACCTGCTCGTGCGACAGGTAGACATGGGGCTTCGACACCTTCCGAGGGAGGTTGTCGAGCCCGCGCGCGACGTTCTGAGTCACGCGGCGGTCACGGAGTGCGACGTCAAGGATCGCCGCGAGGACGCCGTGGGCGCGCAGGACGACGGTCGCGGACTTCGGCTTCGACGCCATGCCGGCCGTCCGCGCCGTCTCGCGGCGTGCGCTCGGCGCTGTTCCGTCCGATAGTTGCCGCACCCACTCCCGGACGGCGGAGTGCTGCACAGCCGCGACAGGGGTCTCGCCCCATCTCGGCTCGACGTAGACCCTCCAAGCGTCCGAGACTGCCCGGAACGTCGAGGGCTTCAGGCTGGCCTCCTTGTCCCGCAGCCATGCCTCCCCGAGAGTGCTGATCGTGACCTTCGCCGTCGACGGGTTCACGTACTCGCCACGGCCCTTCGAGACCTCGACCTCGGCGAGACGCAGCTCGGCCGCTCGTTTAGTCGTGAACCCGCGCTCGGTGGTCTGAGAGTGGTCAGGGCGCCGGTACGAGATCCGGTAGAGCTTGCGCCCCGCCTTCGTCTCGTAGGCGTGAACGCTACCCAAGGTCGGGCACCTCAATGCCTAGAGCGCGCATCACAACGACGTGATCCTCGAGTGCCTGCCTGTCGGATTCCCAGGATTCCTCGAGGCGCTTCCTCATGGCGATATCAGCCGCGTCGTGCGCCTCGAAGCCGATGAGCTCCTCGCTGGATATCTCGATCGTGGCCAGAAGGCGGCGATAAGTGCGGAGCGCGGCAAGCTGTGCGAACGCCTGATCGGCGGAGGGCGGCTGTCGACTCTGGACCCACGCTTGTTCGGCGGAGAGCGCGTCCATAACGCCGACCTCCCGATCGCCGACAGAGACGGTCCCTGAGGGATCGTCTAGAGGTACCAGCAGCGCGACGAGCGGCACTCGCAAGGCGCGGGCGATGGCCCAGAGCTGCATCACCCCGACATCTTTCCTGCGCCCGTACTCGATATTGGCGATCACGTCACGGGTGATCGCGGGGTCGTGAGACATGTCCGCGAGCGCCTCTGCAGACCAGCCGTTCATGCGGCGGTAGTGGCTGACGCGCTCTCCAAGGTTCCTCACCGTGAACACAATACGGTCACGCATTGCGGAATTCCACCACAGGGCGTAGTTTGTGTTGAAACACCACAGAACGGCGCGATAGCCGCCGCGACACCAGAAAGGTCCCTCATGGACGAGCAGTACCTCACCCCGACGCAGGCAGCCGAGCTGATGCCCGGCATGACCGTGGAGCATCTCGCGCAGCTTCGGTTCACCGGCAAGGGACCGAAGTTCCTGAAGCCGACGCCGCGCAAGGTCTTCTACCGGCGTCGCGACATCATCGACTGGCTCGAGGCGTCGGAGCGCACGAGCACGGCGAAGGCGGTCTGATCATGGCCGCCGCAAACGAGGAAACCCCCGGCCTGGCCGCCGAGGGTTTCGAGAACATCCCCAACACCGCAGAGGAGCAGGAAATGAACGATTCCACCGTAGACCAGACCGCCGACAACTGCGAGGGCGCCTTCGGAGTCCCTACGATCGCCGAGATCCGCGAGCGGAATATCGCCGCCCGGTCCGCATGGCTTGCAGAGCACCCCGAGGTTGCGGCGTTGAAGCCCGACTGGGCCGAGACGCTGGATGTCGACGACCTGGATGGCGTCGATGGTGTCGACCTCTGGGCAGAACGAGACTTCGGGCCTGTGCGGCTCATCGCCCACGCCTCCTACTTGGATGGTCGAGTGACGTGGGATGGCGAAGTGACCACTCCGAACGTCGTCGTCGAGCGCGACTACGTCGAAGAACTGACCGTCACGCAGATGCGGGAGCTCGCGTCGGCGCTCATGGCGGCGATCCCTCTCGTCGAGGCGGCGACAGCATGACCGCCCCCGTGGTCGTCGTCGAGGCCGCGGGGATCACCGTCCGCCAGTCAGAGCCGATGACGCGCTCTGAGGCTCGACGCATCGGGCTTCGGCTACTGGAAGCCGCGACGGCCCCGGAGCGCGTCATTCGGCGGCGTGTGACCGTAGACGAGGCATTCCGGGACCGCGAAGGAGGTGTGTAGCGTGTGGCCCGCACATCCATCCGACAGATCCTACGAAGCGGAGCGATCACTCGGTACGAACTCACTCCCGGTCAAGCACTGGTGCTCCTCGCGCTCGCCGATCGCTCTGATGCCACGGGCGAGTGCTGGCCGTCGCAGGAGCGTCTTGCTGCGGATCTCAGGATGTCCCGACTGGGCGTGCGAAAGTCGATCGGCGTGCTCGTCGAGAAGCGCATCGTCGAGATCGTCGACAAGGGCGGCCCGCGCCGGTCTGCTCGATATCGGATCACTCTCCCGTCCTACTTACGGGCAACTGTGTAACCCGTATCTCCGGACAGTTACGGGCAACTATCGCGCCCGTAGAGCGGTCAGCGTTATGGGTAACTGTGTTGCCACGAAGGTAGTAACTACTCGCGTCACACGCTCTACCGTGGCGTTGCGCGCCCTTCCGGGCGCACTCCGTTCGCTCCGCTCACTGTGCTCGATTCTCATCGCCCCCGGAGGGATTCATGGAGGCGGCCATCGCTTGCGATGGTCGTTCCCCCCAGCGGGGGGCGGAGGGGGGAGAGACCCCGAGGCGGTCGCGAGCTATCGGCTCACGACCCAGCGTGCTCGCGATAGCAGGCTGATGATGGATCGGTGCCAGCACGGTCGCTTCCGCCGGCCGGCCGACGGTCCTGCAGGTGCTCTCGTCGTGGCCGCCGCCCAGCCCAGCCATACGACGCGCGCGAGCAACCGGCATCCGTTGCCGGTAGGTCGATTCGCCGACACGGTGTCGGGAGGTGCGTCGTGAGCGGCTCGTTTCCACCCCCGGTCCGCATCGACGGATCCCACCCGGCGGGCTGTGAGTGCCCCGCGTGCAAGCTGGAACGCGTTCGCGGGCAGGCCGCGAACTACCGTCGGCGTCTCGCGGTCGAGAAGGCGAATTCGCGAGCGTGGCTT
This sequence comes from Microbacterium sp. UBA7513, assembly GCF_002478345.1. Lineage (NCBI taxonomy): Bacteria > Bacillati > Actinomycetota > Actinomycetes > Micrococcales > Microbacteriaceae > Microbacterium > Microbacterium sp. UBA7513. The sequence continues at coordinate 143,327 of NZ_DLNJ01000002.1, forward strand.
GACCGGTTCCTCCTCGGGTGGCTCGTCAACGTCAAGGAGTTCGACGAGCACATCGGTCTCGACAAAGTGACTCGGGAGGATGGCTTGTTGGACTTCGAACTCCTCGAGAGCGAGCTCCGGCAGCTTCTCGCTGAGCGCCCGTATCTCGCGGCACCATGACTGATATTCACCAGTCCGTCGCGGCCGGGTGGTACTCTCGCCGCGACGGACATGGTGATCGCCGGAGGTGTCCCACACTCACGTCAGAACTCCCCCGGGTGGGGAACACGCAGCGGGCCCGCGGCCCCGCGTGACGCATACCACCTAGGAGAGATCCATGTTCAGCCCATTCGGCAACACCGGGGACGCAAGCTCAGCCCCCGACTTCCTGGCCCGCGCCGCCGCCGCCGGCTTCACGGCCCGCGACCAGCAGCCCCAGCCGCGGAAGCACCTCAGCGTCGCTGTGCGCGCACGCAGTGCTCAGCCGGCCAGCACGTCGCAGCAGAGCGCCGAGGACGCGCTCTATGCCGCCGCGTGGGGAAGCGACCCCGAGCCCACGTACAGCGCGCCGGTCGCCGCAGCCCCCCGGCCGGCGCCGCGCGCGGCCACGATGAACGACCGGCAGCTCGCTGCACTGGCGGGCTGGGATGCGCCCGCCGACGATGGCGAAGACCGCTTCCCCGGGAAGGGGTGCTGACATGGCGCACTACATGCTCGGTCGCCCGGAGTACCGAACCACCGTTCAGATGCTCGTCGCGGATACCCAGAGCGGAGACGTCTACCTGAAGCGGGTCGGCGCGCCCGTCCCGGCGAACGCGCACGAAGACTGGATTCAGCGCATGATCGCGCTCGGCATGATCGAGAAGATCGAGGAGGCCGCCTGATGCTCGACCTCGATAGCCCCATCACGCTGGTCGGTCTCGCCGAGTTCGAGGCTCACGCGAGCCTGGTCGGACTCGAACTGCCTGAGGCGGTCTCGAAGGCACGCCACCTCCTCGATGTCTCTGAGCGAGAGAAGACCACCGCCTCGCGCCCAGTGTTCGGGATGACGGATAAGCAGCTCCGCGACTACATCACCGAGAGATCGATCGCGACCCACCAGGGGTACAGCGGCAGCACTCGGGGGCTCGAGAGCGGGGTCGCCGAGGTGCAACAGCAGATCCTCGTCGAGCTGCGTACCGAGATCGCACCGCACCTCGATGAGATGGTCACGCAACTGCAGCCCGAGTTCGACCGCATCGTCGAGCCCATCGTCCGCGGTGCGCAGACCTACGGGTTCGCGATGTCGATGACCTCCGACGACGTGATCGACATGGCAGACGAGACTGCATCTGCTACCTGGCGTGAGTCCAAAGCTGCTTGGTCGGCGGTCCGGCCGATCGCGAAGTTCCGGCAGGTCCTGTCGAAGACGTTCGCGGTCAGCCCCACCCTCGACGATCTCGAGCGGCAGGCGCTCATCGGCGCTCGCGTCGGATCCGCCGTCGACATGTCGGTAGCGTTCGCAGCCGGGAACAACTGGCACACCGACGGGACCTACTACGTCGACAACCGCATCGGCGGAGCAATCGACTGGTTCGCGGTCGCGGCCGGCGGACTTCACCTCAACACGCCGACCGAGGTCGACGAGAAGCTACGTTCCCGCGAGGCGGCTCTCGCGAGGGACCTCGGCGACCTCTAACGACCATGACTCTCGTGCCCGCTGCCCGCCCGCCGGTTCTTCCTTCTCCGGCTTGGGGCCTGCGAGCACGAGGTTCGGGGCTGTGTGTCAACACGGTCGACCGAGCACCCCTGGGGGCCAGCGCTGGGCGGGGCTGGCCCCCACACTCATACTCGCTGCGCATGGACAGGACACACCCGATGATCGCAACGCATGAACACCCCACCCCCCGAAAAATCCAGGAACACGGTCGGGGGCGGACGACAGCCCGGGGGAGCCGTCCTCTCTCCCCGGGCTCGGAACGCGCTTTTTTTACCACCCCTGGCGGTTCCGCAGACCCTGTTGTGGCCCGGAATGACGCGGATGCCGCCGTTCGGGTCTCTCCCCTTCTCGTGACCCAGATTCGGCTGCTCAACTCGCTGGAGGTGACCTGCGATGCGCGCGGCTGAGATCGAGGCACTGTTCACAGCCAACGTGGACCAGATCGTCAAGGCCGACAAGCTCATCAAGGACACCGGGCAGCGTGTCGAGAAGAACCCCATCAAGCTCGACGCGAACGGCAAGCCCGCACTCGAGAGCATGGACCGGGTCGAGGCGGCGGCGAAGAAGCTCGTGTCAAAGGACACGCTGCTGACGGTCGACGCGAACATCGAGCGCGGCGAGAAGTCCCTCGACCGGGTCCAGAAGCGGCTCGACTACCTCCGATCCGTCGAGACGACGATGGACGTGAAGGCTGACATCGCCCGTGCTGAGGCGTCGCTGTCCAAGGTGAAGCGGAATCTCGACGGCCTGAAGGCCGCGCGCGCGACGATGGAGGTCGACGCCGACACGTCCGAGGCGGAGGCGGAGCTGAAGAAGCTCCCCGCCAAGGCGCAGTCCGCCGGCGACGACGCGGGCAAGGGGTTCGTCGGATCTCTCGATTCCGCGACGCGGGGTGCTGGCGAGAAGGTCGGGCAGGCTGTCGGTGACGGCGTCGAGGAGACGCTCATCAAGGCTCTGTCCGCGATCCCGGTGGCAGGAGGTATCGTCCTCGCTGGTGTCGCCATCGGCAAGGCTCTCATCAGTGGCCTGAACGATGGCCTGCAGATCGAGGTCGGGTACGACCGTCTGCAGGCCCTCACCGGCGTCGACGAGGCGACCGCCCTCCGGCTGGGGCGCGCCGCCGGCGAAGCCTACGCGAACAACTTCGGCGAGTCCGTCGAGTCGAACATGGACGCGACCCGGCTCGCCCTGCAGTTCCGGATCATCGACCCGGCGGCGACGACTCGGGACGCGCAGCTCGTCGTGCAGAGCCTCGCGGGCATCGCCGATGTACTCGGTCAGGACGTGCAGCCTGTCGCCGCGGCTGTGTCGAGCATGCTCAGTAGCGGTGTCGCCAGTTCGGCGCAGGAGGCGTTCGATGTCCTCGCTGCCGGCGCGCGCAATGGAGTCGACCGGGCCGAGGACCTCCTCGACACGTTCACCGAGTACCCGGCCCTGTTCCAGCGGCTCGGCCTTTCCGGGCCGGAAGCGCTCGGTCTCATCAACCAGGGACTACAGGCGGGGGCGCGGAACAGCGACCTCGCGGCGGACGCCCTGAAGGAGTTCCAGATCCGGGCGACGGACGCCTCGGAACTCTCGGCGCAGGGGTTCCGGGCTCTCGGACTCGATGCGGAGGACATGACGGCGAAGATCGCGCTCGGCGGCGAGGGCGCACGGGAGGGTCTGGAGCAGGTGCTGACCGCGCTTCGCGACATGGAGCCCGGCGTCGAGCGGAACAACGCCGCGATCGCCCTGTTCGGCAACCAGGCGGAGGATCTCGGCGACGCTCTGTTCGCGATGGACCTCTCGTCGGCGGTCGCCGAGCTCGGCACCGTCACGGGTGCTGCTCAGCAGATGTTCGACACCCTCGCCGGGAACGACGCATCGAAGATCGAGCAGGCGCAGCGGAACATCGAGGTCGCCGTCGACGGCATCAAGGGCGCGCTCGCGGGCGCGTTTTCGGAGCCGCTCGGCGATTTCGCCGATTGGGTGTCTCAGAACCGGGGACCGCTGCTGCAGTTCTTCTCCGACCTCGTGAACAGCGCCATCGACTTCGGGGTCACCGCCACGGAGGCGTTCGGGTCGTTCGTGTCCGGTCCGCTGGCCGAGGTCGTGGACGGCGTCGCTGGCATCGTGGACTTCTTCAACGGCGCCGAGGGCCGACCGAAGGAGCTCGACGATCTCGCCGACGGCATGCGCGGATTCGAGTCCAGCACGGACGACGCGGTCGTCAAGCTCGAGCAGATGCGGGACCAGTTCAACGGTTTCGCGGATGGTCAAATCGCGCTCGGGTACGTCAACGACGCAGCCCTGCGCACCGCGGAAGCCGTCGAGAAGGTGGGCGAGTCGGCAACCAAGGGCCGAGACATGCTGAACGACTTCACAGTCGCGCAGGACGGCACGGTCCGGGCGACGGGCGAGCTGAGGACTCAGCTCGACGCCTCGGCCGAGGCTCTGCGCGCGGAGTACGACGCGGCCATCGCGGCCGGCGAGTCGCAGGACAACCTCCGAGGCCGGTACAACTCGACCCGTGACGCGCTGATGAACCAGCTCACGACGATGGGGCTCACGCAGGAGCAGGCTCAGGCGCTCATCGACACGGTGTTGCAGACGCCGGAGGAAGCGTCGACCAAGTTCACCTCGAACGCAGACTCGGAGCGCGGGAAGGTCGAGCGTCTCGGCGGGAAGATCATCACCCTTCCCGACGGGAGCTCGGTGATCTACGCGAACACGAAGCCGGCACAGGATGCGCTGGACTACTTCATCCAGCAGGGCAACAACCGGGTCATCCGCGTCAAGGTCGCGGCCGATGGTGGCTCTATCCGGATGGGGTCGATCACGGTCGCCCCGCAACACGACGGCGCCATCGTCGAGATGATGGCGGCGGGCGGGCTCCGGGGGCGCACGCTGACGCCGATGGCACGCCGCGCGCAGATGGTGCCGGCGAGCACCTGGCGGGTCGTGGGTGATCGCTCCGATGTGCCGGAGGCGTACATCCCGCTCGACGGTTCGCCCCGCTCGATCGGCCTGCTTCTCGAGGCGTTCCGGCGCATGCCGAACATGGAGGGCATGGCCGCCGGCGGCGTGGTCAGCCCCGCTGGTGTGGCTCCGGTCGCGCCGACAGTGACCGCCAACTTCAACGGCCCGCTGTACTCTTACGATCCGACGGCGGTCGGTCGGGAGGCGCGCGACAAGCTCGCGCAGCTCCTCGCCGCGATGCCGCGCTCGTAAGGAGGCCGACGGTGACGAGAGTCGAGAGGATCCCGACCCAGGCGTGGCGTGAGTTTGATCGCCTGCGCAAGGTCGAAGACCAGCCCAGCCTGCAGGCGTGGATCCGCCGCAACGCCTCCCGAGCAGGGTACGTCGAGCGGTGCGTCCTCGAGCTCCTCGCGGGAGCCGCCGCGGCAGGCGTCCTCGACGGGAGCAACTTCTACCGATTGTTGCCCACGCAATCGTCCCCCGACGCCGAGCTCCTCGCCGGCCGCCTGGTGTCCACATCCGCCAACCGGGATCATGCGACGACTGAGGCGCTGGTGGACACCTGGTCGGGCCTACCGGCCGAGGAACGGGAACGAGTGCTGCTCAGCCTCGTCGCCGCCTGGGCCCACGGCGGCTCCACGACCTGAGTGCACGCCGCGCTCTCATGCCCCCGCGTCCTGACTCTCCGGACGCGGGGGCATCTGCCGTACTGGGCAGATACCGAATAGCGTCGAACGCATGGAACTGAACGACCCGAATCTGCCGGACTCGGCGAACCGGTGGCTCCTCGCCTCATCCGATCAGGTACAAGCGCTCGGCATCCAATGGCACGACGACCCCGAGTCGGCGAACATGTCCGACATCGTGGACACGCTCCTCGCGATCACCGAAGCCCAGGCGAGGATCATCGCCACCCTCGACCTCCGCATCCAAGCGCTCGAGAAGCGGTGACCGCACCGCACCCCCTCAGAAAATCCAGGCTCCAGAGGCGAGAGGGGACCACCACGGGAGAGGTGATCCTCTCCCCCCGCGCCTCTCGCGCGGATTCCAGGGGGGTCGCGCGCGCGAGGGAGGCTATCCGCCGCGCGATTCCGCCGCCCTGGCGGGGCTACGCAGTGATGCGAGACGCCCCCGAAGCGGGGTGAGACGTGGGTGAGATGCGGGTGAAGGGCTGGTCAGACCTCTACCGGCCAAAACCCGCCTGTCGGCTTCGACGCGATCGCGAACGCCCGGCACTCGGCGAGCAGCGGACAGCCGGCGCAGATCCCGGCGAGGCGTTCGCGGTCCTCGGCGCTGATGCCGTCGGCTGTGTACTCCGGCATCCCCGCGCAGCGCGGGACGGTTGTGCGGAGCCGGTCGGTGAGGACCCAGTACTCGTCCGAGCCTTTCAGGCGCGGCATGTCCGCAAGCGGGTCGACCTTCGGCTCAGGAGCGGCCGTCTCCGGTTCTGTGCGCTCATCTCCCGGCCTCTCAGGCGCTCCGGGTACCCGGGTGCCCTGATGGGTCCCTGGCCGCTTCCCCCCCGCGAGAGCCGACTTGATGTGCTCAGGCATCTCGAGGACCACGCCCTCTTCGGCCATCCGCTTTCGCATCCGGTAGAAGTGCGCCGGCGAGTTGTGCATCTTCTCCCGCCACCACTTGAGCAGCACCTCAAGCTCTACGACCCGGTGTCGTTGGCCTCCCTCGTCGACGGCCCACTCGACCGGCATCCCCTGCTGTGCCCACATCCGCACCGTCCGGTGATTGGAATTCACCCGCTTTGCGGCCTCCGCGTACGTTAGCCACGTCTTCTCGCCATCCGTCCCCATGCCTGCATCGTCGCACCGCACCGAAACGATCCCGCGGTGACAACACCGTGACAACAGGAGTCGTGATTGAAGCCGATTCAAGCTGATCCTGATGAACAAGAACCCGCGTGATTCTGCGGCACCTAAACGGGGCACGCGTCATCTCAGGGGTGCGCGTAGGGTTCGACTCCCGCCGTCGCGTCCACTCGGTCCCTCTGCGCGGCCGCTCATCCCCGATGATGGAGGCATGCCTTCCGCCCCTCGCCCCGGACTCCGGGTCTCCGCGGGTCTGACGATCCCGGAGGCCGAGCTGTCCTGGCGGTTCTCCCGATCGTCGGGGCCCGGCGGTCAGGGCGTGAACACCACCGACTCCCGGGTCGAGCTGGTGTGGGATGCGGCTAACTCCGCGGCCCTGTCCCCGACGCAGCGCGGCCGGATCCTGGAGCGGCTCCGCGGACGACTGGTCGACGGCGTGCTGACGGTCGCCGCCTCCGAGCACCGTGCGCAGCTGCGCAATCGGGAGGCGGCCAGGGAACGGCTCGCCGCGCTCGTCGCGGAGGCGATACGTCCGCCGGCGCCGGCCCGACGGGCGACGAAGCCGAGTCGGGGATCGAAGGAGCGGCGGCTGACGGCGAAGCACCGCCGCACCGACGTCAAGAGCCTGCGGCGGCGCCCCCGCGAGGACTGACGTCCGGACCCGTCTGTGCGCTCCGCGAGCCGGTGAGCTGCTCCTCGATCGGGGCCCAGCCGTGTTCGAGGAGCGCGGAGCCGGCGTCGAGCACCTCCTGCTGGTCGTCGCTCTCGGTGACGAGGATCTGCATCTGCAGGACGAATCGTGCGTACACCCGGACCTCGGGGGTGGGGCTGGGGATGCCGAGCTCGTCGGCGATGGCCGCGGCGAGCGCATCCTCATGGCGCAGCCACATCTTCGACGCGTAGTCGCGGAGCGCCGGCGTCTCGTTGAGGAAGCGCAGGAAGACGCGGGCCACGTCGTCGCCGTGCTCGTCGAGGTTGGCGCCGACCTCGGCCGCGTAGAAGTCGTGGATGGCCCGATTGATCGTCACGCCGGTCGGCCGGTCGCGCACCGCCGAGACGAGGCGATCGCGCTGCTCGTCGTCCTCGTCGAAGACGAGAGCCTCCTTCTGCGGGAAGTGGGCGAACACGGTGGTGGGGGAGACGTCGGCGGCGTCGGCGACCTCGCGGATGCTCACGTTGTCGAATCCGCGCTCCAGGAACATCCGGGTGGCCACGTCGGAGATGTTCTTGCGGGTCGCGGCCTTCTTGCGCTCGCGGCGACCCGGGGGCGGGGGCGTCGTCATGCGGCCACCTTATCGTGCACTCGACCAGAAAGTGTATTGACACCAAAACTGGTATCGCTACACTTTTGATATGACTTCACCTCATCTTCCCGTTCGCGGCGCCGGCCGCGCCTGGGTCATGCTCGTCGTCCTGACGATGCTCACGGTCATCGGCATGACCGTCGTCCTCCCCGTCCTGCCGTTCGTCGTGCTGCAGTACGTCGCGCACGAACACGACCTCGCTCTCTGGGTCGGCGTGCTGGAAGCGGTCAACGGGCTGTGCGCCTTCCTCGCCGCACCGCTCCTCGGCCGCCTCTCCGATCGGTTCGGACGACGACCCGTCATCATCGTCGCGGCGTTCGGCGCGGCCTTCTCGATGGCGCTGTTCGGCGTGGGCGGGGCGATCTGGGTGCTCGTGCTCGCCCGTGTCATCCAGGGGCTGACGGCCGGGGACCTTCCCGCCCTGTTCGCCTACCTGGCCGACATCACGCCGCCCGAGAAGCGCGCGCAGCGCTTCGGCCTCCTCGGCGCACTGACCGGCATCGGCACCATGATCGGTCCCGCCATCGGCGGTCTGCTCGCCGCGATCGATCTGCGTCTGCCCGTGTTCCTCACCGCGGCGGTCGGTCTCACGATCGCGGTCCTCAGCATCTTCCTGCTGCCGGAGAGCCTGCGCCCGGAGAACCGCATCGCCCGGATCGCTCTCCACGACGTCCAGCCGTTAGGCGTGTTCCGTACCGCGTTCGGTCGGCCCGAGCTCCGCGGACTGATGATCGCGTTCGCACTGCTCGCGCTGCCGTTCGGATTCTTCGTGAACAACTTCAGCGTGCTCGCCCTCGACGCCATCCAGTGGGGACCGGCGCAGATCGGCCTGCTCACGGCGGGGGTCGGCATCATCGACATCCTCATCCAGGGCGTGCTGCTCGGCATCCTGCTACCGCGGATGGGCGAGCGCGGCGTGATCGTCAGCGCCATCACCGCGCAGGCGATCGGTCTCGCCGGTCTCGCGGTCGTGGCCTCGCTGCTCGCCCAGCCGTGGCTCTTCATCGTCGGCGCGCTCCTGCTCGCCGCCGGTCAGGGCGCCGCTCAGGCGGCGATGGACGGCGCGATGTCCAACGCCGTCGGCGACGACGAGCAGGGCTGGCTCGGAGGCGCCACGCAGTCCCTCAACGCCGCGATGGGCACGATCGCGCCGTTGATCGCGGCCGCTCTGTACACCGCGGTCAGCCATGCCGCGCCGTACTGGCTGGGCGTCGGGATCATGGTCGTCGCCGCGCTGGTCGTCGCGCGGGCCCACATCGCGAACACCGCGAAACGCCCCGTGCCGGAGGTGCAGGACGCCGTCGGAGTGGCCGAGGCGCGGGTCTGAGCCGAGGGGCCCGAACGGCGGCGAGGGTCCGCGGAGGTCAGCGCTCGCCGCGGACGAGCTCCACTCCGCCCCCGCGAACTGCCGCAGCGTGGCATCGGGGAGGAAGGCCCGGGTGAGGGCGCCGCCGATGCGGGTGAGGTCGCTCTCGTCGCGGAAGAGGAGGTACATGGTCTCGTAGCGGGGGTGGAACTTCTCCTTGAACCGGTGCAGCGAGCGGAAGCCGTAGACGGGCTCGAGTGCGTCGGCCAGGCGCTCGCTCAACGCGGCGATCACCCCCGCGTCCGGCGGGTAGTCGTGCGCGAGGGGAGCACCGGAGAGCGACATGATCTCGGCGCCTTCCTCCGAGAACTGCTGGGCGGAGGCGCCGATCAGATACTCCATCACCGGTCCGAAGCCGCCCTCGCGGCGCCGCATGAGGTCGAGGGTCCAGCCGCGCACCACCCCGCCCTCCCCGTACACGGGCAACCAGGACAGGAAGCCGTCGACGTCGCCGTTCGGAGCGATCGCGAGGGCGAGTCGCACCTCCGGGTCCTCCGCCTCCTCCAGAGTCCCCAGCGTGAACCGCATCTCCGGGAGATCCTTGTCGCCGACCCACGCCTCCGAGATCCCGCGGAGCTGCTGCCGCAGGCCCCAGGTCTCCGCGGCCAGATGGGTGAGTCGGAAGGTCATCTGCTCCCGCCCCGCCCGGTTGAGGGAGGTGCGCACCGGCTGCCAGCGCTTGCCGGTGAAGGTGAGACCGGGGAGGTCGACGATCGTGTCATCGGCCACCACGAGGCTGCGCCACGTCTCCGGGACCGCCGCTCTCGTCGCCTCGTCCGCACTGAAGAAGCACGGCACGAGGCCGGCGTCCTCGGCCGCGCGGATGAAGTCGCGCACCGCCGTCGCGCGGGACTCCGCCGGGCCGATCGGGTCGGCGAGCGCCAGCGCGACGCCGTTGCGGCGCTGGTACGCGACGATCCCGCCGTCCACGCGGGCATAGCCGTTCCCCTCCCACGTCGTCATCCAGGAGAGGGTGCCGCCGCCGTGCGCCCGCAGTTCGCGGCGGAGCTCGTCCGTCGTCGGGGCGGGCTGCCGGCCGAGTCCGGTCGAGCGGCGAGCGCGGAAGGCCCGGCGCACCGTGATGAGGTAGACGAGCACCAGTGCCCAGAGCACGCCCGTGGCGAGCGTCAGCTCGGTCTCCGCATCGATCACCGTCTCCAGCTGCGCCTCACTCGTGAGGATGATGAGGACGAGCACGAGCGTGGCGGCCAGCACGTTGAGCGGGCCGAGGACGATGGCCACCACCCAGGCCCACCGGCGACCGCGCCGCAGGCCGTTCGCGATGAACAGGATCACCGCGACGTCGATCGCCGTGTCGATGAACCCGCCGGATGCCGGTTCCGTCGGGCCGAACGGACCGTCGGTCGGTACGAGGACCGTGATGATCTCGATGGCCACGAGCGTGAGCACAGCCATCACGGCGATCAGCCGCTGCTCCCGGACGGTCGTGCGCCGTACGCGCAGGCTCCGGTCGACGAAGAGGATGAGCAGCACCGCGAACAGGTGCTCGAGGTCGGCCAGCTTTCCCCAGAACATCATCGCGACGAACACGAATCCGAGGAGGACCAGCCACGCGCGCACCCGCCAGGGCGGCCGGAACAGGCCGACGGCGGCGGCGATGCAGGCCATGGTCCCGCCGGACGCCCCGACGTCGAGGGCCTGTGCCTGGGTCTGCGCCCACGCCCACGGCAGCTGCGACACCAGCAGCAGGAACAGGGCGGTGGCGAAGACGGCGAAGAGCTGTCCGACCGCGAAGTAGGCGACGGCGACCCGGGTGCCGCGACGGTGCTCCAGGAAGCCCATCCCCCAGAACCCGGCGATGGTGAAGATGTACACCCAGGGTTCGTTGACGAAGAACGTCCCCGTGACCGGCGTCCACCACTTGCCCTCGGCCAGGCTCGGCAGCCCGTAGGCGACGGCGGGGAAGAGGGCCGAGTCTTCGAACGGCCGCCACAGCCCCTGCCAGATCACGCCGGTGAGCAGCACGAGACCGATCATCGTCAGCGTCGCCGGCGTGGTCCGCAGGGCCCCGAACAGGAGGCGGGCCGACGAGGGGCGCTCCGAGGTCATGCGCTCAGCGTAGAGGTGGGGCCGCCGCACGGCGACCCCACCGACCGCATCATTCGGCGATGGCCTTCGCGATCGCCTCCTCCAGGTCGTTCCACTCGACGATCTCGACCTTCTCGCCGTCGACGAAGAAGGTCGGGGTGCTGCTCACGCCCAGCCGCTCGCCGTCGCGCTTGTCCTGCTGCACGCGGGCGAGGGTCGCCGGATCGGCGACCGCGGCGTCGTACGCGGCCAGGTCGAGCCCGAGCTCCTCGGCGAACGCGCGGAACACCTCCGGCGTCTCCGTCGACTGCTCGCCCCACTGCGCCTGCGTCTCGAACAGCCGGTGGAACATGTCCTCGTAGCGGCCCTGCTGCGCGGCGGCCTCGGCGGCGAGAGCGGCCTGCGTCGAGTTCACATGCCCGGGCAGGGGGAAGTACCGGGTCACGTAGCGGATGTCGCCCTCGTAGGTGGCGCGCAGCTCCTCCACGATCGGATAGAAGGCGCCGCAGGCCTCGCACTCGAAGTCGAGGAACTCGACGACGGTGACGGCGTCGGGGCCGCCCTCGTCGAGCACGTGGGAGTCGGTGCGGACGGTGGGCAGTTTCTCGCCGGCCTCGGGATCGGGCTGCGCGGGCTGCTGGCTGAGGGCGTAGACGATGCCGGCAACCAGCAGCACGGCGGCGACGGCGACGGCGATCAGGGTCGCCTTGACGGGGGTCTTCATGGGGTCTCCAAACACGGGGGATACGACAAGGGGTGCCGCGGAGGCGGCCGGAGCCGGCGTCGGATCAGGTGCGGGAGATGGAGAGTTGGATGAGCGAGACCGCGGGCAGGAACGGACGGGGACCGGCACGGAACCGTGCGGTCGTCCGCGGAAGGAGACCGCGGAACCGCAGGCCGCTGCGGGTGCGCAGCTGCCGGAAGAGGAGGACGAGGGCGACGCAGCAGAGGGCAGCCGCGGCGCACGCCGCCGCCGCGGCCGGATCCGCCGGTGCGGTCTCCGCGATCGGTCCCTCCGCCGAGGTGTCGACCGGCTGCGAGACGCCCGGGGCGAGGCACAGGGTCGCGTGCGCATCCGCCGACCCGTGGGAGGCCGACCAGGCGCCGACGACGAGGAGGAGCGCGAGGCCGACGGCGATCATGATCCGGCTGCGCAGGATCCGCTCGGCGCGCGCTCGCGGCGTCGGGACGGGGGCGAGGGGCGGCATGTCCTGCGCAGTCTAACAACGGGGCCCTTGCCGTCCCCCGAGGCCCGTCCGGCCTCGACATGCCTAGACTGGAGGGGTGGCGAGACTACTGATCGTCGGCGGCTTCCTCGCCGCCGTGTTCTGGGTGTACAGCATCGTCGACTGCGCCGTGCAGCCGGCGACGCGGCACCGGGGCGTGCCCAAGGCCGCCTGGGTCGCCATCGTCGTCCTCATCCCCGTCATCGGCGGCATCCTCTGGTTCGTCATCGGCCGCCGACGGGCGAACGACCAGGGCGTGCCGCGCACCGTCGCTCCCGACGACGACCCCGCGTTCCTCCGCAGCATCAGCAAGGCGGAGCAGGACGCCCGCATCCGTCGCCTCGAGGAGGAGCTCGCGCGGCTCGACGAGGAGACCGACGAGCCGCCCGCCGCGGACCCGCGCCCGTGACGTCGTCTCCGGCGATGGAGGCCGCGGCCTCCCTGTTCGCCGATCTGGTGGCCCACGGCGTCCGTGACGTCGTGCTGTCCCCGGGGTCACGCTCGCAGGCGCTCGCGCTCGCCGCGGCGACCTTCGCCGACGACGGCGCGCTCCGCGTGCACGTGCGGATCGACGAGCGGGTCGCCGGGTTCACCGCCCTGGGCATCGCCAGGGAGACGAGGGTCCCCGTCGCGGTCGTGTGCACCAGTGGCACGGCCGTCGCGAACCTCCTCCCGGCGACGATGGAGGCGTTCCACTCCGGGGTGCCGCTGCTGCTGCTCACCGCGGATCGGCCTCCCGAGCTGCGGGGGGTCGGTGCGAACCAGGCGACCCTCCAGGAGGGTCTGTTCCACCCCTGGGTCCGGGCGCAGATCGACGCGCCCGTTCCCGGAGACGGCGAGTGGGACGGCCTCGCCGCGCGCGTGGTCGCCCTCGCGCTCGGGGCGGCGGAATCCGAGTCCGGGCTTCCTGGCGTCGCCGGCCCCGTGCACCTGAACTTGCCGTCCCGCGAGCCGCTGTCGGGGGCGATGCCGGCGCGCACGCTGTCGCCGGGCGAGGCCCCGCGGCTTCCGGAGCCGGAGGCGTTCGCGCTGGAGCGCGGCCCGCGCACCGTGGTCCTCGCGGGCGCCGATGCGGGCGCCGCGGCGGAGGAGATCGCCCATGCCGGCGGGTGGCCGCTCATCGCGGAGATCGTCAGCGGCGCGCGGTTCGGACGCCAGGTGGTCCACGGGTATCGTCGGCTGCTGTCCCGCGACGACCTCGGCGGACGTATCGAGCGGGTGGTCGTGCTCGGGCACCCCACGCTCAGCCGCGAGGCCGCGCGCCTGCTGTCCCGCGCGGACGTGGAGGTGATCGCGGTCCGCAAGGGCGGCGAGGAGCTGAACCTCAACCACCGCACCCGCGCCGTCTCGGCCGTCACGGTCACGCCGGGGGAGACCGACCGGGGGTGGCTCGGCGCCTGGATGCGGGCCGCCGCCGACGAGGCCGTGGATCTCAGCGAGAACGCCCCCGACACCGAAGGGCTCTCCTCTACCGACTTCGCTGCCCGCCGCGACGCCGTGCGCGCGGAACTCGACGCCGTGCGGCGCCCGCTCGACCGCGAGCGCCTCGTGGATGCGGTGTGGCGGGCCACCTGGCCGCACGACCGTCTCGTCTTCGGATCGTCGCGCCTGGTGCGCGTCGCCGACGAGGTGCTCGGCGGCAAGAAGGTCCCGGTGCACGCCAACCGCGGACTGGCCGGGATCGACGGCACGATCGCCACCGCCACGGGCATCGCCGTCGCGAGCCAGGCCGCCGGCGCCCCCGGCGTGACCCGCGTGCTGCTCGGCGACCTCGCGTTCCTCCACGACGTGGGGGCGATGCTGTTCCCGGACGACGAGACGGAGCCGCGCCTCCAGGTCATCGTCGGCAACGACGGAGGCGGGACGATCTTCGACGGCCTCGAGGTGGCGGGCACCGCGCCTGCCGCACACCTCGATCGCGTGTTCTACACCCCGCACGGGGTGCGTCTGGAGCACCTCGCGCTCGCCTACGGCTGGGAGTATCAGCGGGTCACCACGCGCACCGCTCTCGATCAGGCGCTGACGACGCCGCGCGGCGGCCGCCAGATCATCGAGGTGCCGCTGCCGCGGTGACTGGCATCATGTGCGTATGAACGCGCACACCTGGACGCAGAACCTGCGGGTGCGACCCGGCTTCCGCCTCGCCGACGTCGATCCCGACAGCAAGCCCGGCTACGACCACGGCAAGTCCCGCGGCACGGCCGACCTGGAGGCCGGTCTCGAACAGCTGAACACCCTGCAGGAGCGGCTGTTCGCCCAGAGCCGGGTGGGCGCCGCCCAGGATGCGGTGCTGCTCGTCCTGCAGGCGATGGACTCGGCGGGCAAGGGCGGCATCGTCCGCCATGTCGTCGGGGGCGTCGATCCCCAGGGCGTCGCACTCGCCGCATTCAAGGCGCCGACGGAGGAGGAGCGCCGGCACGACTTCCTGTGGCGCGTCGAGAAGCGGGTTCCGGAGCCCGGGTTCATCGGAGTCTTCGACCGCTCGCACTACGAGGACGTGCTCATCGGACGGGTGCGGCACCTCGCCGATCCCGCGGAGATCGAGCGGCGCTATGACGCGATCAACGCGTTCGAGGAGCGCGTCGCGGCCTCCGGCGTCCGCATCGTCAAGGTCATGCTGCACATCTCCCCGGAGGAGCAGAAGGCGCGGCTGATGGAACGCCTGGAACGCCCCGACAAGCACTGGAAGTACAACCCCGGCGACGTCGACGAGCGGATGCTGTGGCCCGAGTACATGGAGGCGTATCAGACCGTCTTCGACCGTACGTCCACGGAGGCCGCCCCCTGGTACGTCGTGCCCGCGAATGCGAAGTGGTATGCCCGGCTGGCCGTGCAGGAGCTGCTGCTCGCCGCCCTCGAGGACATCGATCCGCAGTGGCCGGTGGCCGACTTCGACGTCGAGGCCGAGAAGAAGCGCCTCGCCGCGAGCTGACCGCGCGGGGACTCAGGCCAGCGCGTCGACGAGCGGGCGGAACTTCACCCGCGTCTCGAGGAGTTCACTCTCGGGATCTGATCCGGCGACGATTCCGGCCCCGGCGTAGGCGGTGACCGCGATCGCGTCGTCCGTCGTCGTGAACTGCGCGCACCGCAGCGCGATGGCCCACTCGCCGTTGCCGTCCGCGTCGACCCAGCCGACCGGTCCGGCGTAGCGCCCGCGGTCGAACGGTTCGAGTTCCCGGATGGCGGTGATGGCCGTCGGTGTCGGGGTGCCGGCGACGGCGGCGGTCGGGTGGAGTGCGCGCACCAGATCGAGGGCCGACCGACCGTTCTCCAGCTCGCCCTCCACATCGGTCGCGAGGTGGAAGAGGTTCGGCAGCTTGAGGAGGAAGGGCTGCTCGCTCGCCGCCAGGGCCCTGGTGTACGGGCGGAGGGAGGCGAGCACGCTCTGCACGGCGTACTGGTGCTCGTCGAGGTCCTTGGTGCTGGAGGCGAGGTGCGCGGAGGCCGTGGTGTCGGCGTCGGCGTCGGCCCCGCGTCCGATCGTCCCGGCGAGCACGCGCGCGGTCACCGTGCGGTCCTGCACCGTGACGAGGGTCTCCGGGCTCGCGCCGATCAGCCCGTCCACGGCGAAGACCCAGGTGTCCGGGTACCCGGTGGCCAGCGCACGGACGAGGCGTCGCAGGTCGGAGCTGGCGGGGATGGTGCCCTGGAGGTCGCGGGCGAGGACGACCTTGCTGAGCTCGCCGTCCGCGATGCGGCCCAGCGCTCCGCGCACCGCGTCCTGGTAGCCCTGCGGGCTCTGCGCTCCGGGGCCGATGGTGCCCGCCCAGTGCGGTCCGTACTCCGCCGGCTCGACGTCACCCGGCGCGCGCTCGTCGTCGGACCGGCGGATACGGGTCTCCCAGAAGCGGTCGCCGTGGCGGCCGCGGATCCGCGAGGGGATCGTGAGCACGCTGTCGGCGTGCGAGTCCTCGTCGAAGGTGAAGGCCCCGAACGCGACGAGTCCGGTTCCCGGGAGTCGCAGCGGGTCGGAGACCTCGGCCGCCGCCGCGAGGCTCTCCCAGAGCGCCGCGAGGGTCTCGGCGCGGGTGCGCCCCTCCTCGGCCGACGGGCGGAGCTCGGCGAACGGCTCGCCCACCGCCACGATCCCGTCGCCGCGGCGGAACCACGCGAGGGGGCGGGCGGGGTCCGCATAGGAGAGGAGGTCTTCGACCGGGTCGATCTCTCGGGTCTCCACGATCAGGGGGGTGTGGTGCACAACTCCAGCATATTCCGCGGCCGTAGGGTGGGCGGATGAGCGATGCGCGACCCGCAGCCGGTGCCGAGATGATCTTCCAGTGGCGCAAGTGGGACGGGTCGCCGCACTGGCGCCACGAGTGCGTGTACCTTGGCGCCGATCGCTGGGGCGACTGGGTGGGGCAGCCCGCCGGATGGCACAGCGCCCGCCCGGGAGCCGAGTTCCACGCCGCCACGCCGAACGTCACCCTCGTCCCGCCGAGCGCCGACTTCGCGCTCACCGTCAATCGCCGGCATCCCCGCGGGATGCGCATCTACATCGACCTCGGGTGGGACGTGCGGTGGTCGGAGGACCCGCTGCTCGCGACCGGGATCGACATGGACCTCGACGTCGTCCGCGTGGAGGGCGAGCGCGGCACCTGGGTGGACGACCGTGACGAATGGGTGGAGCACAGCGCCCGCTACGGCTACCCGGCCGCCGTCATGCGCCATCTGGAGGAGCTGGCGCTCGACCTCGAGACGCGGGTCAGGGAACGCACGGCGCCGTTCGACGACGCCACGGCCGATCCCTGGCTGGACCGGCTCGAAGCGCTGGAGCTCGCGCCTAGACTGGACGCGTGACCGCGAACGACAAGAACCGCGCCGATCTCGGCAAGGACCCCGCCCGCGTCAGCGGCATGTTCGACCAGGTCGCCGCCGGATACGACCGCACGAACACCGCGATGACCTTCGGCAACGACGCGTTGTGGCGGGCCGCGACCACCCGCGCCGTCGCCCCGAAGCCGGGGGAGCGCATCCTCGATCTCGGCGCGGGAACGGCATCCTCCTCCGCCTCCCTCGCCCGCAGCGGGGCGCAGGTCGTCGCGGCGGACTTCTCGCCCGGCATGCTCGCCGAGGGCCGGCGCCGCCACGGCGCGATGCGCAACCTCTCCTTCGTGCAGGCGGACGCCACCGCCCTGCCGTTCGCGGACGACGAGTTCGACGCGGTGACGATGTCGTACGCGCTGCGCAACGTGAACGACCCGAAGAAGGCGCTGCGCGAGCTCTACCGGGTGACCAAGCCGGGCGGCCGCCTCGTCATCAACGAGTTCTCCACCCCGCCGGGGAAGCTCTTCCGCGGGGCCTACCGGTTCTACAACGCGCAGGTGCTCCCGCGCGTGGCCCGCGTCGCCGGCACCAACGGCGACGCCTACGACTATCTGAACGAGTCGATCCGCGACTGGCCGGACCAGAAGCGGCTGTCCGAATGGATCAGGGAGGCCGGCTGGCAGGACGTCGCCTACCGCAACCTCACCTTCGGCATCGTGGCCCTGCACCGGGCGCGCAAGCCCGCGTGAGCACGGCGCGAACGGCGGCACCCGACGCAGGTAGGCTGGGAGCGTGACTTCGAGCCCCAGCGCCCCGGGTTCGCGACTCGCGAGCCGTCTCGGCTTCAGCGATCGCGTCTTCGTCGGTCCCGCCGCGCGTCGCATCGCCCGCACGATCGAGGACGGACTGGAGCTGGTCGAGACCGGGCTCGCGGACGACGTGCGCGTCGCCGATCCCCTCGCCGACGCCGCCAGCCGCTATCTGTACGAGGCCGGCGGCAAGCGCATCCGCCCCGTCCTCACGCTGCTCGCGGCCCAGCTCGGCGACGGCAACACCCGAGAGGTGATCGACGTCGCGAAGGCGCTGGAGATCACGCACCTCGGCTCGCTCTACCACGACGACGTCATGGACGGAGCCGACCGCCGCCGCGGTGTCCCCGCAGCGCAGACGGTGTGGGGCAACAACATCGCCATCCTCACCGGCGACATCCTCTTCTCGCGCGCCAGCCAGCTGATGTCGCGGCTCGGCGAGCGCGCCATCCGGCTCCAGGCCGACACGTTCGAGCGCCTCGTCCTCGGGCAGATGCACGAGACCCTCGGTCCGCAGCCGGATGACGACCCGATCGCGTTCTACATCCAGGTGCTCGCGGACAAGACCGGTTCGCTGATCGCGGCGGCCACCCAGGGCGGCGTGATCTTCTCGAACGCCCCCGCGGAGTACGAGGAGCCGCTGCGCGTCTACGGCGAGAAGATCGGCGTCGCCTTCCAGCTCCTCGACGACGTGATCGACCTGTCGGCCAAGCCCGAGGAGACCGGCAAGGTCCCCGGCACCGACCTGCGCGCGGGCGTCCCGACCATGCCCTACCTCCTGCTCAAGGCGGAGGGGGATGCGGCGGCGGCCGATCTCGCTGCCCGCATCGACGACGGCGTGGCCCTCATCGCCGACGGTGCCGACCCCGCGATCCTCGACGGACCGCTGGACGAACTCCGTGACCACGCCGTCACCCAGAAGACCCTCGAGCTCGCGCACGCGTGGACGCAGGAGGCGATCGACGCCCTCACGGCCCTGCCGCGCGGCACCGTGCGCGAAGCGCTCACCCGATTCGCCGAGACCCTCGCCGAGCGCTCCAGCTGACACCGCACGGGCCCTGGGCCCGGGTGACTGCCGCGACGGCACACGAAAGGACCTCCATGACCAAGCTGAGACTGGCCATCGTCGGCGCCGGCCCCGCGGGCATCTACGCCGCGGACATCCTGCTGAAGGCCGAGCGCAAGTTCGACGTCTCCATCGACCTGTTCGAGCAGCTCCCCGCCCCGTACGGACTCGTCCGGTACGGCGTCGCCCCTGATCACCCGCGCATCAAGGGCATCATCACCGCGCTGCGCGATGTGCTCGACCGCGGCGACATCCGCCTCTTCGGCAACGTCCGCTTCGGTGAGGACATCACGCTCGACGACCTCAAGAAGCACTACAACGCGGTCATCTTCGCCACCGGAGCGATCCGCGACACGTCGCTGGACATCCCCGGCATCGACGCGGTGGGCTCCTACGGCGCCGCCGACTACGTGAGCTGGTTCGATGGCCACCCCGACGTGCCGCGTGAGTGGCCGCTGGACGCCGCATCGGTGGCGGTCCTCGGCAACGGCAACGTCGCCCTCGACGTCTCCCGCATGCTCGCGAAGCATGCGGAGGACCTTCTCGTCACCGAGGTCCCGGAGAACGTGTACGAGGGACTCAAGGCGAGCGCCGTCACGGACGTGCACGTGTTCGGCCGCCGGGGCCCGGCCCAGGTGAAGTTCACGCCGCTGGAGCTCCGCGAGCTGGGGGAGCTGCGCGACGTCGACATGGTCGTCTACGACGAGGACTTCGACTACGACGAGGCCTCGAAGGACGCGGTCGCGAGCAACAAGCAGGTCATGGTCATCGACCGCATCCTGCAGTCGTGGCGCAAGCGCGACTCCGTCAACAACGCCGGCGGCACGGCCTCGCGTCGTCTGCACCTGCACTTCTGGGCGCGGCCGGTCGAGGTCCGCACCGACGAGAACGGCCGTGTCGCGGCTCTCGTGTACGAGCGCACCCAGCCGGACGGCCAGGGTGGTGCGGTCGGCACCGGGGAGCTGCGCGAGGTACCCGTGCAGGCGCTGTATCGCGCGATCGGCTACTTCGGCTCGCCGCTGCCCGGCGTCCCCTTCGACAAGAAGCACGGCGTCATCCCCAACCACGAGGGCCAGGTGCTCGCGAAGGACTCGAACGACCGCGTCCCCGGCGTGTACGCGACCGGCTGGATCAAGCGCGGCCCGGTCGGCCTCATCGGCCACACGAAGTCCGACGCCATGGAGACCGTCCGTCACCTCATCAACGACCAGGGCTCGTGGTGGCACCCGGAAGACCCGTCCGAGGAGGCCATCCCGGCGCTGCTCGCCGAGCGCGGCGTCGCCTGGACCGATCTGGACGGCTGGCACCGCCTCGACGAGCACGAGATCGGCCTCGGCGCCCCGCAGGAGCGGGCGCGTGTGAAGGTCGTCCCGCGCGACGAGATGGTGCGCGTCTCCCGCGGCGAGTGAGTCGTCCCGGTGCCGGGAGCGCTTCCCGGCTCCGGGTCCGCGCAGCCCTAGGCTGAGGCCATGCGACCTCGTGCACTTCTGGCCCTCGGCGCCGTGGCCGTGCTCCTCCTGTCCGGCTGTGCGCCCGAGCCCGAGGTGAAGCCCACCGGCACTCCGACGGCCGCCGCCACGGTCGCGCCTACTCCCGCGTCGGCGGAAGCGCCCACTCCGGCCTTCGACGTGGACTGCGCCGATGTCGCCGAAGCGATGTCGGGCTCCGCCGGCGAGGTCGAGGGTGAGGTGGCGGAGGTGCTGGGGGTGTGGTCGTCGCCGAGCTGGTATCCCGGTCCCGCGCAGCACATGTTCCAGCGGGCGGGCGGCATCGCCTGCTCGGCGGGGACGGCGGAGCACAACTGGGAGGTCACGATCCTCCCCGGTGCCGAGGAGACGATCACCGGCGCGGAGTCCCGCGGTGGATACTACGGTGAGGAGTCCCGCTGCGAGAGCGGCGGATACTGCTTCTTCCAGCTGGTCGACGGCGACGTCCTGGTCTCGGCGACCGTCGTAGACCCGGAGAAGGGGCCGGACGACACGGCGACGCTCGAGGAGGCCCTGCGCGGACTCGGCGCCGCAGCCGTGGCGTCGCTGCGGCAGGTGGATGTGCCGGAGAGCGCGGTCGAGGGCGTGGACTGCACGCGATTCCTCACCGCGACGGAGCTCGCAGAGCAGGTCGACGCCGAGGTGCACGTGATCGACGCGTTCGGCGGGTGGTCCATCCCGGCCGAGGTCTACCAGGAGCGCAACGGTGCGCGGATCTGCTACTACGCCTCCGGGGACGACGAGTACGCCGCGCAGGGGTACATGATGCTCACCGCGCTGCCCGGTGGCGCGTGGGCGTTCGACGAGCTCAAGGACGGAGAGGAGATCGCGATCGAGGGCGCGGATGCCGCCCGCACCGGCGTCGACGAACTCCGCCGTCCGGTGCTCGATCTTCGCGTGGGTGCGGACTGGCTGCGTCTCACGACCTTCGACGGGTCGGGGATCGCCGACCTCGCGCCGATCGCGGCCACCATCGCGGACGACTTCGCCGTCGCCCGTCCCGGCGGTGAGTGACGTCGTGGGCTAGCCTGGGCGCGAGGGGAGGACGCATGGCCGAGTGGGTCCCGGATGTTCTCGGCGATGAGTTCGCCCAGCTCACCCTCGACCTCGGCAGCGACGAGCAGGGCCCGGTGGTGGCCACTCTCGTGCGGGCGCTGCCGACTCCGGTTCCGTGGTGGGAGCGCGCTCGGCGCCGACGCCCGTTGCTCGAGGGCGTGGACGTGCTCTACATCCACGGGTGGTCGGACTACTTCTTCCAGAAGCGGTTGGCCCGATTCTGGACCGCTCGTGGCGCCCGCTTCTTCGCCCTCGACCTGCGCAAGTACGGGCGCAGCCTACGCGAGGGTCAGACCCCCGGTTACATCACCGACCTGTCCACCTACGACGAGGACATCGCCGCGGCACTGGACGCGATGGGGCGCGGCGAGGATGGCGAGGAGAGCGGGCGACGCCTGATCCTGCTCGGACACTCGACCGGCGGGCTGACGCTGAGCCTGTGGGCGTCGCGGCATCCCGGTGCGGCCGACGCCCTCATCCTGAACAGTCCGTGGCTCGAGTTCCAGTTCGCTCCCGTGCGGGCCGCGATCGCCCCGATGGTGGAGTTCCAGGCGCGGATCCGGCCGCTCGACGTCGCGCCGCAGGTCGATCTCGGCTACTACACGCGGGCGCAGCAGGAGGTGGCCGACCCGGACGATCCGATGGAGGTCAACACCACGTGGCGCCCGGTGCAGACGATGGCCGTCTACGCCGGGTGGCTCAATGCGATCCTCACCGGGCACAAGGCCGTCGCCGCCGGTCTGGACATCGCGGCGCCGGTCTGCGTCCTGCTGTCGAAGCGGTTCGTGGCGCCGACCCGGTGGTCGGAGGAGCTGACCTCCGCCGACTCCGTCCTCGTCGTCGACGACATCGCCCGCGCGGCCCTGCGGCTGGGTGCCACGGTCACCGTCGAACGGATCGACGGCGCCCTGCACGACGTGTTCCTGTCCCGGCACGACGCCCGGGAGGACGCGTACCGCCGCCTGCACCGCTGGGTCGTCGGCTGGCGCGCCGCTCAGACGTAGTACATCGCGCGTGCGAGACGCTCCGCCTCATCGCCGTCGCCGGTGCGCACCGCCTCGGCGAAATCCGCATAGACCTGTCGTATCCGCTCGCGGTCGCCGGCACGCACCACCCACCCGCGCAGGTTCCGGGTCACGGCGACGGCGACATCATCGATGAGCATCCGGTGCTGGCGGTTCCCGCTGTGGTCGGCGAGGTAGGCGAAGACGGCCCACCGCGCCCGCGCCGTGGACGCGCCGTCGGTGAGCGAGCCCTGCATCCGCGCGATGAGCTCCAGCGCCCGCTCGCGTTGGACGGCGCTCAGTCTCGGCACCGCCATCCGCGCCGTGATGCCGCCCTGGTAGCCGGCGAACTCCAGCGATTCGGCCATCACCTGAGGCGTGACCGTCGTCACCTCCGTGTACCGGCTCGGGTACATCGTCACCAGTCCCAGTCGCTCCAAACGCTGGAGCGCTTCGCGCACGGGCGTCCGCGAGACGTGGAGCTCGTCCGCCACGTCGACGTCCCGGATCCGGTCGCCTTCGGCGAACTCTCCCTCCGTGATCAGCCGCCCGATGTGGTGGAACACCTCATCCGCCAGCAGCTGCTTGTTCTCTCCGATGCTCTTCGACTCGATCTGCCCCATGGCCCAGCCCCCGGTCGTTCTTGGTCTGCCACCGGCGTCCACTCTCGGGTGGGAGGGGCGCGGCGGTCGCAGGATTGCCGTCCTGCCTCCTCGGGGGGCCGATCCGCGTGGGGGCGCGCAGCGGGCGGGGAGGCCTGTCATGAACCCGGGACCGGTCGGCGTGCGACGTCGGCAGATCCCAGGCCGACGCGAGCTTCGAGGGCCCGCGCCGCTCCCTCCCCTGAGTCGGCGTGGCATCCTCGAAGCGCATCCACCGCGGCGATCGGGTGTCGGGCGGGGATGGCGTCGGAGTCGTGACCAATCACGACCGCTTCCAGTCTCGACGAAGAACACCGATATCTCGGTATGCGTTGACCGGGGAAAAGATGCGTGAAACTTCCTGTCTAACTATTTGGATCTAAAGTACTTTTAGATCACTATTTAGTGATCTAAACTAATCGCATGGCCATGACACCCATCCCCGTGAAGCGCGCAGTGCGCACGATAGGGCAGAACCTCGCGATCCAGCGCAAGTTGCTGGGTCTTACCGCCAAGATGGTCGCTGAGCGGGCCGGAACTACTCCTCAGACGATCAGCCGGCTTGAGAACGGCGAAGGCACGACTCTCGAGGTAACGCTCCGAGTCATGCGCGTTCTCGGGCTCATGGATGCGGTCGTCGCGGCCAGTGATCCGTTCAATACCGAGCGGGGGCGCCTCATGGCGGATGAGAAGCTCCCCGAACGCGTACGGGTGCGCTCCGATGGTTGACGTCTACGATGTCACGACCGTTGTCAACGGGAGCGAGGTCCTTGCGGGCAAGATCTATCGCACTCGGGCCTCAGGCTCATTCGAGTATGACTCTGGATACCTGCGCATGCGGACGGCGTTCGAGTTGGCCCCCGCTCTGGGCCTGTTTCCTGGCGCCCAACCGCTCCTTCCCAACAATCCCTTCGGAGACTCGGCCCCCGACACCTGGGGTCGGAAGGTGCAGAATCGCGCAGCCGGCCGCCGGCTTGACGAGTTGACTCTGATGTTCGGTGTCAACGACGAGGGTCGCCAAGGAGCAACGCGGTTCTGGGCCGACGGCGTCGCGGTCGCGCCGGGGGATGGTGTGCCGGTGGAGGCCGATCTCGCCGACATCATCCACGTCGCCGATCAGGTCGAGCGGGGAGAACAGGACATCGACGACGTTGCGGTTCGGCGGCTCTTCCGAGCCACCGGTTCCCTCGGGGGTGCTCGTCCCAAAGCCAACGTGAGGATCGGTGCTGACCTCTGGCTCGCGAAGTTCCCTAAGCCCGTCGGTGATGAGTGGAACGTGATGGCGTGGGAGGGGGCGATGCTCGATGCGATGGGGGCGGTCGGCATAGACGTCCCTCCGCATGAGACGAAGCGGATCGCGGTGGATGGAATCGAACGGACGGTCCTGTTCCTCAAGCGCTTCGATCGCAGAGAAGGCGACACCCGAATCCCATACATCTCCGCGATGACCGCGCTGGAAGCCACCGACGGCGAGGGCGGTGACTGGCTCGACGTCGTCGACTTCGCCCAGGTCTCCGGCTCCGATGCGACCGAGCTCTGGAGACGAGCAGCCTTCGGTGCGCTCATCGGGAACCTTGACGACCATCTTCGGAACCATGGCTTCCTGCGCTGTGGGGCAGATTGGAGGCCCTCTCCGGCATTCGATGTGAACCCCGAGCCGCTCTCCGACGGGAACGAGCATCAGCTCTCCCTCTTCGGCAACCGCGACCTCGTCCTCGATTCCTTTCTCCGAAAGGATGCCCTTGATCTCTTCCGCGTGAAGCAGTCAGAAGTCACCGAGTTCCTCGACCGGCTGCGGCCTGTGGTGCGCCGGATGCCGCGTGTCGCGGAAGCCCACGGTGCGGACGCCGTCTCGATCGAGATGATGGCCACACGGATCGCCTCCGCCGCTGCCGCCCTGGGCTGACGACCCGCGACGCAAGAAGCGCCCGTCGGGAAACGGGCGCTTCTGTCGGTGTGATTCCGGCTCGCGCGGGCGCCCGGTGGACTGAATCAGGAGTGCTCGGGCCGCGGAATAGAGTCAGCGGTAGTTGATGAACTGCAGATCGATGTCGAGGTCGCTGCCCTTGAGGAGCGCGATCACGGCCTGGAGGTCGTCGCGGCTCTTGGACTGCACGCGCAGCTCGTCGCCCTGGATCTGGCTCTTCACACCCTTGGGACCCTCATCGCGGATGATCTTGCCGATCTTCTTCGCGTTCTCGGAGGAGATGCCGTCCTTCAGGCTCGACAGGATGCGGAACTCCTTGCCGCTGGCGAAGGGCTCGCCCGAGTCGAGGCTCTTCAGCGAGATGCCGCGCTTGATGAGCTTGGACTGGAACACGTCGAGGACGGCGTTGGCGCGCTCCTCGGTGTTCGCGGTGATGAGGATCTGCTCGCCGCTCCAGGCGATCGAAGCGCCGGTCCCCTTGAAGTCGTAGCGCTGCTCCACCTCTTTGCGCGCCTGGTTCAGGGCGTTCTCGGCCTCCTGGCGATCCACTTTCGAGACGATGTCAAAGGAACTGTCAGCCATGACTCAACTGTATCCGCGGGGGTGCGGAAAGTCCCGTGGCCGGGCTCCCCGGGGCGCGCGCCGTCCCGGCACCTAGACTTCGTCGATGCCGATGTCCCCCTACGTCGAGGCGATCCGTGCGCGGATCGGACACGACTTCCTCCTGCTGCCCGGTGTCACCGCCGTCATCCGCGACGGCGAACGGTTCCTGCTGGCCCGGCACGCGCACTCCGGGGCGTGGAGCCTGCTCGGGGGCGGGGTGGAGCCCGGTGAAGAGCCCGCGGACGCGGTCGTCCGGGAAGTCCTCGAAGAGACGGGAGCGCGTCTGCGGATCACAGGACTGATCGGTGCGTACGGTGGCGACCCGATGACGGTGACCTATCCGAACGGCGACCAGGTCGGCTACGTCACGGTCGCCTACGAGTGCGAGCTGCTCAGCGACCCGGCACCGGACATGGACGAGATCGTCGAACTGGGCTGGTTCCCGCGAGAGGCCATCGCCGCCTTGCCGCGGCGTGCCTGGATCGATCGCGTCATCCGCGATGCACCGCATCGTGCTGGCGGCAACACCGCGCGCTGATGCCCTCACCATCGGCTGATATGGAAGCGTTTTCATATCAGGTGCGTCTCGCCGCGCCGATCACGGGTTGATATCAACGCGCTCGCGGATTGTGATCGCCTTTCGAAACGATGCATACTGTAAGCGCTTGCAGTCTTGCAGGCGCTCAGCACTGAGAGAGGCACACACCAATGAAGGTGAACAAGAGGGGCATGGTCGCCGCGGGCGCCATCGCCATCGTTTCGGCTCTGACGCTCGCCGGCTGCTCGACCGGCTCCGGCGGCGACGACTCTTCCTCCGGTGGGGACAGCGGCGGCACGCTGACCGTCTGGGTCGACGCCGAGCGGGTCGACGCGCTGCAGGGCGCGGCGGACGCGTACCAGGAGAAGACCGGTGTCACGGTCAAGCTGGTGGGGAAGTCCGTCGACGATATGAAGGACGACTTCATCCAGCAGGTCCCGACCGGCAAGGGCCCCGACGTGGTCATGGGCGCCCACGACTGGCTCGGCGAGCTCTCGACCAACGGCGTCGTCGCGCCGATCGAGCTCGGCGACAGCTCCGAGGACTACCTCCCCGTCGCGCTCCAGGCGGCGACCTATGAGGGCACCGTCTACATGCTCCCGTACGCGGTCGAGAACATCGCCGTCCTGCGCAACGCCGACCTCGTCCCCGAGCCCGCGACGAGCTTCGACGACATGGTCTCGAAGGGCACCTTCGTGGTGGAGCAGGGCGCCGAGGGCAACCCGTACCACCTGTACCCGTTCCAGACCGCCTTCGGCGCTCCGGTCTTCGGCACCGACGACAGCGGCAGCTACGACCCGACCGACCTGCAGCTCGGCAGCGAGGGCGGCTTCGCCTTCGCCGACTGGCTGGGTGCGCAGGGCGCGGCCGGCACGCTGAACACCGACATCGACGGTGAGATCGCCAAGCAGCAGTTCCTCGACGGCACCGCCGCCTTCTGGCTGACCGGCCCGTGGAACGTGGGCGCGGCCACCGAGGCGGGCATCAACGTCGAGATCGATCCGATTCCGAGCCCGACGGGGGAGACGGCCTCGCCGTTCGCCGGCGTCAAGGGCTTCTTCGTGAGCGCCGAGTCGAAGAACAAGGTCGCGGCCAACGACTTCCTCGTCAACTACCTCGGCACGGAGGACGTGCAGCTGGAGCTGTTCAAGGCCGGCAACGTGCTCCCGGCCCTCACGGCTGCCGCAGACACCGCGGCGTCCGACCCGATCATCGCCGGCTTCCAGGCCGTCGGCGCCGACGCGGTCCCCATGCCGGCGATCCCCGCCATGGGCGCTGTCTGGCAGTTCTGGGGCGTGGCCGAGGCCGCCATCATCAACGGCGAGGACCCGCAGGCGACGTGGCAGAAGCTCGTCGATGACGTGACCGCCGCGATCGAGTAACGGCCGACAAGATGACGACCCTGCCGGGGCGGGCCGACCAGCACGCCCCGGCAGGACCATGACGAGGACGACATGACAGACACCGAAGGGCGCACCGCGCCTCCCACGCCTCGGCAGCGCCAGGCCGCGAAGATCGCCGAGGCGGCCTCCCGACCGATCGGGTGGATGCTGCTCAAGATCCTGTTGCTGGCGATCGTGGACGCGATCGCCGTCTACGCCGTGTTCGTGCTGCTCGTGCAGCACGAGTGGCTGGTCCTCGGCCTCGTCGTCGCGGTGACGGTCGTCGTCAACTACATCTACTTCTCCCGCAAGCGCATCGCGGCGAAGTACCTCACCCCCGGCATCATCTTCCTGGTCCTGTTCCAGGTCTTCACGCTCCTCTACACGGGCTACATCGGCTTCACGAACTACGGCACCGGCCACAACGGGAGCAAGGAGCAGGCGATCTCGTCGCTGCTCGCCTCCGCGCAGGAGCGCGTGGAGGACTCTCCGACGTACCCCGTCACGGTGGTCGAGCAGTTCGGCACCTACGGCCTCCTCGTCACGGATCCGGAGGATGGCGATGCGCTCCTCGGCACGGCGGAGCAGCCTCTCGCCGCGGTCGACGCGGAGTTCGAAGGCGGCAAGGCCGTCGCCGTGGACGGGTGGACCACGCTTCCGCTCGCCACCGTCTTCACCCTGTCGGAGGAGCTGGAGCAGCTCTCGGTCCCGTTCAGCGACGACCCCAACGATGGCAGCCTCCGTGCGCCCGATGGGCAGAACGGCTACCTCTACGTCTCGACGCTGACCTACGACGCCGCTGCCGACACGATCACGGACACCGCGACCGGCACCGTCTACAGCGACACCGGTGACGGTGCGTTCACCGCGGAGGACGGCGAGCAGCTGCTGCCCGGCTGGCAGACCACGGTCGGCTTCGACAACTTCGTCCGCGCGGTGACCGACGAGTCCATCCGCGGCCCGCTCATCTCCGTCACCGTCTGGACCTTCGTGTTCGCGCTGGTGTCCGTCGCGACGACCTTCTTCCTCGGCCTGCTGCTCGCGCTCGTCTTCAACAACACGCGGATGCGCTTCCGCAACGGCTACCGGATCATCCTCATCCTCCCGTACGCCTTCCCGGCGTTCCTCTCCGCGCTCGTCTGGGCCGGGATGATGAACGAGAGCTTCGGGTTCATCAACCAGGTGCTGTTCGGTGGCGCGGCCATCCCGTGGCTCACCGATCCGGTGCTGGCGAAGGTGTCCGTGCTGCTGGTGAACCTCTGGCTCGGCTTCCCGTACATGTTCCTCGTCTGCATGGGCGCGCTGCAGGGCATCCCGGACGACGTGAACGAGGCCGCCGTCATGGACGGCGCGAACGCGTGGCAGATCTTCCGCCGGATCAAGCTGCCGCTGCTGCTGGTGACCGTGGCACCGCTGCTGATCTCGTCGTTCGCGTTCAACTTCAACAACTTCAACCTGATCTACATGCTCACCAAGGGCGGCCCGCGCTTCAGCGATGTGTCGATCCCCGTCGGCCACACCGACATCCTCATCTCGATGGTCTACAAGGTGGCCTTCACCGGACAGACCCGCGACTACGGGCTCGCCTCCGCCTTCACGATCCTGATCTTCGTCGTGGTCGCGACGATCTCGATCATCAGCTTCCGCAAGACCAAGGCCCTCGAGGAGCTGAACTGACATGAGCACCGTCCCAAGCACCGCCACCGCCCCGCGCACCGCTCCGCCGCGTCGTTCGTTCGGCGCCTGGTTCGCCGACACCGGATGGCGTCACCTCGTCGCCATCGTGGTGAGCGCCTTCGCCCTCTTCCCGCTCCTGTACGTTGTGTCGGCTTCCCTCAATCCGAACGGCACGCTCACCGGGTCGAACCAGCTCTTCTCGGCCATCGGGATCGACAGCTACGTGCGCATCCTCAGCGACCCGCAGAATCCGTACGGGACGTGGTTCCTGAACACCCTGCTCATCGCGGTCGTGACGGGCGCGGTCACCGTCTTCATCGGAGCCTGCGCGGCATATGCCTTCTCCCGCATGCGGTTCGCGGGCCGCCGCGTGGGGCTCGTCACCATCGTCGTGGTGCAGATGTTCCCGCAGCTCCTCGCGGTCGTCGCGATCTTCCTGCTGATGTCGACGCTGGGGGACTGGTTCCCGGCGATCGGGCTCAACACGCACACCGGGCTGATCCTCGTCTATCTCGGTGGCGCGCTCGGCGTGAACACCTACCTCATGTACGGCTTCTTCAACACGATCCCGAAGGAGATCGACGAGGCCGCCCGCATCGACGGCGCCGGGCACGCGCGGATCTTCTTCACGATCATCCTGCGCCTGGTCGCCCCGATCCTCGCGGTCGTCGGCCTGCTCTCCTTCATCGGCACGGTGAACGAATACGTGATCGCCAGCGTCATGCTCGTCGACGTGGATCAGCAGACCCTCGTCGTCGGTCTGACCAAGCTCGTGGCGAACCCCCGCTACGCCGACTGGTCGGCCTTCTCCGCCGGCGCGGTCATGGCCGCGATCCCGGTCATGGTGCTGTTCCTCTTCCTGCAGAAGTACATCGTCGGCGGTCTGACCGCCGGAGCGACCAAGGGCTGATCGAAGAACCGCTCCCCGCTATCCTGCGTCACATGCTACCTTGTGAGGCATGACAGCGGACGTCGGTGCGCAGATGCGCAAGGGGGTGGTCGAGTACTGCGTACTCGGCCTGCTCTCGCGCGAGCCCATGTACGGCTGGCAGCTGTCGGATGCACTCACCGGCGCCGGGCTGATCGCCAGCATCGGCACGCTGTATCCGCTCCTCGGGCGGTTGCGCGACAACGGCTGGGTGACGACGTTCGACCGGCCGTCGGAGAGCGGTCCGGTGCGCAAGTACTACCGGCTCACGGATGCCGGTATCGATCAGCTCGCGCGCTTCCGGGCGCAGTGGGCGCCGTTCGCCCGTGCCGTCACGGGCATGGTGGGGGAAGGATGACCATGACCGAGAAGACCGCAGCCGAGCTGCGTGACGACTACCTGGCCCGGCTGGACGCGGCGATGGGCGGACTTCCGCACGGCGTCGCGTCCGAGATCCGCGGCGGGATCGCAGAGGAGCTCGACGGGCTCGACGCGGTCGCGACCGCGGAGCGGATCGACCGCCTCGGAGACCCGCGGGGGATCGCGCGTGAGGCGGAGGACGAGGTGCCGACGGCACCGCCCGTCGTATTCCCTGCGCCCACTCCCGCTCCGTCGGCACCGCGAACGCCGACGACCGCGACGCGGGGCTTCGCGATCGCGGCCGCGCTCACGCTGAGCTTCGGCGGGATCGTGGTGCCGATCGTCGGCTGGTTCGTGGGAGCGGTGCTCGTGAGCCTGAGCGCGACGTGGCGGACCTGGGAGAAGGCCGTCGCGATCCTGGTGCCCTTCGTCGCCACCGGTCTGTCCTTCCTGATCACCTCGACCATGACCGGCTTCTCCACCGGATCGGCGTCCGGCAGCTCGACCGGCGGCGAGACGATGCCGGAGGTGGTGAACCCGCTCGTGCCCTCTTTCGGGGAGTGGCACCTGCTCCTGCTGCTGGGGTTCCTGCTGGTCCCGGCTTCCGGGCTCTGGCTGCTGTGGCGGATGCGCGGTCGCGGCGTCCGCTGACCGAGGCCGCCGCGTCGCGGCGTTGCTCACGGCCTGCGCGGGGGCTCGGGCCTACGGTGGGACCATGGCACGGGTGGGTGGTCGGAACCTCGGGATGAGCTGGTTCGCCGGGATCGTGTGCGCGGGCATCGTCGCCGGGCTCGTCTGGCTCTCGCTGCCGATGGTGCCGATCCTCGCGCAGTTCGCCGGGGATGCGCTTCGCAACACCTTCCCGTGAACGGCGTGGACCCGCGGAAGCACGCGTATGGCGACACGTCGGCACGCCTAAGGAAGCGTCGGGAGCCGCGGCGGTAATCTCACACTGCACATCCCCGATGAGAGGCGCACCCCATGAGTGATCCCGAGGCTCGTCAGCCCGAGAAGTCGAACGACGTCGACGACGTCGTCGGCAGCGCGAACGCCGGTCTCGACGCCGCGGCGATGGCCCGTGGAGATGTCCCCGGCCACGCCGACGACGCCCGTGCGGATGATTCCCGCGCCGCAGAGGCCACCGCGGCCTCCTCCGAGCCTGCGGCCGACCAGTCCGCGACGCGGCAGGAGCCCGCCGTCGACCCCGATCTCGCCGCCTTCGAGGCCGCCGAGCGAGACCACCCCGGCACCTTCAGCTCCGCCGCCCCGACGCCCTCGCGCACCGACGGCGACCGCTTCGACGCCGACCGCCGTGACGCGGACCTCCGCGACGCCGACCGCCGCGATGCGACCCCCGAGACCTCGCTGTACGCGACGCCGGAGACCTCGCTGTACTCCACGCCGAGCAGTCACGCGCACGAGGAGTCGGCCATGGCCGGCGCGGCCTACGCATCGCACGCCGACGACACCGACACCCGGATCGTGCCGTCCGAACCGCTCACGAACGGCGCGGCCGCCGCACCGCAGCAGCCGCAGCCGATCTTCGTGCAGGCACCGGAGCCGCCGCGCGAGCGCGGCAACCGCGGCACCGCCGGGGCCATCGGTCTGCTCGCCACCGTCGCCTTCGCGCTGCTCTACCTCGCCACCACGCTCGGCCTCGGCGCCCTGGCCGGCGACGTGAACGGGGAGAACATCGGCGAGGCGCTCGTCGCCCCGCTCCTCACGTGGGGGTTCTGGACCCCGGTGGTCGTGTTCTTCCTCGGCTTCTGGCTCCTGGGAGCCATCATCAACCGCGGCCGCTGGGGCCTGTGGGTGGTGTTCGGCATCGTGGTCGGGCTGATCGCCTACGCCGGACACATCCTGGGCCAGCTCTTCGAGGCGCCCTTCTGGAAGCTCACCGCGTCGCAGGGTCTCGAACTCGCGGGCGAGCAGCTGCTCGCCCCGCTGGCCATCGCGGCCTTCGTCTTCGCTCGCGAGCTCACCATCTGGTTCGGTGCCTGGGTGGCCCGCAGCGGTGCCCGCAAGACCGAGCTGAACGAGGAGGCGCAGCGCGAGTACGAGCGCACCCTCGAGGCCGGTCCCACCCTGTCGAGGTAATCACGAACACCACCACGCCGAACCCCCGCGGGCCCGAGTCCGCGGGGGTTTCGGCTGTCCTGGCGGCGGTGATGGCGACCATCGCCTTCTTCGCCCTCGCCGTCTTCGGTCTCGGCGCCCTGAGCGTCGCCACCGACCGCGACATCATCGACGTCCCGGGCCTGGGGCAGATCCCTGGAGTGTCCGGCATGGTCATGGCCGTCATCGTGTTCGCCCTCTCGCTGTGGGCGACGGTGCGGCGGGGACACGCCTCCTTCGGCTCCGCTCCCGTGATCGCGCTGCTCACGGCCCTCGTGCACGTGGTCACCGTCTGGATCGCCGTGCTCGTCGCGACGAGCGATGTGGTCGTGGCCACGGCCGTCGCCGGAGATCTCGTCCGCGGCGGCGCGAGCCTCGTGCTCCTCGCCGCCGCAGCGGTGGCCGCCTGGGGCGGGATAGCCCTCCGCCGAACGAGGTCTGCACGGCCGAGATGGCCGTGGGAGCGCGACGAGGGGGAGTGACACCCCGCAAATCCGCGCCGTGAGCGGCGACGCGCCGTACGCTGGTGGGGTGGAGCGCTCGTTGGAGACGCAGGTCGACCAGGCCGTCGAGGCCTGGTTGCGCTGGGTGCCGCGCTGGGAGCCGGCGACCCACCGCGGAAGGACTGCGCCGTGCCGACGCTGTCTCGGCTCGCCCGTCCTCGCCGCCGCAGGCATCGCGGGCACCACGCCGCACGGCGTCCAGCATGGGCTGTCGACGCGCATCAAGACGATCGTCGACCACGCGGTCGCGGAGTACACCGCGCGGAACCTCCCGACCCTGCAGCGCGAGCTCGATCAGCAGGCCGCGCGCAACCGCGCCCGCAGCTACCGACCGACGGAGGAGCTCGACCCCGAGTTCGAGGGCCTGCCCCTGGATCCGGAGCCCGTACCCGGCGCCCCCTTCCTCTTCACGATCGCCGGTCTCGCTGACGACTCCGCCGCCGAGTTGCCGCCGCTGCCCCCGCTGTCGGACGAGGCGAAGACCGCGCTGCGGCAGGAAGTCGCCTTGGCGGATGAGTACGCGAACCTCGTCGGGCGCGAGATCTGCGGGATCCTGCTCCGACACCGGATCACCATCCAGGCGGCGGTGTCGCGACATGTCGAGCCGCAGATCGAGGCGCTTCTCGCCGAGCTCACGGAGTCGCTGGACTCGCCGTTCGACCCCGACATCCCCTGACTTCGGGCGGCGCGGGGGAGTGCGACCGTCATTTGACCGTCAGGTTACGCGGCATTACACTTGATCAGGTGTGTGCACGTCCTGACGTGCGCGCTGGGCGTCGGCACCTCGCCGGTCCGCCCCCACGGCATACCCACCACACCAAAAGCTCGTCGGTTCCGGCGTGCCGGTGGGTCATGATGTGAAACCCATCACGCTGTCACCGTGCAGCACTATGAGGAGAGAACGTGCCAACCATTCAGCAGTTGGTTCGCAAGGGTCGCTCGCCCAAGGTCACCAAGACCAAGGCGCCCGCGCTCAAGGCGAACCCGCAGCAGGCCGGGGTCTGCACCCG
Source organism: Microbacterium sp. UBA7513 (assembly GCF_002478345.1). Classification (NCBI taxonomy): domain Bacteria; kingdom Bacillati; phylum Actinomycetota; class Actinomycetes; order Micrococcales; family Microbacteriaceae; genus Microbacterium; species Microbacterium sp. UBA7513. The sequence goes on from NZ_DLNJ01000002.1 coordinate 177,601, forward strand.
CGTCTACACCACCACCCCGAAGAAGCCGAACTCGGCGATGCGCAAGGTCGCTCGTGTGAAGCTCCGCAACGGGACCGAGGTCACCGCGTACATCCCCGGTGAGGGCCACAACCTGCAGGAGCACTCCCTGGTGCTCGTCCGCGGCGGTCGTGTGAAGGACCTCCCCGGTGTGCGTTACAAGATCGTCCGTGGCGCTCTGGACACCCAGGCCGTCAAGAACCGTAAGCAGGCTCGTTCCCGCTACGGCGCGAAGAAGGGTTGAGTTAGATGCCTCGTAAGGGTCCCGCCCCCAAGCGCCCCGTCGTCAACGACCCGGTCTACGGCGCTCCGATCGTCACCTCGCTGGTGAACAAGATCCTCGTCGACGGCAAGAAGTCGCTGGCCGAGTCGATCGTCTACGGCGCCCTCCGCGGCGTCGAGGCGAAGAACGGCCAGGACGCCGTCGCCACCCTGAAGAAGGCGCTCGACAACGTGCGCCCCACGCTCGAGGTCCGCAGCCGCCGCGTCGGTGGCTCGACCTACCAGGTTCCGGTCGAGGTCAAGCCGCACCGCGCGAACACCCTCGCGCTGCGCTGGCTCGTGAGCTACGCCAAGGGTCGTCGTGAGAAGACGATGACCGAGCGTCTCCAGAACGAGATCCTGGACGCGTCGAACGGCCTGGGTGCCGCGGTCAAGCGCCGCGAGGACACCCACAAGATGGCCGAGTCGAACCGCGCGTTCGCTCACTACCGCTGGTAAACAGCTTCGCCCGCCCTTCGGCCACTCGCCGAGGGGCGGGCACCCCCTCTTCGCAGTACACCTGCTCCAAAAGATAAGGACACTCCTGTGGCACAAGACGTGCTCACGGACCTGAGCAAGGTCCGCAACATCGGCATCATGGCGCACATCGATGCCGGCAAGACCACGACGACCGAGCGCATCCTGTTCTACACGGGCGTCAACCACAAGCTCGGCGAGACGCACGACGGTGCGTCGACCACCGACTGGATGGAGCAGGAGAAGGAGCGCGGCATCACGATCACGTCTGCCGCCGTGACCTGCTTCTGGAACAAGAACCAGATCAACATCATCGACACCCCCGGTCACGTGGACTTCACGGTCGAGGTGGAGCGCTCGCTCCGCGTCCTCGACGGTGCGGTCGCCGTGTTCGACGGCAAGGAGGGCGTCGAGCCCCAGTCCGAGACCGTGTGGCGTCAGGCCGACAAGTACAACGTTCCCCGCATCTGCTTCGTCAACAAGATGGACAAGCTCGGCGCAGACTTCTACTTCACGGTCGACACGATCATCAACCGCCTCGGCGCCAAGCCGCTGGTGCTGCAGCTCCCGATCGGTGCCGAGAACGACTTCGTCGGCGTCATCGACCTCGTCGAGATGCGCGCTCTGGTGTGGCCCGGCGACGCCAAGGGTGACGTGACCATGGGCGCCTCCTACGAGGTGCAGGAGATCCCGGCCGACCTCAAGGACAAGGCCGAGGACTACCGCCAGCAGCTGCTGGAGACGGTCGCCGAGACCGACGAGGAGCTTCTCGAGAAGTTCTTCGGCGGCGAGGAGCTCACCGTCGCGGAGATCAAGGGCGCCATCCGCAAGATGGTCGTCGCCAGCGAGATCTACCCGGTCCTCTGCGGCTCCGCCTTCAAGAACCGCGGTGTGCAGCCGATGCTGGACGCCGTCGTCGACTACCTCCCGTCCCCGCTGGACGTGCCTGCCATCGAGGCGCACGACCCGAAGGACGAGGAGAAGATCATCGAGCGTCACCCCGACGCGAAGGACCCGTTCGCGGCCCTGGCCTTCAAGGTCGCCGTGCACCCGTTCTTCGGTCGTCTGACGTACGTGCGCGTCTACTCGGGCGAGCTCGAGTCGGGTGCGCAGGTCATCAACTCGACCAAGGGCAAGAAGGAGCGCATCGGGAAGATCTTCCAGATGCACGCCAACAAGGAGAACCCGGTCGACAAGCTGACCGCCGGCAACATCTACGCCGTCATCGGTCTGAAGGACACCACCACCGGTGACACCCTCGCCGACATCGCGCAGCCGGTCGTCCTCGAGTCGATGACGTTCCCGGAGCCGGTGATCGAGGTCGCCATCGAGCCGAAGACCAAGGCCGACCAGGAGAAGCTGGGTCTCGCGATCCAGAAGCTCGCTGAGGAGGACCCGACCTTCCGCACGGAGCTCAACCCGGAGACCGGTCAGACGACCATCAAGGGCATGGGTGAGCTGCACCTCGACATCCTCGTCGACCGCATGAAGCGCGAGTTCCGCGTCGAGGCGAACGTCGGCAAGCCGCAGGTCGCGTACCGCGAGACGATCCGCAAGGCCGTCGAGAAGCACGACTACACGCACAAGAAGCAGACCGGTGGATCGGGCCAGTTCGCCAAGATCCAGTTCAACATCGAGCCGCTCGAGCTCGACGGCGAGAAGACGTACGAGTTCGTGAACGCGGTCACCGGTGGCCGCATCCCGCGCGAGTACATCGGCTCGATCGACGCCGGTTTCCAGGACGCCATGAACGTCGGTGTCCTCGCGGGCTACCCGATGGTGGGCGTCAAGGCGACCATCGTCGACGGTGCAGCGCACGACGTCGACTCCTCGGAGATGGCGTTCAAGATCGCGGGCTCCATGGGCTTCAAGGAGGCCGCGCGTCGTGCCAACCCCGTGCTGCTCGAGCCGCTGATGGCCGTCGAGGTCCGTACTCCGGAGGAGTACATGGGCGACGTCATCGGCGACCTGAACTCGCGTCGTGGCCAGATCCAGTCGATGGAGGACGCCGCCGGCGTCAAGGTCGTGCGTGCCGCGGTGCCGCTGTCCGAGATGTTCGGCTACATCGGCGACCTGCGCTCGAAGACCTCGGGCCGTGCCGTCTACTCCATGGAGTTCGACAGCTACGCCGAGGTCCCGCGCGCGGTGGCCGACGAGATCGTCCAGAAGGCCAAGGGCGAGTAATCGCTCTTCTGGGAGCCCTGGGTGCTGAGCCAGTCGAAGCACCCGGGGTTCCCAGGTCACCTACAACTTCACATTCCCTCTCTACTAAACTGAGAACCTAACCCGTAGAGAACCGGTCGCAAACCAGTGCCCGGCACCTCTACAACGACGTCCTGAGGAGGACCCAGTGGCTAAGGCCAAGTTCGAGCGGACCAAGCCGCACGTCAACATCGGAACGATCGGTCACGTCGACCACGGCAAGACCACGCTCTCCGCAGCGATCTCGAAGGTGCTTGCTGACAAGTACCCGTCCGACACGAACGTGCAGCGCGACTTCGCTTCCATCGACTCGGCGCCGGAAGAGCGCCAGCGCGGTATCACGATCAACATCTCGCACATCGAGTACGAGACCCCGAAGCGCCACTACGCCCACGTTGACGCCCCCGGCCACGCCGACTACGTCAAGAACATGATCACGGGTGCGGCGCAGATGGACGGCGCGATCCTCGTCGTCGCGGCCACCGACGGCCCGATGGCGCAGACGCGCGAGCACGTTCTGCTCGCCAAGCAGGTCGGCGTCCCCTACCTGCTCGTCGCGCTGAACAAGTCCGACGCGGTCGACGACGAGGAGATCCTGGAGCTCGTCGAGCTCGAGGTTCGCGAGCTGCTCTCGAGCCAGGGCTTCGACGGCGACAACGCTCCCGTCGTTCGCGTCTCCGCTCTCAAGGCCCTCGAGGGCGACGAGAAGTGGGTCGACGCGATCCTCGAGCTCATGCAGGCTGTCGACGACAGCGTTCCGGACCCGGAGCGTGACCGTGACAAGCCGTTCCTCATGCCCGTCGAGGACGTCTTCACGATCACCGGTCGTGGCACCGTCGTCACGGGTCGTGCCGAGCGTGGCACCCTGGCCATCAACTCCGAGGTCGAGATCGTGGGTCTGCGCCCGACGCAGAAGACGACCGTCACCGGTATCGAGATGTTCCACAAGCAGCTCGACGAGGCATGGGCCGGCGAGAACTGTGGTCTGCTCCTCCGCGGCACCAAGCGCGAGGACGTGGAGCGCGGCCAGGTCATCGTGAAGCCGGGTTCGGTCACGCCGCACACCAACTTCGAGGGCACGGCCTACATCCTGTCCAAGGACGAGGGTGGCCGCCACAACCCCTTCTACACGAACTACCGTCCGCAGTTCTACTTCCGCACCACGGACGTCACCGGCGTCATCTCGCTGCCCGAGGGCACCGAGATGGTCATGCCCGGCGACACCACCGACATGACGGTCGAGCTGATCCAGCCGATCGCCATGGAGGAGGGCCTCGGCTTCGCCATCCGTGAGGGTGGTCGTACGGTCGGCGCCGGTACGGTGACGAAGATCATCAAGTAAGCAGCCGCTTCCTCGCAGAGGGGTCGAGCCTTCGGGCTCGGCCCCTCTGTCGTTTTCCGGATCGAGGGTTCCGTCGCCCGGTTCCGCCCGGCACAATGAGGTGTCCGGTGCGATCGCCGGGCGCACACACCTCCGAAGGGGATTCACATGGGTATCGAGGACGCCGTCAACAAGGGCAAGGACCTGTACGAGCAGAACAAGGACAAGCTGGCGGAAGCGGTCAAGAGCGAGCAGGCCGAGGACATCAGCGACAAGGTGCTCGACGGCGTCGCCGACTTCGCGAAGAAGATCGCACCCGGCGCCGCCGACAAGATCGACGAGATCCGCGAGAGCGCTGACAAGAGCGTCGGCAACGAATAGAGCCCGACATCTCCGTGGAGAGCGGCGGTCCCGAGAGGGGTCGCCGCTCTTCCGTGTCGAGGGAACGCATCGCGCCCTCGGATGTGGCGGATTCTCGAAGACATCGAGTAGGATCGTCTCGACCGCCTGGGGATCTTGCGGTCGGGGTGCCGAAGGGGTTCGGCTCCCGAATCACGCGGGTTCGTCCGCGTTCACACTGGGGAAAGCGATCTTGGGGATCATCGTGCGACGCGCGCACTCTTTGCGCCTGAGCGTCTCCCCGCCTGCGCGGCGGGTCTTCCGCCGCGCCCTCGGTCGAGGCGTCCGGCGTCCCTTCACGCCGGATTCCTCGCGTTCGGTGTGCCCCCTCGCACCGGACGCCCTCCCCAAGCGGGGCGAGGCATGGGGATGCCTCGCCCCGCGCTCCTCCGCGAGCTGAGGTACCAGGGGAGGAGGCGTTCACGGGGAGTCCGGTGAGCGCGACACGCCCGGGTTTGCAGAAGTGAAATCCGCCGTGGCAGAATAGACAGGTTCGATATTCCGTCGCCGCTGTGCGTGCGCCGGATCACTGCCAGGGCAGTGCATAGACGGCTCCTCCTCCGGGAGGCTGCAGGGTTCTAGGCCGCGGGCAGCAGAACACAATCCCGACACCTTCATCAGCGAGGGCACTGCCGTGCGCGGCGGGCGTCGGGCATCCGTCACCTTCGGGTGTGCGGCTGACAGCAGAACAGTGGTGCAGCCTCTTCGACAGGCTCCCTGACCGCGAGGTCGAGAGCCCGAGAAGACGAGTGCCGAGGCGCGAACAGCGCCGACGTGCGTCCAATGCCCCAAGGCCACCCGGTCTCGGACGGTAAGACGCTTAAAGAGAGAGAGCAGACAATGGCGGGACAGAAGATCCGCATTCGCCTGAAGTCGTATGACCACGAGGTCATCGACACGTCCGCACGCAAGATCGTCGACACCGTGACCCGTGCGGGCGCGACCGTCGTCGGACCCGTGCCCCTTCCGACCGAGAAGAACGTCGTGTGCGTCATCCGGTCGCCCCACAAGTACAAGGACAGCCGCGAGCACTTCGAGATGCGCACCCACAAGCGCCTGATCGACATCGTCGACCCGACGCCCAAGGCTGTCGACTCGCTGATGCGTCTCGACCTTCCGGCCGACGTCAACATCGAGATCAAGCTCTGAGGTCCGCCATGGTTGACATCAACTCCAAGGTTTCCAAGGGCATGCTCGGCACCAAGCTCGGCATGACCCAGGTCTGGAACGAGAACGGCAAGCTCGTTCCCGTCACCGTCATCGAGCTCGCGCCGAACGTGGTCACCCAGATCCGTACCCCCGAGAAGGACGGCTACAACGCCGTGCAGATCGCGTACGGTCAGATCGACCCCCGCAAGGTGAACAAGCCCCTCTCGGCTCACTTCGAGGCTGCCGGCGTCACGCCGCGTCGTCACGTGACCGAGGTCCGCACGGCCGACGCCGCCGACTACACCCTGGGCCAGGAGCTCACGGTGGACGGCACGTTCGAGGCCGGCCAGCTCGTCGACGTCGTCGGCACGAGCAAGGGCAAGGGCACCGCCGGTGTCATGAAGCGCCACAACTTCAAGGGCGTCTCGGCATCGCACGGTGCACACCGCAACCACCGCAAGCCCGGCTCCATCGGCGCATCGTCGACCCCGAGCCGCGTCTTCAAGGGCATGCGCATGGCCGGCCGTATGGGTGGCGAGCGCGTGACCGTCCTCAACCTCACGGTGCACGCCATCGACATCGAGAAGGGACTCATGCTCGTCAAGGGCGCCGTCCCCGGTGCTCGCGGCCGCATCGTCTACGTCCGCAACGCAGTGAAGGGTGCCTGATCATGGCTGACTCCACTCTCGCGCTCGACGTCCTCAAGGCAGACGGCAAGAAGGCAGGCTCCGTCGAGCTTCCCGCCGCGCTGTTCGACGTCAAGACGAACATCCCGCTCATCCACCAGGTCGTCGTCGCGCAGCTCGCGGCGGCTCGCCAGGGCACGCACTCGACCAAGCGTCGTGGCGAGGTCTCGGGCGCCGGCCGCAAGCCCTTCAAGCAGAAGGGCACGGGTAACGCCCGTCAGGGCTCGATCCGCGCGCCGCACATGACCGGCGGTGGCATCGTGCACGGCCCGAAGCCGCGCGACTACTCGCAGCGCACCCCCAAGAAGATGATCGCGGCCGCCCTGCTGGGCGCGCTCAGCGACCGCTTCCGCGGTGACCGTCTGCACGCGATCGACACGTTCGGCACCGACGGCGCGCCGTCGACCAAGGCCGCCGCGGGCTTCCTCGCCCAGGTCGCCACGTCGAAGAACGTCCTCGTGGTCATCGAGCGCGGCGACGAGCTCGCGCTCAAGAGCATCCGCAACCTCGGCCACGTCCACGTGCTGACGTTCGACCAGCTCAACGCCTACGACGTGCTCGTCTCCGACGACATCGTCTTCACCCAGGCCGCGCTCGAGGGCTTCATCGCCTCCAAGTCCGGCGCCAACCAGGAGGTCTCCGCATGAGCGAGCAGGCATCTGTTCTCCAGACGGCCCTGAACAAGGACCCGCGCGACATCATCCTGAAGCCGGTCGTGTCCGAGAAGAGCTACGGCCTGATCGACGAGGGCAAGTACACCTTCCTCGTCGACCCGCGCGCTTCGAAGACCGAGATCAAGCTCGCCATCGAGAAGATCTTCGGCGTCAAGGTCGCGTCCGTCAACACGATCAACCGCGTCGGCAAGGCCCGTCGCACCCGCTTCGGCACCGGTAAGCGCAAGGACACCAAGCGCGCCATCGTGAGCCTGAAGTCGGGCACCATCGACATCTTCACGGCAATCGGCTGATCCGGGGGATAAGGACAATCATGGCTATTCGCAAGTACAAGCCCACGACCCCGGGCCGTCGCGGCTCGTCGGTGGCTGACTTCGCCGAGATCACCCGATCGACGCCGGAGAAGTCGCTGCTGCGCCCGATCTCGAAGACCGGTGGTCGCAACAACCAGGGCCGCATCACGACCCGTCACATCGGTGGTGGCCACAAGCGCCAGTACCGCGTCATCGACTTCCGTCGCAATGACAAGGACGGCGTGAACGCCAAGGTCGCTCACATCGAGTACGACCCCAACCGCACCGCGCGCATCGCGCTGCTGCACTACTTCGACGGCGAGAAGCGCTACATCCTCGCGCCGGCGAAGCTGAAGCAGGGCGACATCGTCGAGTCGGGCCCCGCGGCGGACATCAAGCCGGGAAACAACCTCCCGCTGAAGAACATCCCCACGGGTACCGTCATCCACGCCATCGAGCTCCGCCCCGGCGGCGGCGCGAAGATGGCGCGCTCGGCCGGTGCGTCGGTCCGCCTCGTCGCCAAGGACGGCCCCTACGCCCAGCTGCGTCTGCCCTCCGGCGAGATCCGCAACGTCGATGCGCGCTGCCGCGCGACCATCGGCGAGGTCGGCAACGCCGAGCAGTCGAACATCAACTGGGGCAAGGCCGGCCGCATGCGCTGGAAGGGCGTCCGCCCGACCGTCCGCGGTGTCGCGATGAACCCGGTCGACCACCCGCACGGTGGTGGTGAGGGCAAGACGTCCGGTGGACGTCACCCCGTCTCCCCGTGGGGTCAGGCCGAGGGCCGCACCCGCCACGCCAACAAGGAAAGCGACAAGTACATCGTGCGTCGTCGCAACGCCGGCAAGAAGCGCAAGTAGGAGTAAGAGAAGATGCCTCGCAGTCTCAAGAAGGGCCCCTTCGTCGACGAGCACCTGCTTCGCAAGGTGGTCGTGCAGAACGAAGCCGGCACGAAGAACGTCATCAAGACCTGGTCCCGCCGGTCCATGATCATCCCGGCCATGCTGGGTCACACGATCGCGGTCCACGACGGTCGCAAGCACATCCCCGTGTTTGTCTCCGAGACCATGGTCGGTCACAAGCTGGGCGAGTTCGCGCCCACCCGCACCTTCCGCGGCCACGAGAAGGACGACAAGAAGGGCCGCCGCCGCTGACGCGGTGGCGATAGAGGAGAGAGAAATGGTGGAGTCCATCGCACGCGTGCGACACATCCGCGTGACCCCTCAGAAGGCTCGTCGTGTCGTCGCGCTCATCAAGGGCAAGCAGGCCCAGGAGGCTCTGGCGATCCTGAAGTTCGCTCAGCAGTCCGCCAGTGAGCCGATCTACAAGCTTGTCGCGTCGGCCATGGCCAACGCGCAGGTCAAGGCGGATCGTGACGGCGAGTACCTCGACGAGCAGGACCTGTACGTGAAGAACGCGTACGTGGACGAGGGCACGACGCTCAAGCGTTTCCAGCCCCGTGCACAGGGTCGCGCTTTCCAGATCAAGAAGCGCACGAGCCACATCACGGTCGTGCTCTCGACGCCGGAGGCGGCTCCTGCCGCGGCCGGCGACAGCAACAAGAAGGCGAGCAAGTAATGGGACAGAAGGTCAACCCGTACGGCTTCCGCCTCGGCATCACCACGGACCACGTGTCGCGCTGGTTCTCCGACTCGACGAAGCCGGGTCAGCGTTACGCCGACTACGTGGCCGAGGACATCAAGATCCGTCGCCTGCTGCAGACGCAGCTCGACCGTGCCGGCGTCTCGAACATCGAGATCGAGCGCACCCGTGACCGCGTCCGCGTCGACATCCACACCGCCCGCCCGGGCATCGTGATCGGTCGTCGTGGTGCAGAGGCCGAGCGCATCCGCGGCGACCTCGAGAAGCTCACGGGCAAGCAGATCCAGCTGAACATCCTCGAGGTCAAGAACCCCGAGGCCGACGCTCAGCTGGTCGCCCAGGGCATCGCCGAGCAGCTCTCGGCTCGTGTGGCGTTCCGTCGCGCGATGCGCAAGGGCCTGCAGGGCGCGCAGCGCGCCGGAGCCAAGGGCATCCGCATCCAGGTCTCGGGCCGTCTCGGCGGCGCCGAGATGAGCCGGTCGGAGTTCTACCGCGAGGGTCGTGTGCCGCTGCACACGCTGCGCGCGAACATCGACTACGGCTTCTACGAGGCCAAGACCACCTTCGGCCGCATCGGCGTGAAGGTGTGGATCTACAAGGGCGACCTCACCGCCAAGGAGCTCGCGCGCGAGCAGGCCAACGCGCCGAAGTCGCGCCGTGACGACCGTGGTGACCGCCGCCGTGCCCCGCGCAACGAGGCACCTGTTGCAGAAGGAGCGTCGGCATAATGCTCATCCCCCGTAAGGTCAAGTACCGCAAGCAGCACCACCCGGGGCGCTCGGGTCAGGCCACCGGCGGCACGAAGGTCTCCTTCGGCGAGTTCGGCATCCAGGCCCTCACCCCCGCGTACGTGACGAACCGTCAGATCGAGTCCGCTCGTATCGCGATGACCCGTCACATCAAGCGTGGCGGCAAGGTGTGGATCAACATCTACCCGGACCGTCCGCTCACGAAGAAGCCTGCCGAGACCCGCATGGGTTCCGGTAAGGGTTCCCCCGAGTGGTGGGTCGCCAACGTCAAGCCGGGCCGCGTCCTCTTCGAGGTCGCGGGTGTCGACGAGCAGCTCGCTCGCGAGGCACTGACCCGTGCAATCCACAAGCTGCCGCTCAAGGCACGCATCATCAAGCGCGAGGAGGGCGACGCGTAATGGCGATCGGCACCAAGGAGCTCGCTCCGGCAGAGCTCGACACGTTCGAAGACCAGCGCCTCGTTGAGGAGCTGCGCAAGGCCAAGGAGGAGCTGTTCAACCTCCGTTTCCAGTCGGCCACCGGCCAGCTGGAGAGCCACGGCCGCATCCGCGCCGTCAAGCGCGACATCGCGCGCCTCTACACGGTGATCCGCGAGCGCGAGCTGGGCATCCGTGCGACGCCCGCTCCGGTCGAGGCTCCCGCGAAGAAGGCGACCAAGTCGAAGGCGAAGAAGGCGGACGCCGCCGAGGACGCCCCGAAGGAAGAGGCTGAGTGATGGCCACCAAGAAGGAAGCCGCCGTCGAGGCTGAGCACGCCGCTCACGACGTGCGCGACGCCGACGCCCGCGGGTACCGCAAGGCCCGTCGTGGCTATGTCGTCAGCGACAAGATGGACAAGACGATCGTCGTCGAGGTCGAGGACCGCGTGAAGCACCCGCTTTACGGCAAGGTCATCCGCCGGACGTCGAAGGTCAAGGCGCACGATGAGGCGAACTCCGCCGGCATCGGCGACCTGGTCCTGATCAACGAGACCCGCCCGCTGAGCGCCACCAAGCGCTGGCGTCTGGTGGAGATTCTGGAGAAGGCCAAGTGATTCAGCAGGAGTCCCGTCTCAAGGTCGCCGACAACACCGGCGCCAAGGAGCTGCTCACGATCCGCGTCCTCGGTGGCTCGCGCCGCCGGTACGCCGGTCTGGGCGACACCATCGTCGCGACCGTCAAGGACGCGATCCCCGGAGGCAACGTCAAGAAGGGCGACGTCGTCAAGGCGGTCATCGTCCGCACCAAGAAGGAGACCCGTCGTCCCGACGGCTCCTACATCAAGTTCGACGAGAACGCCGCCGTCATCCTGAAGAACGACGGGGAGCCCCGCGGCACCCGTATCTTCGGGCCGGTCGGCCGTGAGCTTCGCGACAAGAAGTTCATGAAGATCGTCTCGCTGGCACCGGAGGTCATCTGATCATGGCGAAGATCAAGAAGGGCGACCTGGTTCAGGTCATCTCGGGCGCCAAGCCCGAGCGTGGTGGCGACCGCGGCAAGCAGGGCAAGGTCCTCGACGTCCTCGTCGAGCAGAACCGTGTCGTCGTCGAAGGCGTCAACTACGTCACCAAGCACACGCGCGTCGGTCAGACGCAGCGTGGTACGAAGACGGGTGGTCTCGAGACCGTCGAGGCGCCCATCCACATCTCGAACGTCGCACTCGTCGACCCCTCGACCAAGAAGCCGACCAAGGTCGGCCACCGGGTCGAGGAGCAGACCAAGGACGGCGTGAAGCGCACCGTCCGCGTGCGCTTCGCGAAGAAGAGCGGTAAGGACCTCTGATGGCAACGACCGACGCTGCGGTGGCTGGCAAGATCCAGCCCCGCCTGAAGGCGAAGTACAACGCCGAGATCAAGAAGGCTCTGCAGGACGAGTTCGGCTACGAGAACGTCATGCAGATCCCCGGCCTGGTCAAGGTCGTCGTGAACACCGGTGTCGGCGAGGCTGCTCGCGACAGCAAGGTGATCGATGGTGCAGTCGACGACCTCACCAAGATCACCGGCCAGAAGCCGATCGTCACCAAGGCCCGCAAGTCCATCGCGCAGTTCAAGCTGCGTGAGGGCCAGGCCATCGGCGCGCACGTCACCCTCCGTGGCGACCGTGCGTGGGAGTTCGTGGACCGCCTGGTCTCGCTCGCCCTGCCCCGCATCCGCGACTTCCGCGGTCTGTCGGCCAAGCAGTTCGACGGCAACGGCAACTACACCTTCGGTCTCCAGGAGCAGAGCGTGTTCCACGAGATCGATCAGGACAAGATCGACCGCGTCCGTGGTTTCGACATCACCGTCGTGACCTCGGCGAAGACGGACGACGAGGGTCGGGCGCTGCTCCGTCACCTCGGCTTCCCGTTCCGCGCGGACGACGCCCAGGCGTGACCCTTCGACGGGCTCAGTGGTCTCGTGTCACTGAGCCCGTCGATGTGCACGTACAATTGAAGATTGCGTGCTCATCGCAGGCCGTCTGTCGTGTAACGGCAGCCGGAACCTCATGAACGAAAGTAGACAACAATGACAATGACAGACCCGGTCGCAGACATGCTGACCCGTCTGCGCAACGCGAACTCGGCGCACCACGACACCGTGACGCTGCCGTCGAGCAAGCTCAAGACGCACATCGCAGAGATCCTCCAGCAGGAGGGCTACATCGCCGGTTGGGAGACCTCCGACGCGCGTGTGGGCAAGAACCTCACGCTGACGCTGAAGTACGGCCCGAACCGCGAGCGCTCGATCGCGGGCATCAAGCGCGTGTCGAAGCCCGGCCTCCGCGTGTACGCGAAGTCGACCGAGATCCCCACGGTCCTCGGCGGCCTCGGCGTGGCCATCCTGTCCACCTCCTCCGGTCTCCTCACGGACCGCCAGGCTGAGCAGAAGGGCGTGGGCGGAGAAGTTCTCGCCTACGTGTGGTAATCCGAAATGTCGCGTATTGGACGACTTCCCATCGACGTTCCCGCGGGCGTGACCGTTTCGGTCGACGGCCGTGAGGTCGCGGTGAAGGGCCCCAAGGGTGAGCTCACCCTCACGGTGGCCAGCCCCATCGAGGTGTCGGTCGAGGAGAACCAGGTTCTCGTCACCCGCCCCGACGACGAGCGCGAGTCCCGGTCGCTTCACGGCCTGACCCGCACGCTCATCAACAACAACATCATCGGCGTGACCCAGGGCTACACCAAGGGTCTCGAGGTCGTCGGCACCGGTTACCGCGTGCAGCAGAAGGGCAACTCGGTCGAGTTCGCCCTCGGCTTCTCGCACCCGGTCCTGGTCGACCCGCCCGCCGGCATCACGCTCACGGTCGAGGGCACGAACAAGCTCACCGTCAGCGGGATCGACAAGCAGGCCGTCGGTGAGGCGGCCGCGAACATCCGCAAGATCCGCAAGCCCGAGCCGTACAAGGGCAAGGGTGTGCGCTACGCCGGCGAGGTCGTGCGTCGCAAGGCCGGAAAGGCTGGTAAGTAACCATGGCTGTGAAGTCGAAGTCCGACGCCCGCGCGCGTCGTCACGCCCGTCTTCGCAAGAAGATCGTGGGCACCGAGGTGCGTCCGCGCCTCGTCGTCAACCGTTCGGCGCGTCACGTCTTCGTGCAGCTCGTCGACGACAGCAAGGGCCACACGGTTGCCTCGGCCTCGACGCTCGAGACCGACCTGCGTTCGCTGGATGGCGACAAGACCGCCAAGGCTCGCAAGGTCGGCGAGCTCCTCGCCGAGCGTGCGAAGGCCGCAGGCGTTTCCGAGGCAGTGTTCGACCGTGGCGGCAACCGCTACGCGGGTCGTGTCGCCGCCATCGCCGACGGCGCCCGTGAAGGGGGTCTGGCACTGTGAGTGACAACAAGGAGAACGAAGTGACCGAAGCGGCTGCTGCCACTTCCGAGACGGCCGCCGGCACCACGCAGGCTGAGCCCACTCGCGACCAGCGGGACGGCCGCCGCGGCGGACGTGACCGCAACCAGGGCGGCCGCGACCGCAACTCGCGCGACCGCGGCGACAACCAGTTCCTGGAGCGCGTCGTCACCATCAACCGTGTCTCGAAGGTCGTGAAGGGTGGTCGTCGCTTCAGCTTCACCGCTCTCGTGGTCGTCGGCGACGGCAACGGTCTGGTGGGCGTCGGCTACGGCAAGGCCCGTGAGGTCCCCCTGGCGATCTCGAAGGGTGTCGAAGAGGCCAAGCGCAACTTCTTCCGCGTCCCGCGCGTCGGCAGCACCATCCCGCACCCCGTGCAGGGTGAGTCGGCCGCCGGTGTGGTGCTCCTGCGCCCCGCCGCCGCCGGTACCGGTGTCATCGCCGGTGGTCCGGTCCGCGCCGTGCTCGAGTGCGCCGGCATCCACGACGTGCTGTCCAAGTCGCTCGGCTCGTCGAACACGATCAACATCGTGCACGCGACGGTCACCGCCCTGAAGGAGCTCGAGGAGCCCCGCGCCGTCGCCGCACGTCGTGGTCTCGAGTTCGACCAGGTCGCCCCGGCCCGGCTCGTCCGCGCCGAGGCCGAGGCCATCGCCGCACAGAAGGTAGGTGCCTGATGGCCGCGCGACTCAAGGTCACGCAGATCAAGTCCAAGGTGAGCGAGAAGCAGAACCAGCGCGACACGCTGCGCAGCCTCGGTCTCAAGCGGATCGGTGACACCACCGTCCGCCCCGACGACGCGCAGACGCGCGGCTACGTCAAGACCGTCGCCCACCTCGTCAAGGTTGAGGAGATCGACTAATGGCTGAGAAGAACGAGGCCGTCGAGGCCGAGAAGGCCACGAAGAAGGCGGCGGCTCCCAAGGCCGACGCCGCCAAGAAGCCCGCCGCGAAGAAGGCACCGGCCAAGACCGCTGCCGCCGACGCGAAGGCCGACGGCTCCGCCAAGGCTGCGCCGAAGAAGGACGCCCCGGCGTCCCGCCCCGGCGTGCTGAAGGTCCACCACCTGCGTCCGGTCCCGGGTGCCAACACCGCGAAGACCCGTGTCGGTCGCGGTGAGGGCTCTAAGGGCAAGACGGCCGGTCGCGGCACGAAGGGCACCAAGGCCCGCAACACCGTGCGCGTCGGCTTCGAGGGTGGCCAGATGCCGCTGCACATGCGCACGCCGAAGCTGCGCGGCTTCAAGAACCCGTTCCGCGTCGAGTACCAGGTCGTGAACCTGGAGAAGCTCGCGGAGCTCTACCCCCAGGGTGGCGACGTCACCGTGAGCGACCTGGTGGCCAAGGGTGCGGTTCGCAAGAACGAGAAGGTCAAGGTTCTCGGCAACGGCGACATCGCCGTGAAGCTCACCGTCGCGGTCGACAAGGTCTCGGGTGCCGCCGAGCAGAAGATCGTGGCTGCGGGCGGATCCGTCAAGTAACCACTGCGGAAGAGGGGTCGGAGATTCTCCGGCCCCTCTTCTGGTTCGGCGGGGGAGAAGCCGACCGCTCGCATTCCCCGGACCTCGGAGTGGGTTACCCTGGTGTTTCAGCCGCCCCTCGGGGGTTCGGCCACCTTTTCAGGAGGAACGTTCTTGTTTAGCGCCATCGCGCGGATCTTCCGCACGCCCGACCTGCGTCGGAAGATCGGTTTCACTCTCGCGATCATCGCGATCTACCGTCTGGGCTCGAACGTCCCCGCGCCGTTCGTCAACTTCCCGAACGTGGAGCAGTGTCTCGCGGCCAATGCCGGCACCGAGGGTCTGCTCGGACTCGTCAACCTCTTCTCCGGCGGCGCTCTGCTGCAGCTGTCGATCTTCGCGCTCGGTGTCATGCCGTACATCACGGCGACGATCATCACGCAGCTCCTGCGCGTCGTCATCCCGCACTTCGAGGCGCTGCACAAGGAGGGCCAGGCCGGACAGGCCAAGCTCACCCAGTACACGCGGTACCTCACGATCGCGCTCGCGCTCCTGCAGTCGACGACGCTGGTCACTGTGGCCCGCACCGGTCAGCTCTTCGGAACGACCGACATCGGGGCGTGCACCCAGCTCCTCACCAACGACGTGTGGTGGGCGCAGGTGCTCATCATCATGGCGATGACGGCCGGCACGGGTCTGATCATGTGGTTCGCCGAGCTCGTCACCGAGCGCGGCATCGGCAACGGCATGTCGCTGCTGATCTTCACCTCCATCGCCGCGACGTTCCCCGGTGCGATGTCGATCATCTGGCAGACCCGCGGCTTCGAGGTGTTCCTCCTCGTGCTGCTCGTCGGCATCATCGTGATGGGGCTCGTGGTGTTCGTCGAGCAGTCGCAGCGGCGCATCCCCGTGCAGTACGCGAAGCGCATGGTGGGACGCCGCACCTACGGCGGCACGAACACGTACATCCCGATCAAGGTGAACATGGCGGGCGTGATCCCCGTCATCTTCGCCTCGTCGCTGCTGTACATCCCCGCACTCATCGCGCAGTTCAACACCCCCCAGGATGGCTCCACGCCGCCCGCCTGGGTCAGCTGGATCAGCGCGAACTTCACCACCGGCAACAGCCCGATCTACATGGCGGCGTACTTCCTGCTGATCATCGGGTTCACCTACTTCTACGTCGCGATCACGTTCAACCCGGTCGAGGTCGCCGACAACATGAAGAAGTACGGCGGCTTCATCCCCGGGATCCGGGCCGGCCGTCCGACCGCGGAGTACCTGGACTACGTGCTCACCCGCATCACGCTCCCCGGTTCCCTCTACCTGGGTCTGATCGCCCTCATCCCGTTGATCGCCCTCGCCACGGTCGGCGCCAACCAGAACTTCCCGTTCGGTGGCGCGTCGATCCTCATCATCGTCGGCGTTGGTCTCGAGACGGTCAAGCAGATCGATGCCCAGCTGCAGCAGCGACACTACGAAGGACTTCTCCGATGACAGCATCCGCACGTCTTCTCATCGTCGGCCCCCAGGGTTCCGGCAAGGGCACGCAGGGTGTGCGCATCGCCGAGTCCTACGGGATCCCCGTCGTCTCGACCGGCGACATCTTCCGCGCGAACATCAAGGAGGGGACGGCTCTCGGCCAGCAGGTCACGGCCATCCTCGACAAGGGCGACCTCGTCCCGGACGAGTTGACGAGCGAGATCGTGCGCGATCGGCTGAGCCAGGACGACGCGCAGAACGGTTTCCTCCTCGACGGCTATCCCCGCAACACCGCTCAGGTCGCGCACCTGGACGCATTCCTCGAAGGACGCGGCGAGGCGCTGGACGCGGTGATCCTCCTCGACGTCCCGCGCGAGGAGAGCATCGCCCGCCTCACCCTCCGCGCTGCGGAGCAGGGGCGTTCCGACGACACGGACGAGGCCATCGCGCACCGACTCGACATCTACGAGAAGGAGACGGCGCCGATCATCGAGCTCTACAGCAGCCGCGGCATCGTCGACCGCATCGACGGCGTGGGCTCCCTCGAGGAGATCACGGAGCGCATCGCCGCCGCCCTGGCCGCTCGCGGGCTGCGTTCCGCCACCTCCGCCGTCTGAGATGTTCCGCCGCTCGATCTACAAGACCCCGGCTCAGCTGCGAGCCCTGGTCGAGCCTGGCCTCATCACCGCCGAGGCCCTCGACGCCGTCCGGGCGCTCGTCAAGCCGGGGGTGAAGACGATCGAGCTCGACGCCGCCGCGAACCGCGCGATCGTGCAGCGGGGAGCGGAGTCGAACTTCCAGCTCGTCAAGGGCTACCACCACACGATCTGCGTCTCGGTGAACGAGCAGGTCGTGCACGGCATCCCGGGGGAGCGGGTGCTTCAACCGGGCGACATCGTCTCGGTGGACTGCGGCGCCCAGTTCGAGGGCTGGAACGGCGACAGCGCGATCACCATCGTCGTCCCCGATCCCGAGCGTCCGGAGCTCGTCTCCCGCCGCGAGGAGCTCTCGCGCGTGACCGAGGGCTCGATGTGGGCGGGGATCGCCGCGATGGCCACAGCGTCGTCGATCGACGAGATCGGGGCTGCCATCCAGGACTACATCGAGGCGCAGGGGCCGTCCGCCGTGAGCGGCGAGCCCTACGGGATCCTCCGCGAGTACGTCGGCCACGGCATCGGGCGGAAGATGCACGAGGCGCCCAGCGTCTTCAACTACCGGACGCCCGACCGCGGCGCGGACGTGAAGCCCGGGCTCGTGCTCGCCATCGAGCCCATGGTCACCGCCGGCGGCGAGGCGACGTTCGTGGAGGACGACGACTGGACCGTCACGACGGTCGACGGCACCGACGGCTCACATTGGGAACATAGCGTCGCCCGGCATGATGGGGGCATCTGGGTGCTCACCGCGCCCGATGGTGGAAGAGCCGGACTCGCCCCGTTCGGGGTCGAGCCTCGAGAGATCGGAAAGTAATGGCAGCGGCGAAGAGCAACACCAACTGGTTCGCGATCGGCGTCTCCATCGCCGTCGTCGTGGTCCTGGTGGCCCTCGGCGGACTCGTGGTGTTCCTCAACAACCAGGCGACCTCGCCCGGCGCCACCCCGACCGCCAGCGACAACTTCGACGCCGAGGCCGGCTCCATCTCCATGGGAGACGGCGACACCACGGTGTCGGTCTTCCTCGACTTCCAGTGCCCGGTCTGCAAGTCCTTCGAGGACCAGTTCGGCGCCGCCCTCGAGGCCAAGGCGCAGAGCGGAGAGATCACGCTCGAGCAGCACCCCATCGCGATCCTGGACCGCTTCTCGCAGGGCACGGAGTTCTCCTCCCGTTCGGCCGGTGCCGCGTTCTGCGTCGCCGAGTCGGACTCCGACCTCTACTTCGACTACGCGAAGGTCCTGTTCGAGAACCAGCCGGCGGAGAACAGCCCCGGCCTCACGAACGAGCAGCTCGCCGAGTTCGCCACCCAGGTCGGCGCGGGCGACGACGTCGTGTCCTGCATCACCGACGAGACGTACCGCAAGTTCGGTGCCGCGCAGGCGAAAGCCAACGATATCCAGGGCACGCCGACCGTCGAGATCGACGGCGAGCGGCTCGACCTGCAGAACCAGGAAGACATGAAGCGGTTCACCGACCTGCTCGGCTGACACGCGCTCACCCCGCTCGACGCCCCATTCGGCCAAGTTGCCGGATGGGGCGTCGTCGGATAACATGGATCTTTGGTGCCTTGTGCCATGCGTTCGGCGTGTCCGATCCGGCCCGGTACCGCACACCACCCACCCACCGCAGATCGACCGATCTGCAGAAGCGTCAGCGAGGCTATGGCTAAGAAAGACGGTGTCATCGAGATCGAGGGCGTGATCTCCGAGGCTCTTCCCAACGCGATGTTCCGCGTTGAGCTCAGCAACGGACACAAGGTCCTGGCAACGATCTCCGGAAAGATGCGGCAGAACTACATCCGTATCATCCCCGAGGACCGTGTGGTCGTGGAGCTCAGCCCCTACGACCTGACCCGCGGCCGCATCGTCTACCGCTACCGCTGATCGGTCGAGAAGTAACGGCTGGCCTTCGACGGGCTCAGGGACCCAGGTCTCCGAGGTCGGACATCGGGCAGCACGAAGACAGCGAACAGGAAACATCATGAAGGTCAACCCCAGCGTCAAGCCGATCTGCGACCACTGCAAGGTGATCCGCCGCCACGGCCGCGTCATGGTGATCTGCAAGAGCAACCCGCGCCACAAGCAGCGCCAGGGCTGAGCCCCCGCTGCGTGAGTGCCGCTCTCGCAATCTCATAACTCAATACGAAACGGCAGGATCAGAACCCGCGTGAGCGGGGGACACCTCGGGGCGGAGGCCCGGGCACCGATCCTGCTCCACACCTCCACAACACCCAGGAGAACCGCATGGCACGTCTTGCCGGCGTTGACATCCCGCGCGACAAGCGCGTGGTGATCGCCCTTACCTACATCTACGGCGTCGGCCGTACCCGCTCGGTCGAGATCCTCAAGGCGACCGACATCGACGAGAGCATCCGCGTGAAGGACCTCAGCGATGACCAGCTCATCGCCCTCCGCGACTACATCGAAGGCAACTACAAGGTGGAGGGTGACCTGCGCCGCGAGGTCGCCGCAGACATCCGCCGCAAGGTCGAGATCGGCTCCTACGAGGGCCTCCGCCACCGTCGTGGCCTTCCGGTCCGCGGTCAGCGCACCAAGACCAACGCCCGTACCCGCAAGGGCCCGAAGCGCACCGTCGCCGGCAAGAAGAAGGCCCGCTAAGCAGCGGCCAGGGACTAGGAGAACACTTTCATGGCTGCACCCAAGGCCGCCGCGCGCAAGCCGCGCCGCAAGGAGAAGAAGAACATCGCGCTGGGCCAGGCCCACATCAAGTCGACGTTCAACAACACCATCGTTTCGATCACCGACCCGTCCGGCGCCGTCATCGCCTGGGCCTCGTCGGGTGGCGTGGGCTTCAAGGGCTCCCGCAAGTCGACCCCCTACGCCGCCGGCATGGCAGCGGAGTCCGCTGCCCGCCAGGCCGCTGAGCACGGCGTGAAGAGGGTCGACGTCCTCGTGAAGGGTCCGGGCTCCGGCCGCGAGACCGCGATCCGCTCGCTGCAGGCCGCCGGCCTCGAGGTGGGTTCGATCCAGGACGTCACCCCGCAGGCGCACAACGGCTGCCGTCCGCCGAAGCGCCGCCGCGTCTGATGCGTGTGCCGAGCCGCTCGTCCTTCGGGTCGAGCGGCTCGGCGCCCCGCGTGGGGCATCGACTTCCACAACTCAAGACCTCACCCCACCACATGTCATATAGCGGGCATGTGATCGAAAGGAACACAGAGTGCTTATTGCACAGCGTCCCACACTGACCGAGGAAAAGATCGTCGAGAACCGGAGCCGGTTCATCATCGAGCCTCTGGAGCCCGGCTTCGGCTACACGATCGGCAACGCGCTGCGTCGCAGCCTGCTGTCGTCGATCCCCGGCGCCGCTGTCACCAGCGTCCGCATCGACGGTGTGCTGCACGAGTTCAGCACGATCCCCGGCGTGAAGGAGGATGTCACCGAGATCATCCTCAACATCAAGCAGCTGGTCGTCTCCAGCGAGCGCGACGAGCCCATCACCGCGTACCTCCGCAAGACCGGTGCCGGTGAAGTGACCGCCGCCGACATCTCGGCTCCGGCCGGTGTCGAGGTGCACAACCCCGAGCTCGTCATCGCGACGCTCAACGACACCGCCAAGTTCGAGCTCGAGCTCACCATCGAGCGCGGCCGTGGCTACGTCTCCGCGACGCAGAACCGCAACGAGTACGCCGAGGCCGGTCAGATCCCGATCGACTCGATCTACTCGCCCGTGCTCAAGGTCAGCTATCGCGTCGACGCCACCCGTGCCGGTGAGCGCACCGACTTCGACAAGCTCATCCTCGACGTCGAGACCAAGTCGGCGATCAGCCCCCGCGACGCCGTCGCGTCGGCCGCCAAGACGCTCACCGAGCTGTTCGGTCTCGCCCGCGAGCTGAACGTCGAGGCCGAGGGCATCGAGATCGGTCCGGCGCCGGTGGAGGCTGTGAACTCCAGCGAGCTGTCGATGCCGATCGAGGACCTCGACCTGTCGGTCCGCTCGTACAACTGCCTGAAGCGTGAGGGCATCAACACCGTTTCTGAGCTCGTCGCCCTGTCGGAGACGCAGCTCATGAACATCCGCAATTTCGGCCAGAAGTCGGTCGACGAGGTGCGCGACAAGCTCATCTCGCTCGGTCTGTCGCTCAAGGATTCGGTGCCCGGTTTCGACGGCGCCCACTTCTACGGCGGCAGCGAAGACGAGTCCTTCTGATACCCGACCCTTTCTGACCAGGAGTTAGACGATTATGCCCAAGCCCACCAAGGGTCCCCGCCTCGGAGGCGGCCCCGCCCACGAGCGCCTGCTGCTTGCCAACCTCGCGGCTGCGCTGTACACCCACAAGTCGATCAAGACGACCGAGACGAAGGCCAAGCGCCTCCGTCCCCTCGCCGAGCGCCTCATCACCTTCGCCAAGCGCGGAGACCTGCACGCCCGCCGTCGCGTGCTGTCGGTCATCGGTGACAAGGAAGTCGTGCACGTCCTGTTCAACGAGATCGCTCCGCTCGTCGCGGACCGCGAGGGTGGCTACACGCGCATCACCAAGGTCGGCAACCGCAAGGGCGACAACGCTCCCATGGCCGTGATCGAGCTCGTCCTCGAGCCCGTCACCCCGAAGGCGAAGTCGACCAAGAAGGCCGCCGCGGCTCCGAAGGACGAGAAGCCTGCTGCCGAGGAGGCTCCCGCCGAGGAGACCGTCGAGGCTCCCGCGGACGAGGCCGCTGCCGACGACACGGCTGCCGAGGCCGGCGCCGAGTCGCAGGCCGAGGGCGAGGCCGCTGAGGCCGCCGCCGAGGACGCTGTCGAGAAGAAGTCCGAGTAAGGACCGCTCTGCGACGAAGCCCGCCGCCCCTCTCGGGGTGGCGGGCTTCGTCGTTCAGCGGGGATCGGTGATCCGATAGCGCGCTCCGGGGCGCCCCTTGGTGGAGTAGTCCAGGGACCGCACGGCCTGGCCCGTGGCGGCGAGGTGCTCGAGATAGCGACGGGCGCTGACGCGGGAGATGGCGAGGTCATCCCCGATCTCGGTCGCCGAGGCATCCGGTCGGGCGGCGAGGGCGGCGGAGACCCGTTCCAGGGTCTCCGCGCTCAAGCCCTTCGGCAACCCGTACCGCTCCCGGAAGGCGATGATCGCGTCGGCCGTCTCGACCCGGCGGACGACGTCGTGCAGCTCGGTGTGGTCGCGCAGCAGGAGCGTCGCCCCGACGTCGGCGGAACCGTTCCCGGAGGCGGTGCTGCGGGCGACGAGCACATGCGAGCCGACGATCACGGGACGGCCCGCGGCCTCGCCTTCCCGGAGCACGGTGGCGAGGTCGGCGCCGAGCACCTCGTCGGCGGGAGCACCGTCGAGGTCGGCGGCATCGCGACCGAGGAACCGCGCAGCCGCGTCGTTGACCAGGGTGATCCGCCCGGCACCGTCCACCGTCACCACGCCTTCGCTGAGCCCGTGCAGGGTCGTCTCCTGGTTCTTGACCAGCGCCGCGATCTGGTGCGGCTCGAGCCGGTAGATGCGTCGCCGGATGAACGACGTCACCCACGCGGCCCCGAAGACCCCGAGGACCGCTGCCACGAGCATGGCGGAGATGAGTCCGACGAGATTGCTGGTGAACTCCTCGTTCAGCTCGGACTCCAGGATGCCGACGGACGCCGTGCCGATGACGGCGCCGTCCTCGTCGCGGATGGGCACCTTCACCCGCCACGAGGTCCCGAGCGTACCGGTCTGCGTGCCGACGAAGATCTCGCCGCCGAGCGGGATCGACGGGTCGGTGGACACCCGCTCGCCGATGCGGTCGGTGTTCGGATGCGAGTACCGGATGCCCTCGTCGTTGGCGACCACCACGTAGGCGAGGTCGGAGGCCTCGCGGATGACCTCGGCGACCGGCTGGATGGCGGCGGCCGGATCCTCGTCGTCGAAGGCATCGAGGACGACGGGGAGCGCGGCGACGGACTGGGCGACCGCCTGCATGCGGTCCTTGTAGGCCTCGCGAAGCGCGTTCTCCTGGAACGCCCCGGCGGCGATGCCGGTGCCGAGGGTCACCAGGAACACGATCAGCGCCTGCAGCGCGAGCAGCTGCACACGGAGCGTCATCTTCGAGGCCACGGACCCATTCTCCCGCCTGGGTGGACGGGTCGCGAGCCGGCGACGCAGCTGGTCGCGACCAATAGTTTCGGAACGCGACCAATGGTTTCCGAAGCTTGAGCGGGCGCATCCGCGCCTCGACAGTGGACGGATTGCACCCGAACGCTCAAGGAGGAGCGCCATGAATCACGCCCGCATCGGGACCATCGCCGCGGCCGTCGCCGCGACCGCCCTCGTCCTCACCTCGTGCTCGACCGCCGACGGCGGAACGGCCGGCTCCGACGGCGGCGACGAGGCGGTCGCCATCACCGACGTCAACATCGTCGTCCCCGCCGACCCGGGCGGCGGCTGGGACCAGACCGGACGCGCCCTCTCGCAGCTGCTGACGCAGGAGGACATCGTCGGCTCGGCGCCCGTCACCAACGTCGGCGGCGCCGGAGGCACGGTGGGCCTCGCGCAGCTCGCCAACGAGAAGGACCCGGCGACCCTCATGGTCATGGGCCTCGTGATGGTGGGTGCGGTGGAGACCAACGCCTCCGCCGTCCGCATCGAGGACATGACCCCGATCGCCCGCCTCACCGACGAGCCCCTCGTCGTGGTCGTGCCAGCGGACTCCGAGTACGACACCCTGGAGGACCTCGTCGAGGACGTCGTGGACAAGGGCCAGGAGGTCACGATCACGGGCGGCTCCGCCGGGGGAGCCGATCACATCCTCGCCGGACTGCTGCTCGAGGAGGCGGGACTCGACGGCGCGGAGATCGCCGAGAAGCTGAACTACACGCCCAACTCGGGCGGCGGCGAGGCCACCTCGCTGATCCTGGGCGGCAAGGTCTCGGCCGGCATCTCCGGCGTGGGCGAGTTCCTGCAGCACATCGAGGCCGGCACCATGAAGGCCCTCGCCGTCTCGTCGGAGGAGCCGGTCCCGCAGCTGCCGGACGTCGACACGATCACCGACTCCGGGTACGACGTCGTGCTCACCAACTGGCGCGGCGTGATCGCCCCGGGCGGGATCAGCGACGCCGAGCGCTCGGAACTCGAGCGCCTCGTCACCGAGCTGGAGGCGTCCGACGCGTGGAAGGACGAGCTGGAGACGCGAGGGTGGGCGGACGCTTTCCTCACCGGCGCGGAGTTCGACGAGTTCCTCGACGGCAATATCGCCGAGGTCACCACGACGCTGCAGAACATCGGGCTGGTCGGCTGAGATGACGACCGGGTCTTCCGGACCCGGCGAGGAGGTGCGGACCGACGCCCGTCGGTCCGCACGTCTCGTCGCGTCCCTGCCGCGGGGTGAGCTCGTCTTCGCCCTGCTGATGGTGGCCCTCGGCGTGTTCGCTCTCGCCGGGGTCTTCACCATCCATGTGCCCGCGGGCGGCCAGGTCGGCCCGACGGTCTTCCCGCTGTTCGTCTCGATCCTGCTGCTCGGCTCCTCTCTCGCCGTCGTGGTGAGCATCCTCCGCGGCCACCGCGGCGTTCCGGAGGAGGGGGAGGACGTCGATCAGAGCCTGCCGACCGACTGGCTCACGCTCGTCAAGATCGTCGCGCTCGTGGTCGCCCATCTGCTTCTCATCGAGCCGCTCGGCTGGGCCCCGGCGGCGGCTCTGCTGTTCGGCGGCGTCGCGTGGGCGCTGGGCGCCCGCCGCTGGTGGATGGCGCTCCTCATCGGCGCCGTCCTCGCGCTGGTCGTCCAGGTCGTGTTCGGCGGTCTGCTCGGGCTGTCGCTCCCCTGGGGACCGGCGCTCGGCTGGCTGGGAAGGATGTTCTGATGGACAGCTGGAGTCTGCTCCTCGAGGGGTTCGCGACCGCGCTGCAGCCCCAGTACCTCGTGTTCGCCTTCTTCGGCGTGCTGATCGGCACCGCCGTGGGCGTGCTCCCCGGGATCGGGCCGGCGATGACCGTCGCCCTGCTCCTTCCCCTCACCTACACGTTGGAACCGGCCGCAGCGCTCATCACGTTCGCGGGGATCTACTACGGCGGCATGTACGGCGGGTCGACCACGAGCATCCTGCTGAACACCCCGGGGGAGTCGTCGTCGATCGTGACGGCGATCGAGGGCAACAAGATGGCGAAGCTCGGGCGGGGCGCGGCGGCCCTGGCCACCGCGGCCCTCGGGTCGTTCGTCGCCGGAACCCTCGCCACGGTGGGCTTGACGCTGCTCGCACCGGTGCTCGCGCACTTCGCCGTGAATCTCGGGCCGGCCGACTACGTGGCTCTCATCGTCGTGGCCTTCGTCACGGTCGGTGCGCTGATGGGGTCATCCGTGCCGCGCGGTCTGCTGTCGCTCGGCGTCGGTCTGTTCCTCGGCCTGGTCGGCACCGACTGGCTCTCGGGTCAGCAGCGGTACACGCTCGGCCTGCTGCCCCTGGCGGACGGCATCGATGTGGTGCTCGTGGCGGTGGGGCTCTTCGCGGTCGGCGAGACGCTGTACGTCGCGGCGCGCCTGCGGCACGGCGCGATCGAGGTGATCCCGGTGTCGCGCGGGTGGCGCAGCTGGATGACGAAGGACGACTGGCGTCGTTCATGGAAGCCCTGGCTCCGCGGCACCGCCATCGGCTTCCCGATCGGCACGATCCCCGCCGGCGGTGCGGACGTGGCGACCTTCCTGTCCTACGCGACCGAGCGCAAGCTCTCGCGCCGCAAGGAGGAGTTCGGCCGTGGGGCCATCGAAGGAGTAGCGGGCCCGGAGTCGGCGAACAACGCCGCGGCCGCGGGCGTGCTCGTGCCCCTGCTCACGCTGGGACTTCCGACGACGGCGACGGCCGCGATCATCCTCACCGCGTTCCAGACGTACGGGCTCCAGCCCGGGCCGCAGCTGTTCACCGGACAGGCGGACCTCGTGTGGGCACTGGTCGCGAGCCTCTACATCGGCAACGTGATCCTGCTCGTGCTGAACCTGCCGCTCGTGGGCATGTGGGTGAAGCTCCTGCAGATCCCGCGGCCGTATCTGTACGCGGGCATCCTCCTGTTCGCCGCCTTCGGGGCGTACGCGCTGAACTTCGCGGTCGTCGACATCCTGATCCTGCTGATCATCGGCGTCCTCGGCTACTTCCTGCGGCGGTACGGGTTCCCGGTGGCGCCGCTGGTGGTGGGCATGATCCTCGGGCCGATGGGGGAGGAGCAGCTGCGCCGTGCGCTGCAGCTGAGCCAGGGCGACCTGACGACGCTCATCGCGCAGCCGTTCTCCGCGGTCGCCTACGTCATCCTCGCGCTGCTGATCGCCGGCGGGCTGTGGCTGCGGCGCCGGCAGCGCCGGTACGAGCAGGCGCTCACGGAGTCCATCGCGGTGCCCGTCAAAGCGGACTCGGAGGTCTGAGGCCGTTCGATTCGAGGAGGGGAGAGGCCGGGAGTAGGCTGATCCGGTGAACGATGCGACGGTCCTGAAACGCGGGCCCCGCGCCCACGCGGCATTCATCGGCATCGGCCTTCTCGCCGGCCTCCTCTCCGGTCTCTTCGGCGTCGGCGGCGGCACCGTCATCGTCCCGTTGCTGGTGCTCCTGCTCGCGTTCGACCAGCGGCTGGCGGCCGGGACGTCGCTGGCGGCGATCGTCCCGACGGCGACCGTCGGGGTCATCTCCTACGCGGCGTCGGGCTCCGTCGCCTGGATCCCGGCGCTGATCCTCGCCGCCGGGGCCGTGGTCGGCGCGCAGATCGGCACCCGCCTGCTCCCGCGGATCTCGCAGACCGCCCTCCGCTGGGGCTTCGTCGGCTTCCTCATCGTCGTGATCGTGAGTCTCTTCCTCGTCATCCCCTCGCGCGACGCCGTCTTCGAGCTCACCTGGCTGACCGCGATCGCCCTGGTGGCCGTCGGCGTCGGCACGGGCGTCCTGGCCGGGCTCATCGGCGTGGGCGGCGGTGTGATCGTCGTCCCGGTGCTCATGCTCGCGTTCGGCACGAGCGACCTCGTCGCCAAGGGCACCTCGCTGCTCATGATGATCCCGACCGCGCTCTCCGGCACGGTCGGCAATCTCCGCAACCGCAACGTCGATCTCCTGGCCGCGCTGCTCATCGGCGTCTCGGCGTGCACCACGACGGCCCTCGGCGCCTGGCTGGCGACCGTCGTCGACCCGACGGTCGGCAACCTCCTCTTCGCCGCCTACCTCGTCGTGATCGCGGTGCAGATGGCCCTCAAGGCCGTCCGCGGGCGTCGGCGCGGCTGACCGTCCGTGAGGATGAAGAGATCTTCATCCTCACCTCATCTCCTCCTCATCCGCCCCGGGCACGATGGAGGCATGAGCACCGCACGACGCATCCTGATCCCCGGCGCGCTGATCGCGGTGCCCGTGGCGTTCGCGATCGGGAGTGTCGCGCTCGCGCAGATGCCGGCGTCCCCCCGGCTGCCGGACACCCCGCTCACCGTCCGGCTCGCGACGCCGACGCCGACGCCCGTTCCCACGCCGACACCCACGGAGTCGGTCGCCCCCGCCCCCGCCCCGCCGCCCGCGCCGGCCCCCGCGCCGGCTCCCGCACCGGCTCCGCCGGTGGACGACGACGATGACGACGACGGAGGCGACGATGACTGAGCCCCAGGCCCCGCAGAGACCCGGCGCCCCGCTGCGCACCCTGCGCCGCCGCACGCTCCCCGCCCGCTGGCGGATCACGCTCTGGATCATCCTCAGCACCATGATCACCGTGCTGGCGATCGGGCTCATCGGCCGCAGCGTCTTCCTCGCCGCGGTCGAGCAGACGGCGAACGGCGAGATCGAGCAGGAGGCGGCGGAGTTCGCGCGTTTCGCGGAGGACGCCGCATCGGGAGGGCTCACGACCGCCGAGGAGCTGCTGCGGGAGTACGTCGCCCGCCAGTCCGTGCACGAGGACGAGGTCGTCATCGCGGCCCTCGACGGCACCCCGATCGCGGTCGCCGAGGACGGCGGCGCGCGCACGCTGGAGACCCACGCGGCGCTGGTGGAGCGGATGCTCACGGACACCGCGGTCTCCGGTGCCTTGGCGACGCCCGAGACCGGCCCGGTCCGCTGGGGACGGATGGACTTCACGGGCGGAGGACAGGACGGAGCGGTGCTCATCGTGCAGTTCACCGCGGAGCCGCGCGCACAGGTCGACCGCAGTTTCGGGGCGATCGCCTGGGTCGCCCTCATCGGGGTGCTCCTCAGCTCCGGCGTCGCCTGGCTCGTCGCCGGTCAGATCCTCGCGCCGGTCCGGGAGGTCTATCGCGTGGCGCGGGACATCGGCGAGCACGACCTCACCGCGCGCGTCCCCGTCGAAGGCAGCGACGACATCGCCGCCGTCGCCACGACGTTCAATCAGATGCTCGACCGGCTGGAGGCCGTGCACGCCACGCAGCAGCGCTTCGTCGACGACGCGGGTCATGAGTTGCGCACGCCGATCACGATCGTCCGCGGTCACCTCGAGCTCCTCAGCGAAGACCCCGAGGAGCGCGCGGCGACCCTGCGCCTCGTCAGCGAGGAACTGGACCGCATGAGCCGGATCGTCACGGACCTCCTGGTGCTGGCGCGCGCGGAACAGCCCGACTTCGTGCGCCTCGCCGCCTGCGACATCGCGACGCTCACACTCGACATCGAGGCGAAGGCGCAGATGCTGGGCGAGCGACGCTGGCAGTTGATGGAGGTCGCCGAAGGCGTCGTCCCCCTCGATCCGCAGCGCGTGACGCAGGCGGTGCTCCAGCTCGCCGCCAACGCGGTCCAGGTCACCGCGGACGGCGACACGATCCGGATCGGCTCGCGCTTCGAGGGGGACGGCCCCGAGCGGCGGCTGCGGCTGTGGGTGCAGGACACCGGTCCCGGTGTGGCACCGGCCGACGCCGAGCGCATCTTCGACCGGTTCACCCGCGGGGACAGCGCCGGTGCGCGACGCGGCTCCGGGCTCGGCCTCGCGATCGTGCGGGCCATCACCGACGGGCACGGCGGCTCCGCCTGGGTCGACAGCGTGCTGGGCGAGGGGGCCACGTTCGGGATCGACGTGCCCGCACCCGTCCTGGACACCGGCGAGATCGAAGGGAAGAGCTGACATGCGCCGCATCCTCATCGCGGAGGACGATCCGCACATCACCTCCTTCGTCCGTCGCGGACTCCGCGCCGCGGGCTACGACACCGCCGACGCGACCGACGGCCACACCGCACTGCTCATGGCCCGCAGCGGGCTGTTCGACCTCGTCGTCCTCGACATCGGCCTCGGCGGCATCGACGGCTTCGACGTCCTCGCCCACCTCCGCGGCGAGGGGGTCTCCACGCCGGTCGTCATCCTCACGGCACGGGACTCCGTGATCGATACCGTGCGAGGTCTCGAAGGGGGCGCGAACGACTACATGACCAAGCCGTTCCAGTTCGCCGAGCTGCTCGCCCGCGTGCGGCTGCGGATCGGCGACGGGGAGGGCCGCAGCGGCGGGGCCGCGCTCACGCATGGCGACGTCAGCGTGGACGTGCGGTCGCGGACGGTGACCGTCGCCGGCGAGGTGCGCGAGCTGACGTCCCGCGAGTTCGCGCTGCTGGAGGTCTTCCTGCAGAACGCCGGTCAGGTGCTCTCCCGCGACCAGCTCATCGGCCACGTCTGGGGGATGGACTTCGATCCCGCGTCCAACGTCGTCGACGTCTATGTGCGCGCGCTCCGCGGCAAGATCGGGACCGACCGCATCGAGACGGTGCGGGGTGCGGGGTACCGGTTCCGATGAACGATCCCGTCGCTCTTCCCGCCTCGGCGGCACGCACCCGCTTCGCGACCGTTCCTCCGCGACGCACCGACCCCCTCCCGATCATCCACCGTCCGGATGCGGTGAAGCCGCGACGCGCCCTGCGCCTCATCGGTCTCGTGCTCGTCGTGGCGATGGGTGCGGCGATGGTCATCGGCGCACTGGGCCCGGGCGCGAGCGTGCGCGGGATCACGGTGCCGATCGCCGTCACGCTGACGGTGTTCCTCCTCGCGGTCTGGGCGTGGAGCGCGACGCGTCTCGATGACACCCTGGTGGCGTTCCTCGCGGCGATCGCGCTCATCGTCGCCGGCGTCCTCCCGGTCGACGAGTTCTTCGCATCCCTCGGAGACGAGACGATCTGGCTGCTGATCGGCGCGTTCGTGATGGCGGCAGCCGTCTCGACCTCCGGGCTCCCGCTGCGCGCGGCCGCGCACCTCGTCCGTTTCGCTCGTGGCCCCCGCAGCCTGTTCCACCTCACGACCGTCGCGCTCACCCTCTCGGCCTTCGCGGTGCCCGCGACGTCAGGGAGGGCGGCGCTCGCGGTCCCGGTCTTCGGAGCCCTGTCGACGGCGCTCGACGGGCGAGGGCGCGTCATCCGGGCCCTCGCGCTGCTCATGCCGACGGTGGTGCTCCTCTCGGCCGTCGCCTCGCTGCTCGGCGCCGGAGCGCACATCATCACCGATCAGCTCCTGCGGGCGGCGGGAGAGTCCGGCTTCTCCTTCCTCTCGTGGCTGTGGCTCGGACTGCCGCTGGCGGTGGTCTCGTCTCATCTGGCTGCGGAGCTCATCCTCTGGCGCTTCGTCGACCGCGACGACCGCGCCGCACCGGTGCGGGTGACCACGGACGACATCGAGAAGGCCGCCGGCCGGCAGGTGACCGGTCCCCTCACCGCGCTGGAGCGCCGCGCGGCCCTCCTCGTCGGCGCGGCGATCGTGCTGTGGAGCAGTGAGCCTCTGCACGGGATCCCCCCGGCGCTCGTCGCGCTGTTCGGTGCCGTCGCGGCCGTCACCCCGGGCATCGGCTGCACCACCCTCCCGGCCGCGGTCGCGCGCGTGCCCTGGTCGCTGCTGCTGTTCCTGGCCGCTACACTCGCGCTCGCCACGGCGCTCACCGACTCGGGGGCGGCCGCCTGGCTCAGCACGACCGCCCTCGAGCCTCTACGCGGGCTCGGAGCGGCGGGTGCCGTCGGTTTCCTCCTCGCCGTGATCGCCCTGTCCACGCTCGCGCACCTGCTCATCCCCTCCCGTTCCGCGCGCTCGGCCGCGATCATCCCCGCGGTGATCGCCCTCGCACCGGGACTCGGCGTGGAGCCCATGGCCGCCGCCTTCGCATCGACGGCGGCGGCCGGGTTCTGCCACACCCTGCCGAGCTCCGCCAAACCGGTCGCGATGTTCGCCGATCCCGAGGTCGTCTCCGGCGGCTTCGATGCCTCCGACCTGCGCCGGCTGTCCGTGGTGCTCGCGCCGGCCATGTTCGTCCTCGTGGCTGTCTTCGCCCTCTGGATCTGGCCGCTCCAGGGTCTGCCGCTGCTGCGCTGACCACCGTCACCGCTGTTCCGCGTGCGCCGCCGGCGTACCGGTGTCCGTCGTGCCCGCACCCGGGCTGTCTCGCGCCCCCGGGCGCAGAAGGAGGTCCTCATGTCCATCCACGCTCCCCAGCGCATCCTCGTCGCCCCGAGCGGCTTCAAGGAGAGCCTCGGCGCCGACGCCGTGGCCCGAGCCATCGCGGCCGGCGTGCGCCGCGTCATCCCCGGCGTGCGCGTCGACGAGTTCCCCGTACCCGACGGCGGCGAGGGGACGGCGGCCGCGCTCGCCGCGAGCACCGGGGGCGCGCTCGTGCCCGCGACCGTGACCGGACCGGTCGGGGAACCGGTGGTGGCGCACTGGGCGCGCCTCGGAGGGGCGGCGCGCGGGACCGCGGTGGTGGAGATGGCGGCCGCGGCCGGGCTCCGACTCGTGCCGCGCGACCGTCGCGATCCGGCGGCCACCACGACCTCCGGGGTCGGACAGCTCATCGCCGCGGCCCTCGACGACGGCGCCGAGCGCATCGTGGTCGGCTGCGGCGACTCGGGGACGAGTGATGGGGGAGCGGGTGCCTTGACGGCGCTGGGCGTGCGCATCCTCGACCGGGCGGGCCGTGTCGTCCCAGCGGGCGGCGGACATCTGGCGGAGGCCGCGTCCCTCGATTTCTCGGGCGTGCACCCGCGGCTCGCCGAAGTCGAGATGGTCCTCGCCTGCAACATCCACAACGTGCTCTGCGGTCCTCGCGGGGTGGCCAGGGTGTTCGGCCCGCAGAAGGGGGCGTCGCCGGCGGAGGTCGAGCGGCTCTCGGACGCGCTCGACGCCTGGGCCACGCTGCTGGAGGAGCAGAGCCCCTTCGGAGGCGGGATGGACGTGCGTACCGGTGGGGGGACCGGCGCCTCCGGAGGGCTCGGTGCGGGGCTCGCCGCCGCTTTCGGCGCCCGGCTCGCACCCCGCTTCGAGGTGCTCCTCGACGGCGGGCTGATGCCGCACGACCTCGACGCGCTGATGGGGGAGGCGGACCTCGTGATCACGGCGGAGGGCGCGATCGACTTCCAGACGCCGCGTGGCAAGGTCCCGGCGGAGATCGCGATGCGCGCCCGCGTCGCCGGGGCGCCGGTGCTCGGTCTGGCGGGTTCGCTCGGACGCGGCGCCCCGGCCGTGCACGACATCGGCATCGACGCGATCGCCTCCATCCTCACCGTGCCGATGCCGCTGGAGGAGGCGGTGGAGCACGGGGAGGAGCTGCTCCGTGATGCTGCCGAGCGCACCATGCGTCTCGTCCTGCTCGGCTCGGCGATGTCGGCCAGAGCCGCCTGAGGGCTTTTCGGACGGCCCGCCGCGCGGCGGGCCGTCCGTCGCCCTCGGTAGGATCGACGGGTGGCAGTGAACCAAGAACTCGTCGGCCGGGAGTTCCCGCCGACCGCCCCCTACCTCGTCGGGCGGGAGAAGGTGCGCGAGTTCGCGCGCGCCGTCTTCGCCGACGCCCCCCAGCACACCGACGTCGAGGCCGCCCGTGCGGCGGGCTTCGCCGACGTCGTCGCGCCGCCGACCTTCGCGATGGTCCTGCAGGACCTCACGCTGCAGCAGCTGCTGGCCGAGCCGGATTCCGGCATCGTCCTGGCGCGCACCATCCACGCCGAGCAGCGGTTCCGCTACACCAGGCCGATCGTCGCGGGAGACGAGCTGACGGCGCAGCTGCGCGTCACCGGCATCCGCATGATGGGCGGCAACGCCATGATCACGAGCGAGGCCGAGATCACCGACGACGGGGGCGCGCATGTCGTCACCGCCACCAGCGTCCTGCTCGTCGGTGCCGAGGAGGAGACCGCATGAGCGCGTTCACCGTGGGAGACGTGCTGGCCGAGCGCACCGTGCACCTGACGAGAGAGTCGCTCGTCCGCTATGCCGGTGCCTCCGGAGACTTCAACCCGATCCACTACCGCGACGACGTCGCCGCCGCGGTGGGCCTTCCCGGCGTGCTCGCGCACGGCATGCTGACCATGGGCATCGCCTCCTCGGTGGTCGTGGCGGCGCTCGACCCGCAGACCCGGATCCTCGACTACGGCGTGCGCTTCACCAAGCCCGTGGTGGTCGACCCCGAGACCGGCGCCGACGTGCACGTCGTCGCGACGGTCGGCGCGGTGGACGACGAGTCCGCGCGCATCGACCTCAAGGTCACGACCGGCGACACCACCGTGCTCGTCAAGGCGCAGCTGCGCGTCGCCGTCCGATGAGCGACGTCGAGCCGATCCGGCTGTCCGAGCTCACCACGCTCCGCACCGGCGCCGCCCCCGCGCGCATGCGCGAGGCGACGACGACGGCGGAGCTCGTCGCCGTCCTCCGGGAGACCTGGGCGGAGGGCGACCCCTGGCTGGTGCTCGGAGGGGGGTCGAACCTCTTCGTGGGCGACGAGCCGTTCGAGGGCACCGTCATCCGCATCCGGACGAGCGGCATCGAGGAGCTCCCGTCGCCGCACGCCGGCCGCCTCCGCCTGCGCGCGCAGGCCGGACACGGCTGGGACGACCTGGTCTCCTACGCGGTCGAGCGGGGCTACGCCGGGCTCGAAGCCATGAGCGGCATCCCCGGCACGGTCGGCGCAGCGCCCGTGCAGAACATCGGCGCCTACGGACAGGAGATCCAGGAGACCCTGGTCGAGGTCGAGCTGATCGACGAGGACTCCGGCGAGATCTCCACTGTTCCGGCGACCGAGCTCGGGCTCGGATTCCGCACCTCGGTGCTCAAGCACCATCACGGGAGCGCGCCGCAGCGCCGGGCCGTGATCCTGTCTCTCACGGTCGATCTCCTCGTCGCCCGCGAACGCGTGGTCCGTGGGGAGCAGCTGCGCCGCGCTCTCGGTCTGACCGACGACACCCCGGTGCCCCTGACATGGGTCCGAGAGCGCATCCTCGCCACGCGCGCATCGAAGGGCATGCTGCTCGACGCCGACGACCCGGATACGCACGGGGTCGGCTCCTTCTTCCAGAACGCGATCGTCACGGCCGCCCAGGCCCGGTCCCTCCCGCCGGAGTGCCCGCGTTGGCCGGTCGCCCCTGACCTCGATGCCGTGACCGTCATCCCCCTCGCCTCCTACGACGGACACGTGCCGCCGACGAAGACCGAGGCCCCGGACGTGAAGGTGAGCGCCGCCTGGCTCATCGAGCAGGCCGGCATCCGCAAGGGGTTCACGCTGCCCCGCTCGCGGGCGTCCGTCTCGACCAAGCACGCCCTGGCGCTCACCAACCGGGGCGGCGCCACGGCGGCCGAGGTCGCCGAGCTCGCCCGCTTCATCCAGAACCGCGTGCACGCCGAATTCGGTCTGGTGCTGCAGCCGGAGCCCGTGCTGGTGGGCGTCGACCTGTGACGAAGCTCGAGCGGGTGTCGCGGACGCAGGCCGTCGTGGACGGACTGCTCGATGCGATCATCGCGGGTCGGCTCGAGGCCGGACAGCCGCTGCCTCCCGAGGGGGAGCTGGCGGAGCAGTTCGGGGTCTCCCGCCTCACGATGCGCGAGGGCGTCCGCCTCCTGCAGGCGCAGGGCGTGATCGTCGCGGTGCCGGGCACGCGACACCGCATCGCGCCGACCGACGAGTGGACGGGCCTCGACGCGGTCGTGCGGCACGCCCAGAGCGCGGGTGCTCGGGAGCGCTCCTCGCTGGAGATGCTCGAGATGCGCATGATGTTCGAGACCGGGGCGGCCGAGTTCGCGGCGGGGCGGCGCACGGAGGAGCACCTCGCCGAGATGGCCGCGCTCCTCGCGGAGATGCAGGCGGCGCACGAGCGGGCCGACGTGGACGCCTTCGTGGCCGCGGACCTCGCCTTCCACGACGTGATCATCCGCGCGGCGGAGAACCGCATCCTCGTCGCCTCGATGCGCCCCCTGACGACGATGCTGCAGGCGACCCGCAGCGAGACCAGCGCCATCCCGGACATCCGTGAGCACGCGCTGGCCGAGCACGCGGCGGTGCTGGAGGCGATGCGGACCGGGTCCGGTGCGGCCGCCCGCCAGGCGATGCGCAGCCACATGCGCCAGACCCGCGACGACCTGCTGCACTACGTCCACGGTCGCTGACCGCACGGCTGCCATCGGTTTGGAGCCGTGGTGATCGTGGGGTACGCTCGTCGTTATCTGATATCGGATAACGATGCAGATCCCCGGTCCGCGGCCCCCACCACGGACCCTCTCCGGAACGAAGGAGTTCGTGTGCACATCGACGACCTGCTGGCCCCCCTGCCCGCACCCGTCGCCGTCACCGCGGCCGATGTCCGCACCGAGGTCGACCCCGCCGACGTGCTCCTCGTCCTCGACGACGACCCGACCGGCACGCAGTCGGTCGCGAACCTCCCGGTCCTCACCCGATGGGAGCGCGCCGATCTGGACGAGGCTCTCGCGACAGGCGCCGCCGCCGTGTATGTGCTCACGAACACCCGGTCCCTCGACGAGGACGCCGCCGCCGCCCGCAACCGCGAGATCGTCGACGTGGCCCTCGCCGCCGCCGAGGCCCAGGGGCGGCGCGTCACGTTCGTCTCCCGGGGCGACTCGACGCTGCGCGGCCACTTCCCGCTCGAGACCGACGTCCTCGCCGCGGAGATCGGATCCCGCACCGGCCACGCCCCCGCGCTGACCCTGCTCGTGCCCGCGTTCCCCGACGCCGGCCGGATCACGGTCGACTCCGTGCACTACTGGGTCACCGACGGCGAGGCCACCCCGGTCGGCGAGACGCCCTTCGCGGCGGACGCGACCTTCGGCTACGCCTCATCCGATCTTCGCGCGTGGGTCGCCGAGAAGACGGGCGGACGCATCCCGGCACCGGCGGTCGCGGGTCTCGACATCCGCACTATCCGCGCCGGGGTGGACGCCGTTGCCGGCTTCCTCGAGGCGCTGCCCGACGGCACGGTCGTCGCGGTCGACGTGGTCGAGGAATCGGACATGCGCGTCGTCGCGCTCGCGCTGCACCGCCTGCGGGACCGCGACGTGCTCCTCCGAGTCGGCCCGCCCTATGTGCGCGCGCACATCGGACAGGAGATCGCCGAGCCGGTGCGCGCGGAGGACATCCCCTTCGCGCATGACCGCGGCGGTCTCGTGGTCGTCGGCAGCCACGTGCCGCTCACCACCGCTCAGCTCGAAGCACTCACGGCGGCACGGCCGAACACCCGCACGATCGAGCTCGACGTGCGCGCCCTCATCGGCTCTGAGCGCGAGACCCATCTCGAGACGCAGGCCCACGCCGTCGCCGAGGCGCTTGCCACGGGAACCGTGATCGTGCACACCACCCGCGAACTCGTCACCGGCTCCGACGGCGACGAGAGCCTCGCGATCGCCCGCCGCATCTCCAGCGGCGTGGTCGAGCTCGTGCGTCGGGTGCTCGCCATCGCCCCGCCCCGCTTCGTCATCGCGAAGGGCGGCATCACCTCCAGCGACGTCGCGAGCGAGGCCCTCGAGATCCGCCGGGCCACCGTGCTCGGCCCCATGCTGCCCGGCCTCGTCTCGCTGTGGCAGCCGGAGACCGGTCCCGCGGTCGGCATCCCGTACGTCGTGTTCGCCGGCAACGTCGGCGACGCGGACTCCCTCGTCACGGTCGTCGCCACGCTCGCAGGCGACGATGGAAACAACCCGGAAGGACACTCATGACATCCACCGTCGCTGTCATCGGACTCGGCGCCATGGGGCTGCCGATGGCCACCCGCCTCGCCGAGCGCTTCGCGGTGCGCGGCTTCGACATCGCCGCCGAACGCGTCGCCCTCGCCGCAGAGGCGGGTGTCACGCCGGCGGCGTCCGCAGCCGACGCCGTGGACGGTGCCGACGCGGTGCTCGTCGCCGTCCGGACCGGCCAGCAGCTCGAGGCGCTGCTCTTCGGCGAGGACGGGCTCGCCCCGCACCTCGCCGACGGCGCGGTCGTGATCCTCACCAGCACGGTGGGCACGGACGGCATCGACGCCATCGCCACCCAGCTCGCCGCGCACGGTGCGCAGCTCGTCGACGCCCCGCTCTCCGGTGGCCCGGTCCGTGCGGGGGAGGGTGACCTCCTCATCGTCGTCGGCGCCACCCCGAGCGCTCTGGAGACCGCGCAGCCCGTGCTCGACCAGCTCGCCTCCACGCTG
Source organism: Microbacterium sp. UBA7513 (assembly GCF_002478345.1). Taxonomy (NCBI): domain Bacteria; kingdom Bacillati; phylum Actinomycetota; class Actinomycetes; order Micrococcales; family Microbacteriaceae; genus Microbacterium; species Microbacterium sp. UBA7513. The sequence continues at coordinate 215,136 of NZ_DLNJ01000002.1, forward strand.
TCCATCGTCGGCGACAAGCCCGGCGACGGGCAGGCCCTGAAGACCGTCAACCAGCTCCTCTGCGGCGTGCACATCGCCGCGGCCGCGGAGGCACTCGCGCTCGCCGACGCCCTCGGGCTGGACCGCGCGCGCACGCTGGACGCGCTGACGGCCGGTGCCGCGAACTCCTTCATGCTCGGCAACCGCGGTCCGCGCGCCCTGCAGGCCTACGACGAGGACGGCGCCGAGGTGCTCAGCCGCCTCGACATCTTCGTCAAGGACCTCGGCATCGTCGGCGACGCCGCCCGCCGGGCGCACCTGTCCACGCCGGTCGCCGCCGCAGCCGAGCAGCTGTTCCTCCTCGGCGAAGCGCAGGGCCTCGGCGCCCTGGACGACTCCGCCGTCATCCGCGTCGTCGCACCCGAACGACTGTCCTGAGCGCGACGTCGCGCCCTCACTGAAAGAAGAGATCCAGAGATGCTTCCTCTTCCGATCCTCATCCTGATCGGCCTGGCAGGCCTCGGCCTGCTGCTCCTGCTCATCATCCGGTTCAAGATGCAGGCGTTCTACGCCCTCATCCTCGTGTCGATCATCGTCGGCATCGCGGCAGGCCTGCCGCTGACCACGATCCCCGCCGACGGCGATACCCCCGAGCAGCTCGGCGTCATCCAGGCGATCATCGCCGGTGTCGGCGGCACGCTGGGCTCGGTGGCGGTGCTCGTCGCCCTCGGCTCGATGCTCGGCAAGATCATCGAGCTGTCCGGCGGCGCCGAGTCGCTCGCAGGCCGCTTCACCAGCTGGCTGGGCCCGAAGCGCGTCGGCATCGCGCTCGTCATCGCCGCCGGCATCCTGGCGATCCCGGTGTTCTTCGACGCCGGCTTCATCATCCTCATCCCCATCGTGTTCGCCTTCTCGAAGGTGGCCGGTCTCAACCCGATCAAGTTCGGCCTGCCGGTCGCGGGCATCATGCTCGCGGTGCACGTCGCGGTACCCCCGCACCCGGGCATCGTCGGCGGTTCCGCGATCCTCGGCGCCGACATCGGCTGGGTCACGATCTTCTCCCTCGCGATCTCCGTGCCCCTCGGCGTGCTGTCCTACCTCGTGGCGAAGTGGATCAACACCCGCGAGTTCGCGATGCTCGCGGCCACCAAGGAGATGTACGACAACTTCGGCACGGAGAAGTCGACGCTCACCGGCGGGCTCGGCGAGGGCGAGAAGGCGCCGGGTGCCGGCACGGTCCTCGGGCTCATCCTCCTGCCGCTCGTGCTCATCATGCTCGGTACCGCGGTCGCGCCGCTGTTCGAGGCGGGCACGTTCTGGAACGGGTTGCTCAGCATGGTCGGTCAGCCGATCTTCGCCCTCATGGTCGCGATCGCCGCCGCGATGTACCTGCTCGGCGTGCGCCGCGGCTGGTCGGCCGCGCACCTCGGCGAGGTCATGGAGTCGGCGCTGCCGGCCGCCGCGGTCATCATCCTCGTCACCGGTGCCGGTGGTGCCTTCGGCCGGGTCCTGACCGAGACCGGGATCGGTGGAGCGGTCGCCGAGGTGCTCGCGTCCAGCGGGATGCCTCTGCTGCTCGCGGCCTTCCTCATCTCGCTCATCATGCGTGCCGCCCAGGGGTCTGCCACCGTCGCGATCGCCACGACCGCAGGGCTCCTGCTGCCGTCGGTCTCCGCGATGGAACTCGATACCGTGCACACCGCGCTGCTCGCGGTCGCGATCGGCTACGGAGGCCTCGGTCTCAGCCACGTGAACGACTCGGGCTTCTGGGTGGTCACGCGGTACCTCGGTCTGTCGGTGAAGGACGGCCTGCGCACCTGGACGCCGCTCACGACGGTGCTCGGCGTGGCCGGGTTCGCGCTGACCTGGATCCTCTACGCGGCGATCCCCGTCTCCTGACCGCGCTCGCACGAACGGCCGTCGCCTCCGGGCGGCGGCCGTTCGTCGTTCCCGTCGGGTGGCCGCCGGAGCCGCCGCCGACTACGCTCGCGGGATGAGCGGACTGATCCCGTACCTGCTGTTCCCCGGCAACGCCGCAGAAGCGCTCGGCCACTACCGCGACGTCTTCGGAGGGGAGCTCCAGGTGATGGACTACGCGAGCGCCGGTCGTCACGACGGTCCGGGTGACGCGGTCGCGCACGGCCAGCTCGGCGGGCCAGTCGAACTCGCCGGGGCCGACGCGGGCGCCGATGACGACGCGGTGCAGATGAGCGGGATGTTCCTCTCGCTCCTCGGCACCGCCGATCCAGGGACGCTCACCCGCTGGTACGACGAGCTTTCCGCCGCTGGCCGGGTGATCGATCCGCTGCAGCAGCGCCCGTGGGGAGATGTCGACGGCACCCTCGTCGACCGCTACGGCATCCGCTGGCTGATCGGCTTCCATCCCGAGGACTGACCCGAGACCCCGGCTTCGCGCCGAGACCCCCTCGTACCTGCGCAGGTACGAGGGGGTCTCGGCGCTAAAGCGGGGTCTCGGGTCAGGAGGAGAACAGACGCTGGAGGCGCTGCACGCCCTCGAGGAGCTGGTCGTCGCCGAGCGCGTACGACATGCGGATGTAGCCCGACGGACCGAAGGCCTCACCGGGGACGACGGCGACCTCGGCCTGGTCGAGGATGAGGTCGGCGAGCTCCAGCGACGTCGTCGGGGTGACGCCGCCCCACGTGCGACCGAGCAGACCCTGCACGTCGGGGTAGACATAGAACGCGCCGAGCGGGTTCGGGACCACGAGCCCGTCGATCTTCGACAGCTCCGACACGATGAGCTGACGGCGGCGGTCGAAGGCCTCGCGCATCTTCTCGGCCTCGTCCTGCGGGCCGTTGAGAGCCGCGATCGCCGCCTTCTGCGCGACGTTGTTCACGTTGCTCGTGAGGTGCGACTGCAGGTTGCCGGCGATCTTGATGGCGTCGGCCGGACCCACCATCCAGCCCACACGCCAGCCGGTCATCGCGTAGGTCTTGGCGACGCCGTTGACGAGGATCGTCTGGTTCGCGGCCTCCGGCACGGCCTCCACGATCGAGGTCGCCTTCACGCCCTCGTAGGTGAGGTTCTGGTAGATCTCGTCACTGATGATCCAGATGCCGTGCTCCACCGCCCACTCGCCGATGGCCTTCGTCTCCTCGGCGGTGTACACGGAGCCGGTGGGGTTCGACGGCGACACGAACACGAGCACGGTGGTGCGGTCGGTGCGCGCCGCCTCGAGCTGCTCGACGGTCACCTTGTACTCCTGGTCGGCGCCGGCGAAGACCTCGACGGGGGTGCCGTCGGCGAGACGGATCGCCTCCGGGTAGGTCGTCCAGTACGGGGCCGGGAGCAGCACCTCGTCGCCGGGGTTCACGACCGCCTGGAACGCCTGATACACCGACTGCTTCCCGCCGTTGGTGACGATGATCTGCCCGGGGGAGACCTCGAGTCCGGAGTCGCGGAGCGTCTTGGCGGCGATCGCCTCACGCAGCGCCGGGAGCCCGGGAGCGGGGGTGTACCGGTAGCTCGCGGGGTCGGCCAGTGCCTCGGCCGCCGCATCCACGATGAACTGCGGCGTGGCGAAGTCGGGCTCGCCCGCGGCATACGAGATGACGGGCTTGCCCTCGGCCTTGAGGGCCTTGGCCTTGGCGTCGACCTTCAGGGTCGCGGACTCGGCGATGGCGGACAGCTTGCGGGAGAGTGGAGCGCGTTCGGTCACGGTTACGAGCGTACTCGGGTCGATGCGGCGGGTGAGGTGTGGGATGACGCCAAGATCCGAGGTTCTTTCGGGTTCGACAGGTCAGTCGGTCGTGAGGCCGTGCGCCTGAGCGACGGCGTCCAGCGTGATGCGTCCCCCCTGCACGTTGAGGCCCTTCGCGAGGGCGGCGTCCTCGGACGCCGCCCGCTCCCAGCCCTTCGCCGCGATCGCCGAGACGTAGGGGAGCGTGGCGTTCGTCAGGGCCCGCGTCGCGGTCGTCGGCACGGCCCCCGGCATGTTCGCGACGCAGTAGTAGATCGAGTCGTGCACGGCGAAAGTCGGGTCGTCGTGGGTCGTGGGACGGGAGCCCTCGAAGCAGCCGCCCTGGTCGATCGCGATGTCGACGAGCACGGACCCCGGCTTCATGGCCGCGACCATGTCGTCGGTCACCAGCTTGGGGGCCGCGGCGCCGGGGATGAGGACCGAGCCGATCACGAGGTCCGCCGTCGTCAGCTCCTCGGCGATGTCGTACCGGCTCGAGGCGCGGGTCTCCAGCGCGCCGCCGTAGCGGTGCTCGAGCTCGCGCAGCCGGGGGAGCGCCACGTCGACGACGGTGACCTTCGAGCCGAGTCCGAGGGCGTTCGCGGCGGCGTGCTCGCCCGCGACGCCGCCGCCGATCACGACGGTCTTCGCCCGCGGGGTGCCGGCGATGCCGCCCAGCAGCATGCCGCGGCCGCCCTGCGAACGCAGCAGTGAGTGGGACCCCATGATGACGGAGAGGCGGCCGGCGATCTCGCTCATCGGCACGAGCAGGGGCAGCGTGCGATCCGGCAGCTGCACGGTCTCGTAGGCGACGGCGGTCGTGCCGGCCGCGACGAGCGCCTCGGTCAGCGGGCGGTCGGCCGCGAGGTGGAGGTAGGTGAACAGCGTGAGGTCGGGACGGAGGAAGCCGTACTCCTCGGCCACGGGCTCCTTGACCTTGATGAGCAGATCAGCCTCGCCCCACGCGTCGGCGGCCGTCGCGACGATCTCCGCCCCGGCCGCGCGGTAGGCGTCGTCATCGATGCTCGACCCGACGCCGGCACCCGACTGCACGAGCACCCGATGGCCTTCCCGCACGAGCCGATCGGCGCCGGCCGGGGTGAGGGCGACGCGGTTCTCGTTGTTCTTGACTTCGGTCGGGACGCCGATCTTCATCGATCCTCCAGGTGTCGGGGCGCAGGGTGCAGACAAGGATCGCAGAAACGTCGAGACATCGACAGATTCGATGAAGACTCTTCGGCGAAGGCTTCGATCCTGAATAATGCTTCGTATGAGCACCGCCGCCGCGTCGTCCGAGCCGAACAGCGTTCGGGCCCCCGCGCTCGACCCCACCGACGCGCGGATCGTGCAGCTCCTCACCGCCGACGGGAGGATGACGAACGCCGAGCTGGCCGGACGACTGGGAGTCGCCCCGTCGACCGCGCACGCACGCCTGCGCGGGCTGATCGAGCGCGGGGTCATCACCGGTTTCCACGCGAGCGTCGACGAACGCGAGCTCGGCGCCGGACTCCAGGCGATCATCGGCGTCAGCCTGCGCCCGGCCGCCCGGCGGGAGAGCATCGTCGAGTTCGCGGATCGCGTACGCGCGCTGCCGCAGGTGATCCAGGTGTTCTTCCTCGGCGGAGACGACGACTTCCTCCTGCACATCGCGGTCGCCGACTCGTCGGAGATGCGCGAGTTCGTGCTCGAGCACCTGTCCGCGCAGAGCAGCGTGGCATCGACCCGCACGAGCATCGTGTTCGACTACCACCGCAACTCGGTCGCCGCGTCGTTCCACTGAGTCGGCGCGCGGCGACTCAGGTCTCGAACGAGGAGGGGACGGCGCAGTAGTCGGCGAAACGCCGGGTGGGATGGGCCGGATCGGTCACGTCGACCAGGGCGTTCGCGGCGGTGTGCGGGGCCTCGTCTCCGGCGAGCTGCCAGAGGACGTAGTTCCACATCCCGCGTGCGCTCGGCGACACGATCGCGCCCGGTCCGGACACGAGGAGCACGGCATCGCTGTCGGTGGCGCGGAACGGCCCCACGACGTCGGTGCGCAGGGCGGCTTCCTCCCCGTCGGCGGTGTGTGCGCGCTCGACGGTCTGGCCGGCGGCGGTGAGAGCGGTGGCCAGGCCATCCGCGGCCGTGCGCGAACGCTCGGCGTCCGCCCCGGCGACCGCGACCAGCCGTCGCCCCCGCGGATAGAGGTGCAGGAACTCCTCGGCGATGCTGTCCCAGACGGCGCTCATGGCTCCAGGCTACGCCCGGCGGGGAGCGTGCGGGCCGGGTGGGACGTGAGGATGCCGCGGGCCTGGAGGCCCGCGGCATCCCGGCGTCGTCAGTCCTCGTCGACCAGGAACCGGCTGTAGGCGCTCAGGGTGAGGAAGGTCGGGAACTCCTCGCGGAGGGCGACCTCGCGGAAGATCTCGGCGGCGTCGTCGAAGCGGTCGCCCTCGCGTCGCTCGACCTCGTCCAGCACCTCGCCGATCAGCCCTTCGACGTACTCGACCGTGATGGGCGTGCCGTCCTGCGTGGTGCGGTCCTGGTGGATCCACTGCCACACCTGCGAGCGGCTGATCTCCGCGGTCGCGGCATCCTCCATAAGGTTGTCGATCGCCACCGCGCCGAGCCCGCGCAGCCAGGCCTCCAGGTAGCGGATGGCGACCGAGACGTTGTCCCGCACGCCCTGCGCCGTGATCGGCCGACCGATGTGCAGGTCGAGCAGGTCGCGCGCCTCCACGTGCACGTCGTCGCGCTGGCGGTCGATCTGGTTCGGGCGGTCTCCGAGCACGGCGTCGAACTCGGCCTGCGCCGTCGGGATCAGATCCGGGTGGGCGACCCAGGTGCCGTCGAAGCCGTCTCCGGCCTCGCGCTTCTTGTCGGCCGACACCTTCTCGACCGCGCGTGCTGTCACCTCAGGGTCGCGGCGGTTCGGGATGAACGCGCTCATGCCGCCGATGGCGAAGGCGCCGCGCTTGTGGCACGTCTGCACGAGCAGCTCGGTGTACGCCCGCATGAACGGCACCGTCATCGTGACCTCGCTGCGGTCGGGGAGCACGAAGCGGGCGCCGCGGCCGCGGTAGTTCTTGATGATGGAGAAGATGTAGTCCCAGCGCCCGGCGTTGAGGCCCGCGCAGTGGTCGCGCAGCTCGTACAGGATCTCGTCCATCTCGAACGCGGCCGGGAGCGTCTCGATCAGCACGGTCGCGCGGATGGTGCCGTGCGGGATGCCGATGTACTCCTCGCTGAACGAGAACACGTCGTCCCACAGCTTCGCCTCTTCGCTCGACTCGAGCTTCGCGATGTAGAAGTACGGGCCGAGGCCGCCGTCGATCAGCGCCTGCGCGTTGTGCAGGAAGTAGAGGCCGAAGTCGACCAGGGAGCCGGACGCCGAGGTGCGGCGGCCGGAGCGGTCGATGAAGGCGAGGTGCTTCTCCGGCAGATGCCACCCGCGCGGACGCATCACGATCGTGGGGGTGCGCTCGGCGGTGACGCGGTACTCCTTGCCCTCGGGGGAGGTGAAGGAGAGCTCGCCGCGGATCGCGTCGCGGAGGGACAGCTGCCCCTCGATGACGTTCTTCCAGGTCGGGCTCGTGGCGTCCTCCTGGTCGGCGAGCCAGACGCGAGCCCCGGAGTTCAGGGCGTTGATCGTCATCTTCGGGTCGGTGGGGCCGGTGATCTCGACGCGCCGGTCCTCGAGCCCGGGGCCGGCGCCGGCGACCTGCCAGGTGATGTCCTGGCGGATGTGCGCGGTGTCCTCGCGGAACTGGGGGTCGTGCCCGTTGCCGATCTCGAAGCGGCGACGCATCCGGTCGGCCAGCCGGTCATGGCGGCGGGAGGCGAACCGGTGGTGGAGCTCGGTGAGGAAGGCGATCGCCTCCGGGGTGAGGATCTCGTCGTAGCGGTCGCGCATGGGGCCGGTGATCTCGATCGCGGGCCCCTGCCGGGTCGTCTGAATCGGTGCGGTGGTCATGATGGTGTCCTTTGCCTTATGCCGAGCCCCCGGGTTGTCGTCGAGACCCCGGGCTCCCGGCGTGTGCGGGGCGGGGTCTCGACGAGAACCGGGGGTCTCGGGGGAAGTGGGGGGAGAAATACGGGGGAGAATCAGTGGAACTGGGCGGTCTCGGTGGAGCCGGCGAGGGCCAAGGTCGCGCTGTCGGGGTTGAGCGCGGTGGAGATGACGTCGAAGTAGCCGGTGCCCGCCTCGCGCTGGTGCTTGGTGGCGGTGTAGCCGTCGGCCTCGGCGGCGAACTCGGCCTCCTGCAGCTCGACGTAGGCGCTCATGGCGCGCTCGGCGTAACCGCGGGCGAGGTCGAACATGGAGTGGTTCAGGGCGTGGAACCCGGCCAGGGTGATGAACTGGAACTTGTAGCCCAGGTCTGCCAGCTCCTGCTGGAACGTCGCGATCTCGGCGTCCGACAGGTGGCGCTTCCAGTTGAAGCTCGGCGAGCAGTTGTAGGCCAGGAGCTTACCGGGGAACTGTGCGTGGATCGCCGCGGCGAACTCCCGGGCCAGCGCGATGTCCGGCTCCCCGGTCTCGACCCAGAGCAGGTCGGCGTAGGGGGCGAACGCGAGGCCGCGGCTGATGACCGACTCGATGCCCGGGCGGATCCGGTAGAAGCCCTCCGAGGTGCGCTCGCCGGTGGTGAACTCCCGGTCCCGCTCGTCGACGTCGCTCGTGAGTAGGTCGGCGGCGAGGGCGTCGGTGCGGGCGATGATGACGGTCGGCACGCCGGCGACGTCCGCCGCGAGGCGCGCCGCGTTGAGCGTGCGGATGTGCTGCTGGGTGGGCACGAGCACCTTGCCGCCGAGGTGGCCGCACTTCTTCTCGCTCGCGAGCTGGTCCTCCCAGTGGATGCCCGCGGCACCGGACTGGATGAGGGACTGCGCGAGCTCGTAGGCGTTGAGCGGCCCGCCGAATCCAGCCTCGGCGTCGGCGACGATGGGCGCGAGCCAGTCCTGGGTGACCTCGCCCTCGGCGTGCTCGAGCTGGTCCTGCCGAAGCAGGGCGTTGTTGATGCGGCGCACGACCGCCGGCACCGAGTTCGCGGGGTAGAGCGACTGGTCGGGGTAGGTCTGACCGGCGAGGTTGCCGTCGGCGGCGACCTGCCAGCCGGAGAGGTAGATGGCCTTGAGGCCCGCGCGCACCTGCTGGACGGCCTGGCCACCGGTGTAGGCGCCGAGAGCCCGGATGTAGTCCTCCGTGTGCAGGAGGTTCCAGAGGTTCTCCGCCCCGCGGTGGGCGAGGGTGGCCTCTTCGCGGACCGAACCGCGGATGCGGAGGACGTCCTCCGCGGAGTAGGTGCGCTCGACGCCGTCCCACCGGGGGTCGGTGTCCCAGATCTCCTGGAGCTCCGCGGCCGTCTGAACCTGATCGCCGGCGCGCAGGCCGGCGGGGCGCGGGGTGGGGGTCGCTGCGGTGTTCGTCATGGTGTCTCCTCGGATGGGAATCGGCGTCGGTGCCGATGGCGTGCCTCCACTCTGTGTGAAGTTCCCCTGCTCTCCCACGCTGAATCGAGGAGAAGTTTGCGCGAATTTCTGTTTTCGTGACAGACTCAGCCCTCACGCACCGCTCGCCCAGGCTGGTGGGATCAAGAAGGATCCCGGCAAAGCCTCGCGCGGAGCATTCCCGATCCGGCACCGACGCGGACGGCGGGCTGAGAGGAGCCGACATGGACGACGCCACGGAAGAGACCGACGCCCTTACCGTCGGACGACGCATCCGCCAGCTGCGCACAGCACGGGGCCTGACACTGGAGGAGCTCGCCGCCGCGGTCGATCGGGCGCCGAGCCAGCTGTCGATGATCGAGACGGGCAAGCGCGAGCCCAAGCTCACCCAGCTCCAGGCCATCGCCCGTGCCCTCGGGGCGACCATCGACGCGCTGCTTTCCGGGGAACCACTCGACGAGCGCAGCGCGATCGAGATCGCGCTGGAGCGAGCGATGAAGGGGCAGACGTTCCAGGCGCTGGGCATCGCGCCGTTCCGCATCGCCAAGAGCGTGCCGACGGAGGCGCTGAAGGCGCTGCTCGCCCTGCAGGGTGAGATCGACCGCCTCAAGGACGAGCGCGCGGCGACGCCCGAGGAGGCGCGACGTGCCAACGTGGAGCTCCGACACCTGATGCGGCGCCAGGACAACCACTTCGCCGACCTCGAGGCGAAGGCGGCCGAGATCCTCGCGGCCGTCGGCCATCCCGGGGGGCCGCTCACCCAGCGCACCGCCTCCGAGATCGCGGCGTACCTCGGCTTCACCCTCCACTACGCCTCCGACCTGCCGCAGACCACCCGCAGCGTCGCCGACCTCGCCAACGGACGGCTGTATCTGTCGAGCAGCGTGCCGGCGAAGGGGGATGCCCGCACCGCCGTGCTGCAGGCGCTGTCGAGTCGCATCCTGGGGCACGCCGAGCCTCGCAGCTACGCCGAGTTCCTGCGTCAGCGCGTCGAGACGAACTACCTCACCGGCGCCCTGCTCATCCCGGAGGGGCACGTCGTCCCCGCCCTGAAGGATGCGAAGCAGCGGCGCGCGATCTCCGTCGAAGACCTCCGTGACGCGTACTCGGTGTCGTACGAGACGGCGGCGCACCGGTTCACGAACCTCGCCACGCGGCACCTCGACATCCCCGTCCACTTCCTCAAGGTGCACGAGTCGGGCACGATCACGAAGGCGTACGAGAACGACGACGTGAACTTCCCGACCGACCGCCTTGGCGCCATCGAGGGGCAGATGTGCTGTCGGCGGTGGACCTCCCGGGTGGTGTTCGACGAGGAAGACCGCTTCAACCCGTACTACCAGTACACCGACACCGGGAACGGCACCTACTGGTGCACCGCCCGCGTGGAGGCATCGAGCGAGGGCCTGCACTCGGTCAGCGTGGGCGTGCGGTTCGACGACACGAGGTGGTTCGTGGGCAGGGACACCCCGCACCGCGGCGTGTCGAAGCACTCGGTCGAGGTGTGCTGCCGTCGGGCTCCCGCCGAGCTGGAGGAGCGGTGGCGCGAGAACTCCTGGCCCAACGTGAAGACGCCGCGCACGCTGCTGGCGACGCTGCCCACCGGCGCATTCCCCGGGGTGGACACCACCGACGTGTACGAGTTCCTGGAGTCTCACGCGCCCCGGTGATCCCGCTCGGTACGCTCGGTCGATGAGCAGCGATGTCTTCCCCGGTCCCTTCGGTCCGATGCCCGACGCGGGTGGCGCCGCGATCCTGTCGATGCCCCCGCGGGCGGATGCCCCGGGACCGGTCCGGTTCGTCGACGGCTTCGAGCCTTTCGCCGCATTCGCGCGGAGCCAGGGGGTCGACCCCGCGATGCTGGCCGGCGACCTCGCGGCGACGTGGGACTTCGTCGCCGGTCATCCTGAGGTGCTCGAGAGCGAGACGCTGGCCACGGCGGCGGCGCGGTTCGTGGGGAACGTCATCGCGGTCGTGCACCCCGCCGCGACATGGCGGATGACGAGCGAGCCGGAGATCGGGACCAACACCCTCTCGATCCCGGTGGCGGGCCTCGTGCAGGGGATGGTGCAGCAGCCCGACCAGCGGGATGCGTTCCTGCAGATGCTTGTGTCGTGGGAACAGGACGACATCGACGACGAGGAGATGAGGGCGCTGTCCGCGCAGGATTCCGCTCCCGCTGCCGTCATCGTCCCGGCGCGCGCGTATGTCCGGCCTGCTCTCCCGATCCTGACCTTCCACGACGACCGCGGCGAGGTCATCCGCTACGGACACCGCTGGCCCGACGGCATCGCGCCGGAGGAGTCGTACTCCCAGGAGTCCCACCCGGAGCGCTTCGCACCGCTGTCTCTCGTGGTCGACGCGCTCGTCGAGCACCTCTCCCGCGAGTACGTGGTCGAGGTGCGGCGAGAGGTGGGGGAGGACGGGGCGGAGCGCATCGTGCTCGCACCGGCGCGTGGTGCGCAGATCACGATCACGCCGGCCGTTCCCTCCGTCTGCGTCGAGGCCGGCGCCCTGTTCCACGCGATCGTTCCGTCGTGCATCTGCGATGCGTGCGATGAGACCGCCGAGACCGCGGCGGACGAGCTGGAGCGGATCCTGATGTCGATCGCCGCTGGCGGTTTCCGGGAGGAGTACCCCGTCGGTCGCCGTGCGTGGCTGTACACGGAGGTCCGGTCGCCGGACGGCGAGCGGCGGGAGAGCAGCTCGGGCCCGCTCCCGGAGCTGCCCGCGGAGGAGCGGGAGCGCGCGACCGCCCTGCTGCGCGGGCTCGACGACGGCTGGTGGCCCGCCTGGCCGCTCCGCGAAACCCCCGCCTGAACCCGGACCCGACACGGACCGACCCCGGCCCCACCTCTGCGATCCCGTCCCGTTCGTGCCTCGCCTGCACGACGGGGTTGCGCGTGCACGACCCAGTGGGCGGCAGGGTCGTGCGTCCGTGGCCGGATCGTGCAGGACGATGTTAGTTTGATCTTGCTTAGTCAAGATTGACTATGTTACTTTCATCGAGCCATCAATGACGAACGGCCGAGAAGGGACCCTCATGGCTACTTCCTCTGCGGAAACCCGATTCCGCACCACTGCCACCCTGACGTGCGTTCTCGCCGCCACGCTGACGCTCGGAGCATGCTCCTCGCCGGCGCCCGGCGGCGATACCGCCCCCACGAGCGCGGGCGGCAGCGACGCCTGCCAGCGCAACCAGGATGCCGGCACCATCACCTACATCTCCGGCTACGGCTACTCCGCCAGCGCCGGGCAGCTCGACGTGTTCCTGGCGAAGGAGCTGGGCTACTTCGACGACCTCTGCCTCGACGTGGAGATCAACGCCTCCGGCGCGAACGGGCAGCAGCTCGTCGCCTCGGGGCAGGCGCAGTTCACCGCTCTCGGCTCCGCCTCCGATGTGATGCTCGCCGCGGCGAACAGCAAGAACCTCACCGCCGTCGCCACCTACGGCACCACCCCGCCGTTCTCGATCTTCGGCAACGAGAAGCTCGACGACCTCACCGACCTCGAAGGCGGCTCGCTGGGCTACTTCATCAACCTCACTCCCATCGCCTCGGCCATGCTCGACGAGGCCGGGGTCGACGTCTCGAAGGTCGAGATGGTGAAGATGACCAACTACGACCCGACCGTCGTGGTGCGCGAGCAGGTCGACGCGATCGTCGGCTACGCCTCCAACCAGCCGCAGACGCTCAAGGCGCAGGACCTCCCGTTCAGCGAGTTCCTGCCCTCCGACCTCGGCGTCGAGGGCACGTACAACGTGATGGAGGTGAACTCGCGCTTCCTCGACGAGCACCGCGAGGTCGCGGCCGACTTCATGCGCGCGAGCCTCAAGGCCCTGCAGTTCTGCCTCGACGAGGCCGACGAATGCATCGACATGCTGGCGGCCCTGGCGGAGGAGAACGGTCAGGGTGCGGCGTTCCCGCGAGATCAGCTCGCCCGTACGTGGGAGGTCGAGTCGGCCTGGGTGCGCGAGAGCGCGGGCGGCAACCCCGGCGTGCAGACCGAGGACATGTGGCAGCCCGAGTACGAGATCGTGCAGGAGTACGGCGACGTCAAGGACCTCCCCGCCATCGCCGACATGATGGACCCGGACCTCGTAGCCGACCTGTACGACGGCGACACCCTCATCTGGACGGAGAAGTGATGACCGCGGCACAGGGCGCGGGCGTCGAGGTCACGAACGTCTCGAAGTCCTTCGGCGTCGACGGGGCGAAGGTCACGGTGCTCGACGACGTGAGCCTCACGATCGGCAGGGGCGAGTTCGTGTCGGTGATCGGGCCCAGCGGGTGCGGCAAGTCCACGCTGCTCAAGGTGGTCGCCGGACTCCTCGACGCCGACTCCGGCACCGTCACGATCGACGGCGAGAGCGTCACGGCGGCCTCCCGCGACAAGAAGATCGGTCTCGTCCCGCAGTCTCCGGCGCTGCTGCCGTGGAAGACGGTGCGCGAGAACGTCGAGCTCCCCGTGCGGATCAACCGCGGGGCCAACGGCGACCGCGCCCTCCGCGATCCGGCCGAGGTGCTGTCGACGTTCGGCCTCGGCCATGCGCTGAAGAAGTACCCGGGGCAGCTCTCCGGCGGCATGCAGCAGCGCGCCGCGATCGCCAGGGCCTTCGTGTTCGACCCGGCGATCATGCTGATGGACGAGCCGTTCTCCGCCCTCGACGAGATGAACCGCGACCTGCAGCGCATCGCCCTGCTGGACTTCTGGCAGTCGAACCGCAAGGCCGTGATGTTCGTCACGCACTCGGTGCCGGAGGCGATCATGCTCTCCGACCGCATCGTGGTCATGGCGGCCCACCCCGGCCGCATCGCCGAGGTGATCGATGTGAACCTCCCGCGGCCACGGACCGAGGAGGCGTACGCGACGGACGAGTTCCGCGACCTGGAGGCAGTCGTGCGCGGTGCGCTGCGCGCGCAGACGGAGAAGGCCCATGTCTGAGCTGACGATGAGAGACACCACCGCCACCCTCGCCACCGCCCGGCTGAAGGCGCAGCCCCGCCGCGGCATCCCCGGGTGGCTCCGCTGGGGCTCGTGGGTGCCGACCCTGATCACGTTCGTGATCGCGGCCCTGCTCTGGCAGATCGTGGCGTGGACCAACCCGTACGTCCTCCCGACGCTGGAGGCCATCGGCGCCAGCCTCGTCGAGGACGCGGGGATGTACTGGTCCAACTTCCTCGTGACGCTGCTCGAGGTCGTCGTCGGCGCTTCGGCAGGCATCCTGGCGGGTTTCCTCCTGGCGGTCGTGATGGCCGAGTTCCAGATCATCGAGCGCGCCGTCATGCCCCTGGTCATCATCGTGATGGTCACGCCGATCGTCGCGATCGCTCCCGCCCTGGTCGTCGCCTTCGGGTTCGGCATGGTGCCGAAGTTCATCGTCACCGGCCTCGTGGTGTTCTTCCCGATGCTCGTGAACTCGCTCGCCGGTCTCCGCGACGTGGACCAGAAGGCCATGGACGTGTTCACGACGCTGCACGCCTCGCGGTGGGAGATCTTCCGCGAGCTGCGGTTCCCCGGCAGCATGCCGTACGTGTTCGCCGGTCTGCGGATCGCGCTGCCCCTCGCCGTGGTCGGCGCGGCCGTGGCGGAGTTCGTCGCGGCTGGGCAGCAGGCCGGACTCGGCTCCCTCGTCACCACGTCGGCCGCGCAGGCGAACCTGCCCGTGACCTGGGCGAGCATCGCCCTGCTCTGCCTGCTCGGGGTGCTGCTCATCGTGCTCCTCGCGGTCGTGCGCCGGCGCGTCCTGTGGTGGAGCGACGGCGAGGTCACCGCGAAGGGCTGACCATACGACCCCCGGTCCCGGGGGCGCGACCCCTGCGCCCCCGGGTTCCCCCGGCGTGCCCGGAAACTCCGAACGACACCATCCCCCACTCCCAGGAAGGCATCCGCCATGACCGCTCAGCACCCCGTGAAGACCCTGCGGCTCGGACTCTTCGAGAACGCCCAGGCGAACGACTCCGGCACCGCGACCTGGCGCCACCCCGACAACCGGCGCTACCTCTTCGACAAGCTCGACTACTGGCGCGACACCGCGCGCCTGGTCGAGGACGCGGGCTTCGACTTCCTCTTCCTCGCCGATGCGTGGGGCTGGGCCGACGTCGCCGGCGAGCGCCCGGACATCTGCTCGGTCGAGGGCCTGGACCTGCCCCGGCTCGACCCGGCGATCATCCTCGCCGCCCTCATCCCGGAGACCACCCGCCTCGGCCTCGTCGCCACCGGGTCGACCCTGCTCGAGCCTCCCTACTCCTTCGCCCGGCGCCTGGCCACCCTCGACATCCTGTCCGGCGGCCGGATCGGCTGGAACGTCGTCACCACCGGCACCGCCGACACGGCAGTGCAGGGCTTCGGCGTGCCGATGGTCGGGCACGACGAGCGCTACCTGATGGCGGACGACTTCATGCAGGTCGTCTACAAGCTGTGGGAGGAGGCCTGGGAGGAAGGCGCCCTGGAGCGCGACAAGGCGGGCCGTTTCGCCGACCCGGCCAAGGTGCACCGCATCGCGCACGATGGCCCCTACTTCCGCTCGCACGGCTACGGCAACACGCAGCGCTCGCCGCAGGGCACGCCGGTGCTGTTCCAGGCCGGGGCGTCGCCCGCCGGCCGCGAGTTCGGCGGCAAGCACGGCGAGGCGATCTTCGTGGGCAGCGGCTCGGTCGAGCAGCTCCGCGCGCACTCCTCGGCGATCCGCGAGGAGGCGGTGAAGAACGGCCGTGGCGCGAACGAGGTGAAGATCATGTCGGCGTTCGCCGCGGTCGTCGGCAGCACCGAGGAGGAGGCGCGCCGCACCTACGCGGAGGTCGCCGACGCGCAGAACCCCGAGGTCACCGTGGCGTCCTACGCCTGGTTCACCGGGCTCGACCTGTCGTCGTACGACCCGAGCACGCCGATGTCCGAGCTCCGCACCGAACTGTCGCAGACGCAGGTCGCCCGCTTCGCCGACAAGACGGTGGGTGACGTGCTCGGCGACTGGCACGCGCACGGGGTGGGCGCCCGACCGATCGTGGGCACGCCGGAGCAGGTGGCGGACCGGATGATGGAGCTCGCCGACGGCGCCGACCTCGACGGCTTCCTCTTCGCCCCGGTGATCCCGCCGGCGTCGACCGCCGACTTCATCGAGCACGTGCTGCCGATCCTCAAGGAGCGCGGGGCGATCAGCGACCCCGCCGCCGAGCCGCAGTCGCTGCGGGAACGGCTGATGGGCACTCCGACGCCTGCGCTGGCCGAGTCCCACATCGGTTCGTCGTTCCGGCGGACGATGGCCCGTGTCTGAGACCCTTGCCGGCGTCGCCGTCGTGGGGAGCGCGAACCTCGATCTCGTGGTCGAGGTCTCGCGGCCACCTCGCGTCGGCGAGACGCTGCTCGGTCGGGCCGGGGGACGCTTCCCCGGCGGCAAGGGCCTCAACCAGGCCGTCGCGGCGGCGCGCACGGGAGCGGCGACGCGGTTCTGCGGTGTCGTCGGAGCGGACGAGGCCGGGGCCGTGCTGGAGGCGGCGCTGACAGAGGCGGGCGTGGCGGCCGCTTTCCGCCGCTCCGCGTCCGCGCCGACCGGGGTCGCGCATGTGCTGGCCTTCGACGACGGCGACAACAGCATCCTCGTAGCGGCCGGCGCGAACGGCGAGCTCACTCCAGAGGATGCCCTCGCCGGGATCGCCGGGGCAGCTGTGGTGCTCGCTCAGCTCGAGGTGCCCTTCGCCGCGGTCGCCGCCGCCCTCGTGGTCGCCCGGGGTGCGGGGGCGCGCACGATCCTCAACGCCGCCCCCGCGCACGAGGCGGCGGTCGCGCTGCTGCCGGAGGTGGACGTGCTGGTCGTGAACGAGACGGAGTGCGCGGAGCTCGGCGGCGTCGAGCGGCTCCTCCGCGCCGGTGCCGGAGCGGTCGTGCTCACGGAGGGGGCCGCGGGGGTGACGCTGCATCGGTCGGGACACCCCGGTGTGCACGTGGCGGCCTTCCGCATCGAGGCCGTCGACACGACAGGAGCCGGGGACGCCTTCTGCGGCGCCCTCGCCGCGGGGCTCGCCCAGGGGCACGACATCGAGCACGCTCTCGTGCGCGCCTGTGCCGCGGGGGCGATCGTGGCCCGGCATCGCGGCGCGACCACTCCGGCGCTGTCCGTCGCCGCCCTGGAGGCGATGGTGGCCGGGCGCTGAGTCCCGCCGTGCGCCTTCCGTTGTCAGCGCGGGGGAGCGGGCTCGGTCTCCGTCGTCTCACCGGCGAACGTGTACGCCCCGGCTCGGAGCCGCTCCAGCAGCGTCAGAAGCCACTCCTTCTCGGCGGTGAGTCGGGCGGTGGAGAGGTCGAAGATCTCGCGGACGTACTCCGGGGTCGTCTCCGAGCGGAGGGTGTCCTGCACGTCGAAGCCGTTCTGCGTGATGATGGCGTCGCTCTTGATGAGGCGGTGCTCGAGGCCGGCGATGACCTCCTGCCGGCTGAGGACGAACATGAACGAGGCCACGGTCATGATCGCCTGGGTGTCGAATGCCGCGACGTTCCACAGGTTCTCGCGCAGCATGCGCTGCAGCTCCACCTCGCCGGCCGGGGTGATGCGGTAGGTGGTGCGCGCCGGGCGCTTGCCCTCGGTCTCGGTGCCGCTCTCCGCCACGTAACCGTCGACCTCGAGCGCGCGGAGGGCGTTGTAGATCGACCCGGGCTGGATGTGCGCCCATTCGTCGACGTGCCAGGTCATGAGCTCGCGGCGGAGGAAGTAGCCGTGCACGGGCTGGAACTGCTTGACGGCACCGAGGACGACGAGGCGGGTGGTCGACATGCGCTTCATGCTAACGGCTCGCTGTCGTGAAACCGGTTGTTTGCATGGTCAAAAATGCATATGATTCAAACTAGTCAAAGTTGACTAACGAAAGGACTTCGTGATGACCACTGCCGTGACCGACGCCCTGCCGCGCGACCGCGCTCTCCGTCGCGCCTTCTCCGTCTACCCGACCGGTGTGGTCGCGCTGGCCGCCCACGTCGAGGACCGCGCCGTCGGCATGGCGGTCAACTCCTTCACCTCGATCTCGCTGGAGCCCGCGCTCGTCGCCGTCAGCGCCGCCCGCACCTCGAAGACGTGGCCCGTGCTGCGCGCCGTCCCGGAACTGGGGATGAGCGTCCTCGCCGCGCACCACGAGCCGCTCAGCCGCTCGCTGTCCGCGCGCGAAGGGGACCGGTTCGGCGGCCATGCCTGGCATCGCTCGGAGGGCGGGGCCGTGTTGATCGACGACGCCGCGCTCTGGCTCACCTGCCGCCTGCACAGCACCTTCGACGGCGGCGACCACGAGATCGCGCTCTACGAGATCCAGGACGTGACGCTCTTCGACGACGTCGAGCCGCTCGTGTTCCACCAGAGCCGCTACCGCGCGATCTCGCCCGTCGCAGACGTGTGACCGGACCGGCGCTCCCGGTGCTCTCCGGGCTCGTCGTCTCCGGCGACGGTCGCGGCCGGCTGCTCGGCTTCCCGACCGCGAACCTCGCCCTGCCCGAGCGCCTGCTGCCCGACGACGGCATCTATGCGGCCTGGGCGCGGCTGCCCGGCGACGACCGGCGGTGGGAGGCGACGGCGAGCGTCGGCGTCAATCCCACGTTCTGCGGCGACCGGGCGCGGCGTCTCGAGGTGCACCTGCACGACGTCGACCGCGACCTCTACGGGCAGCGGCTGTCGGTCGAGCTCGTGGCGCTGCTCCGGCCGACGCTCCGCTTCGACGAGGTCGAGGAGCTCGTCGCCCGGACCGCCGCAGACATCGCGGCCTCCCGGCGGCTCCTCGCCCGCTGAGTCCGTCGGCTCCGGTTCCGGGGTTCGGGTTTCGGGTTTCGCCTGCACGACCCCGGTCCGGGTGCACGACCCATCGGCCCGATCCGTCGTGCAGGTGCCGCGCGGTCGTGCAGGCGTCGCGGAGGAAGGAGGGAGTGGCGGGGACGGAGGGGGCCGGGTCAGTCGCGGGCGGTCTGCAGGAGGGCCCACACCTCGGCCCGGGCGGGGAAGGTCGTCAGGTCGACCCCGAGGAGGGCTCCGGCGTGGGAGACCCGGGAGCGGAGCGTGTGGCGATGGATGCCGAGGGCGGCTGCGGCCTGCTCGGCGCGCGCGTCGTGGTCGAGCCAGGTGCGCAGCGCGTGTTCGAGCGCGGTGCCGTGGGCGGCGTCGTGTTCCCGCAGCGGGGCGAGCCGCGACTCCGCGACGAGCCGGGCCTCATCCGTGGCCAGAGCGGTGAGCAGGCTCGACCCGACCGTGTCGGCGTACCGGACGGCGCCGCTCGTCCCGGGCTGACGGAGGGCGACGAGGGCCTGCGCGTGCGCCCGGGAGAAGGCGTCGTAGCCCTCCGGAGCGGAGACGCCGATGCGGGCGGTGAAGCGGGCGGCCACATCGTCGAGAAGCGGCTCGTCGGTCACGGAGATGCAGACCACCACGCCGTCCTCGGAGTCCGCGAGGAAGGCCGGGGTCCCGTGCTCGAGGCGTCGGCGCTCCCACCAGTCCAGCAGCGGTTCCGCCGGGGCTTCTCCGGTCACGGCGACCACCACGGGGGCGGGCGGGAGGCTGCCGAGCACCCGGCGCGCGAGGCCGGGGTCGTCGCCCAGGAGCGAGCGCAGCAGCTGCGTGTGCAGCCGCCGTCGGCCGCGGGCGAGCTGCTCGCTCTGCTCCCGCGCGAGTCCGGCCATCGCGATGACCGACGTGACGACGGCTCTGGCCTCCTGGTCGAGGGCGTCGGCCTCCACGGCGAGGACGCCGCGCAGGTGCCCGCCCCGCCCCACCGTGAAGAGCATGAAGGTGTGCGCCTCGAGGGTGAGGGACTGCCCCGCCTCGAGTCCGCGGTCGAGGATCTCCTGGACCCGCGTCCCGAGCTCTTCCCGGACAGTCGTCGAGAAGGCATCGCGGGGGTGGGCGACGAGCAGGTCGCCCGCCGCGTCGAACATGCCGGCCCAGGCTCCGAGACGACGGCCGAGCTCCGTGACGATGGCGTCCAGCCCGCGCGGTCGGAGCGCGGCGAGGGCGAGGGCGCGCTGGGTGTCCAGCGCCCAGGTGCGCCGGGCGTAGGCCTGCGCCGCGATCGCCTCGGAGTGCGCGCGGGCCACGGCGATGAACGGCGTGCGGTACGGAACCTCGAACAGCGGAATGCCCTGGTCGGCGCACGCCGCGATCAACTCCTCCGGCGTTCCCGAGCGATGCACGTCGGTGCCGAACCCGAGGCCCAGCACCCCACGCTCGGCGAGGCGCACGACGTAGGGCGGGATGGCGTCCGCGTCGTCGAACTGGGTACCCGTGGTCAGGAGCACCAGGTCTTCCGCGAGGAAGGGCGTCGGGTCCGCGAGATCCGAGCTGTGCACCCAGCGCAGCGGACGGTCGAGGGCGCCGTCCGGCAGGTCGGCGGCGG
This sequence comes from Microbacterium sp. UBA7513, assembly GCF_002478345.1. Taxonomy (NCBI): domain Bacteria; kingdom Bacillati; phylum Actinomycetota; class Actinomycetes; order Micrococcales; family Microbacteriaceae; genus Microbacterium; species Microbacterium sp. UBA7513. Next base: position 235,603 of record NZ_DLNJ01000002.1, read on the forward strand.
CGGAGACGAGGCGCAGGTCCAGATCCCGACGCCGCAGCAGGGCGGACAGCGTGGGCGGATGGGTGGGGGCCATGCGATCTCCGATTGTACGAGACGGCGAAATCAATTCTCCGATTGTACGTTCCGGCGAATGCGGGCGTCTCCGCTGCCGCCGTACGCTCGCGACATGGCTCTCCTCGACACCGCAGCACCCGCAGTCCCCCTCGGCGGCCCCGACCTCCCGCAGGAGCGTCGCCTCGTCACGGAACTCCCCGGCCCGCGGTCGGCCGAGGTCCTCGCCCGCAAGGCGGACGCGGTCGCCGCCGGTGTCGGACACACCGTGCCCGTCGCCGCCGTCGCGGCCGGGGGAGGGGTGGTCGTCGACGCCGACGGCAACTCGCTCATCGATCTCGGCTCCGGCATCGCCGTGACCACCGTCGGCAACGCGCACCCGAAGGTCGCCGCGGCCGTCGCCGCGCAGGCCGCGCAGTTCACGCACACCTGCTTCATGATCTCGCCGTACGAGTCGTACGTCGGCGTCGCCGAGGCGCTCAACCGCGTCACCCCCGGCGACTTCGCCAAGAAGAGCGCCCTGTTCAACTCCGGCGCCGAGGCCGTCGAGAACGCGATCAAGATCGCCCGCAAGCACACCGGACGCCAGGCCGTCGTCGCGTTCGACCACGGCTACCACGGCCGTACGAACCTCACCATGGCGCTGACCGCGAAGTCGATGCCCTACAAGAGCGGCTTCGGCCCGTTCGCCCCCGAGGTCTACCGCGCGCCGATGTCCTACCCGTTCCGCGACGGACTCGAGGGCGGCGAGGCCGCGGCCCGCGTGATCCTGCAGCTCGAGAAGCAGATCGGCGCCGACAACCTCGCGGCCGTCATCATCGAGCCCATCCAGGGCGAGGGCGGCTTCATCGTCCCCGCCGACGGCTTCCTCCCCGCGATCGTCGACTGGTGCCGCGCGAACGGCGTCGTCTTCATCGCCGACGAGGTGCAGACCGGCTTCGCCCGCACCGGCCACATGTTCGCCAGCGAGATCTTCGGCATCGAGCCCGACCTCATCACCACCGCCAAGGGCATCGCGGGCGGGCTGCCGCTCGCGGCCGTGACCGGTCGCGCCGAGATCATGGACGCCTCGCACTCCGGCGGCCTCGGCGGCACCTACGGCGGCAACCCGATCGCCTGTGCCGCGGCGCTGGCGGCCATCGACGTGTTCGAGAACGACGGCGTCATCGAGCGGGCCCGCGAGATCGGCGAGATCCTCATCGGGCGGCTCAGCGCCCTCCAGGCCGAGGACGCCCGCATCGGCGACGTCCGCGGTCACGGCGCGATGGTCGCCGCCGAGTTCGTCGACCCGGAGACCAAGGCTCCGGACGCCGCGCTCACGGCCGCCGTGGCCAAGGCGTGCATCGCGCAGGGCGTCATCGTCCTCACCTGCGGCACCTACGGCAACGTCATCCGCTTCCTCCCGCCGCTGTCCATCGGCGACGAGCTGCTGAACGAGGGCCTCGACGTCGTGGCCGAGGCGCTCGCCGGCGCCTGACATCTGTCCGGTCGCGTCCCCGGATCGGGGGATTTCGGGACGCGACCGGTACTTCATCCCCCGCATCCCCCGACGACGAAGGAGTTGCAGATGGCTGAGATCACGCGCGACGTGCTGATCGTGGGCGCCGGAGCCGCAGGGCTCACGGCGGCCAACGACCTGCGGAAGGCCGGACTGTCGGTCGCCGTGCTGGAGGCCCGCGACCGCGTGGGCGGCCGGCTGTGGACCGACGTGATCGACGGTGCGATGCTGGAGATCGGCGGCCAGTGGGTCTCGCCCGATCAGGACGCGCTCAAGGACACGATCGAGGAGCTGGGCCTCGAGACCTACAGCCGGTACCGCGAGGGCGACAGCGTCTACGTCGGCCCGGATGGCCAGGCCCACCGCTTCACGGGTGAGATGTTCCCGGTGTCGGCGGAGACCGAGGCCGTGATCGCCCGCATCACCGGCATCCTCGACGCCCTCGTCGCCGAGATCGACCCGGACCGCCCGTGGGAGCACCCGAACGCGGCCGAGTGGGACTCGATCTCGTGGGACGCCTGGCTGCGCGCGCAGACCGATGACGACGAGGCTGTTCGCAACCTCGCCTTCGCCACCGGCTCGGCGATGCTGACCAAGCCGACCCACGCGTTCTCGCTGCTGCAGTCGCTGCTCATGGCGGCCTCGGCCGGCTCGTACTCGAACCTCGTCGACGCGGACTTCATCCTCGACAAGCGCGTCGTCGGCGGGCTGCAGCAGGTGCCGCTGCGTCTCGCCGAGCGCCTGGGCGACGACGTGCTGCTGAACCAGCCCGTCCGCAGCCTGGAGTGGTCGGATGACGGGGTCGTGGCGACCACCGACGACCTCACGGTCCGGGCGCGGTATGCGATCCTCGCGCACGCCCCCATCCTCTACAACCGCATCTCGTTCGTCCCGCCGCTGCCGCGTCGTCAGCACCAGCTGCACCAGCACCTGTCGATGGGCTTCGTCATCAAGGTGCACGCGGTCTACGACCGCCCGTTCTGGCGCGAGCAGGGTCTGAGCGGCACGGCGTTCAGCCCGTACGAGCTCTCGCACGAGGCGTACGACAACACCAACCACGGCGACGAGCGCGGCACCCTGGTCGGCTTCGTGTCCGACGCGAACGCCGACGGCGTGTTCGAGCTGTCGGCCGAGGAGCGCAAGGAGCGCATCCTCGAGTCGCTCTCGCACTACTACGGTCCCGAGGCCAAGAACCCGGTCGTCTACTACGAGAGCGACTGGGGCAGCGAGGAGTGGACCCGCGGCGCGTACGCCGCGAGCTTCGACCTCGGGGGCCTGCACCGCTACGGCGCCGACCTGCGCACGCCGGTCGGCCCGATCCACTTCGCCTGCAGCGACATGGCCGGAGCGGGGTACCAGCACGTCGACGGGGCGATCCGCATGGGCCACCTCGTCGCCGCGAACATCGTCGACGCCCGTCGCGAGACCGGCGCTCCCGAGAGCATCGGCTGATGACCGGCTCGGTCGTCGTCGGCTACACGGCGACGGATGCGGGGGCGGACGCCGCGGCGCTGGGCGCGCGACTGGCGCGCAGCATCGGCGCGACCCTGCACCTCGTGATCGTGCTGCCGACCGAGGGCACCCGGAGCGCCGCCGTGCCGCCGGAGCGCGCCTACGAGGACGTCATCCGGAAGCAGGCGCGGAGCTGGCTGCAGGACGCGGTCGTGCGTCTGCCGCAGGAGCTCGTGCGCAGCGGCCACGTGCGCTTCTCGGAGTCGTTCGCGGAGGGCCTCATCGCCGCCGGTGAGGTGTTCGACGCCAGCGTCATCGTGATCGGCACGGCCGGCGGGGGCCTCTTCGGACGGCACCGCCTGGGCAGTGTCGCTTCGGAGCTGCTGCACTCCTCGCCGATCCCGGTGGCTCTCGCGCCGGCCGGTCTCGCGCAGCAGGACGACCACGTGCTCCCGCGCGTCACCGTCGCCGTCGGCACCCGTCCCGGCGCGGAGGGCGTGCTCGACCAGGCCGTCGCCCTCGCCGGAGCCGCCGAGGTGAGCCTGCGCCTGGTGTCCCTCGTTCCGTTCGACGTGCCGCCGGGGCTCGACACCGGCGCCATCCGCCTCGCCGGCAGCGAGCACGCGCACAAGGTGCTGGCCGTGGCCGCCGAGCGGCTGCCGGACGGTCTCGGCGCCGTCGTCGAGGAGGCCCCCGGCGAGACGGTGGAGGACGCCGTGGCCGGGCTCTCCTGGCTCCCCGGCGAGGTCGTGCTCGTCGGCTCCAGCCGGCTGGCGCAGCCGCGCCGCCTCTTCCTGGGCTCCACGGCGGCGAAGATGCTGCACGAGCTGCCCGTCCCCATGATCGTCGTCCCGCGTACCCGCGATGAAGCAGGAGACCGCTGATGAGCAGCACCAACCGGGCGACGGAGCCCGCATCCGGCGTCACGACCGGAATCTCGACGAAGGGCCTGAGCGCCGGCACCGTCGGTCTGATCGGCGCCGTCGTGATCGGCATCTCGTGCATCGCCCCCGCCTACACCTTCACGGCCGCCGTCGGCCCCACCGCGTCCGAGGTCGGCGCGCAGATCCCGGCGATCATCCTCGTCGGCTTCATCCCGATGCTCCTCGTGGCCTTCGGCTACCGCGAGCTCAACAACCGCATGCCCGACTCCGGTACGTCCTTCACCTGGGCCGCCAGGGCGTTCGGACCGTGGGTGGGCTGGATGGCCGGCTGGGGCCTCGTGGTCGCCACGATCCTCGTGCTCTCCAACCTGGCCGGCGTCGCGGTCGACTTCCTGTTCCTGCTGCTGTCGCAGATCACGGGCAATCCGGAGATCGCCGATCTCGCCGGCGTGACCTGGATCAACATCGGCGTCTGCCTGCTCTTCATGCTCGGCGCGACGTGGGTGTCGTACCGCGACATGCAGACCACGCAGAAGCTGCAGTACTGGCTGGTCGGATTCCAGATCCTCGTGCTCGTGTTCTTCGCGGTCGCCGCGATCGTGCAGGCCGTGGGCGGCAACGGCTTCGACTACCAGCCGTTCGACCTCAACTGGTTCAACCCGTTCGCGATCTCGTCGTTCAGCGCCGTCGCCGCGGGTCTGTCGCTGTCGATCTTCATCTTCTGGGGCTGGGACGTCACCCTCACCATGAACGAGGAGACGAAGGACCCGGAGAAGACCCCGGGGCGCGCGGCCACCGTCACCGTGCTCACGATCGTCTCGCTGTACCTGCTCCTCGCCGTCGCGATGATCATGTTCGCGGGCGTCGGCACGGGGGAGCTCGGCCTCGGCAACGGCGACATCCAGGAGAACGTGTTCTTCCACCTCTCCGGACCGATCCTCGGTCCGCTCGCGTTCCTCGTCTCGCTCGCGGTGCTGACGAGCTCGGCGTCGTCGCTGCAGTCGACGTTCGTCGGTCCGGCCCGTACCCTGCTCGCGATGGGCCACTACGGTGCGCTCCCGAAGTCGTTCGCGAAGGTGAGCCCGCGGTTCTTCACCCCCGGCTACGCCACGATCGTGTCGGCCATCGTGGCCTCCGCGTTCTACGCCGTGATGCGCGTGGTCAGCGAGGACACGCTGTGGGACACGATCCTCACGCTCGGCATGATGATCTGCTTCTACTACGGGATCACCGCGTTCGCCTGCGTCTGGTACTTCCGCAAGCAGTGGTTCGACTCGGCGCGGAACGTCTTCTTCACCTTCCTGTTCCCGCTGGTGGGCGGCATCATCCTGGCGATCCTGTTCTTCACCACGCTGATCGACTCCATGGACCCGGCCTACGGCTCCGGGTCGGAGATCGGCGGCATCGGGATCGTCTTCATCCTCGGCATCCTCATCATCGTCGTCGGCATCGCCGTGATGATCTGGAACGCCATCCGCCGCCCCGCCTTCTTCCGCGGTGAGACGCTGGGTATGGACGCTCCGCCCAGCCGCCGCCGTCGTCCCACGTCCGTCTGAAAGAGAGAGAATCCATGAGCACTCAGAACGAGCAGGCGCTGCTCGACAGCATCCCCACCGGCCTCTTCATCGGCGGGGAGTGGATCGAGGGGGAGACCGGCGCGACCTTCGACGTCAAGGACCCCTCGACCAACCAGGTGATCCGCACGATCGCCGACGCCACCCCCGCGGACGGCATTCGGGCGCTCGACGCGGCCGTCGCCGCGCAGGACGAGTGGGCCGCGACGGCGCCGCGCGTGCGCGGCGAGATCCTGCGCCGGGCGTTCGACCTCGTGCAGGAGCGCAAGGAGGACCTCGCGCTGCTGATGACGCTCGAGATGGGCAAGCCCCTCGCCGAGGCCCGCGGCGAGGTCGCGTACGGCGGCGAGTTCCTCCGCTGGTTCAGCGAGGAGGCCGTGCGCATCAGCGGCCGCTACGGCCTCAACCCCGAGGGCACCGGTCACATGATCGTGTCGCAGCGCCCCGTCGGCCCGTCGTTCTTCGTGACGCCGTGGAACTTCCCGTTCGCGATGGCCACGCGCAAGATCGCCCCGGCCCTCGCCGCCGGCTGCACCGTCGTGATCAAGCCCCCGGCACTCACGCCGCTCACGACCATCTTCTTCACGACCCTGCTCGAGGAGGCCGGTCTGCCGAAGGGCGTCGTCAACGTCGTGCAGACCTCGAAGTCGAGCGCCCTGTCCGCCCCGATCATCGCCGACCCTCGGCTGCGCAAGCTGTCCTTCACCGGATCGACCGAGGTCGGCCGCAAGCTCATCGCCCAGGCGGCCGAGGGCGTGCTGCGGGTCTCGATGGAGCTCGGCGGCAACGCCCCGTTCGTCGTGTTCGACGATGCGGACCTCGACAAGGCCGTGGACGGCGCTCTCGCCGCGAAGTTCCGCAACATCGGTCAGGCCTGCACGGCGGCGAACCGCTTCATCGTGCACAAGGACGTCGCGGGCGAGTTCGCCAAGCGCGTCACCGAGCGCGTCAACGGCATGAAGATCGGCCGCGGCACGGAAGAGGGTGTGGCGATCGGCCCGCTCATCGACGAGGACGCCGTGGCCAAGGCCGGCGAGCTCGTGGACGACGCCGTCGAGCGTGGCGCGACCCTGCTCGCGGGCGGCAAGGCGCTCGAGGGCACCGGCACGTTCTACGAGCCCACGGTCCTCACCGACGTGGTCCCCGGGTCCGCGATCCTCCGCGAGGAGATCTTCGGCCCGGTGCTCGCGATCGCGACCTTCGAGACCGAGGACGAGGCCGTGCGCCTCGCCAACGACACCGAGTACGGCCTTGTCTCCTACGTCTTCACCGAGAACCTGCAGCGCGGTCAGCGGATGATCGACGCGCTGGAGACCGGCATGATGGGTCTGAACGTGGGTGTCGTCTCCAACGCGGCGGCTCCCTTCGGCGGCGTCAAGCAGTCCGGCGTCGGTCGCGAGGGCGGCTTCGAGGGCATCCACGAGTACCTGTCCACCAAGTACACGCTGATCCCGGTCTCCTGACCGGCACGGCAAGAGGAGGAGAGACATGACCGACTACGCCGTCGTCAACCCCGCCACCGGCGAGACCCTGGCGTCGTACGACACGTTCACCGACGCGCAGATCGAGGAGGCCGTCGCGGCCGCCGACGAGGCGCACCGCGAGTGGTCGCGCTCCACCACGGTCGCCGACCGTGCCGCGCTGCTGCGCCGTGCAGCCGAGCTGCACCGCGAGCGCCGCGAGGAGCTGGCCGACATCTTCGTGCGCGAGATGGGCAAGCCGCGGGAAGCCGCACTCGGCGAGGTCGACTTCGCCGCCGACATCGCGGAGTACTACGCGGACCAGGCCGAGGACATCATGGCCGACCAGCCCATCAAGATCCTCGGGGAGGGGTCGGCGATCATCCGCCGTTCCTCGCTGGGGCCGCTCGTGGGCATCATGCCGTGGAATTTCCCGGCGTACCAGATCGTGCGCTTCGCCGCGCCGAACCTGATCGTCGGCAACACGATCCTCCTGAAGCCCGCGCCGCAGTGCCCGGAGTCGTCGAGCGCGATCGAGGCGATCTACCACGACGCCGGCTTCCCGAAGGGCGCGTACCAGAACGTGCTTGCCACGAACGACCAGATCGCGGCGATGATCGCGGACTGGCGGGTGCAGGGCGTGTCGCTGACCGGCTCCGAGCGCGCCGGCGCCGCGGTCGCCGAGGTCGCCGGGCGCAATCTCAAGAAGGTCGCGCTGGAGCTCGGCGGGTCCGACCCGTTCATCGTGCTCTCCACCGACGACCTCGACGCCACCGTGCAGGCGGGTGTGGACGCGCGGCTCGACAACAACGGTCAGGCCTGCAACGGCGCCAAACGTTTCATCATCGTCGACGACCTCTACGACGCGTTCGTGGAGAAGTTCACGGCGGCGATGGCGGCCGTCGAGGCGACCGATCCCACGCTGGAGGACACGGTCCTCGGCCCGGTCTCGTCGGAGGCGGCGGCCGAGAACCTGCAGAAGCAGATCGACACCGCCGTGGCCCAGGGTGCGACCCTCCTCACGGGCGGCACGCGCGACGGGGCGTTCTTCGCACCGACCGTGCTCGCCGACGTGACCCCGGAGATGGACGTCTACCGCGAGGAGCTGTTCGGCCCCGCGGCGGTCGTGTACCGCGTCGCGGACGAGGATGCGGCGGTCGCGCTGGCCAACGACACCACGTTCGGTCTCGGCTCCTACGTCTTCACGACGGACGAGGCGCAGGCGGAGCGGGTGGCCGACCGGATCGAGGCGGGCATGGTCTACGTGAACCTCGTGCTCGCCGACAGCCCCGAGCTCCCGTTCGGCGGCATCAAGCGCAGCGGCACGGCCCGCGAGCTCGGCCACTTGGCCGCCGACGAGTTCGTCAACAAGAAGCTGATCCGCATCGGCTGACCGTCGACCCACCCCCTTGCGGCCGAGCGGCCCCCTTGCGTACGCACGCAAGGGGGCCGCTCGCACGAGAGGGGCCGGGCCAGTGGGGTGCGCGTCGAGGACGGACGAGGCACAATGGCGGCATGAGTGCGCACACGGATCCGGTCCAGACCCTCACCGCGGAGCAGAGCTGGGAGCACCTGCGCAGCCAGGAGCTCGGGCGGCTCGTCACCAGGGTCGGCGAGACCATCGACATCTTCCCCGTGAACTACGCCGTCGACGGCGAAGGACTCCTGTTCCGCACGGCCCCGGGGAGCAAGCTGTTCGAGCTGACGGTCAACGCCGACGTGCTCTTCGAGGTCGACGACCACACGGACACCGCCGCCTGGAGCGTCATCGTGCGCGGGCGTGCGCAGGCTCTGGAGACCGACGCCGACCTCGAGCGGGCGGAGGCGGCGGGCCTGCGCCCGTGGATCCCGACCGACAAGCGGGTGTACGTGCGCATCGCCCCGGCATCGGTGTCCGGCCGCGCGTTCCGGCGCGATCCCGAGCCCGACCGGGACGGCCCGCAGGAGTACTGAGCCCGGCCCGGGGAGGCCTCGGCGGGCGTAGGGTCGGGGTATGGCCAATGTCGCTGAGAACATCGTCAAGACTCTGAACGCCAACGGAGTCGACCGGGTCTACGGCATCCCGGGCGACTCCCTGAACGGACTCACGGACGCCCTCCGCAAGGACGGCCGGATCCGGTGGGTGCACGTGCGCCATGAGGAGTCCGCAGCCTTCGCCGCAGCGGCCGACGCCGGCACCACCGGAGACCTCGCCGTCGTGGCGGGCTCGTGCGGCCCCGGCAACCTGCACCTCATCAACGGCCTGTACGACGCGCAGCGTTCCCGGGTGCCGGTGCTCGCCATCGCCGCCCACATCCCGACCGTCGAGATCGGCACCGGGTACTTCCAGGAGACCCACCCGCAGGAGCTGTTCCGCGAGTGCAGCGTCTACGTCGAATACGTCGCGGATCCGTCGCAGATGCCGCGGCTGATGGAGATCGCGATGCGCGCGGCCATCGAGCAGCGCGGCGTCGCCGTCCTCGTGATCCCCGGTGACGTGGCGCTGTCGGAGATCGCGGACGACCGCGCCGTGGTGATCGAGCGCACCCGCCCGCTGATCCAGCCCAGCGGCCCGGAGCTGGAGAAGGCCGCGACCATGCTGAACGCCGCCAAGAAGGTCACCATCCTCGCCGGGGCCGGCGTGGAGGGCGCGCACGACGAGGTGATCGCGCTCGCCGATGCGCTCGGAGCCCCGATCGTCCACGCGCTGCGCGGCAAGGAGTTCATCGAGTACGACAACCCGTTCGATGTCGGGATGACCGGGCTGCTCGGCTTCGCGTCGGGCTACCGGGCCATGGAGGCCGCCGACACGCTCCTCGTCCTCGGCAGCGACTTCCCATACGAGCAGTTCTACCCGGAGCACGCGACCACCATCCAGGTCGACATCCGCGGGTCCCAGCTCGGCAAGCGCCACCCGCTCGACCTCGGCCTCGTCGGTGACGTGAAGGCCACCGCCGAAGCCCTGCTGCCCCGCCTCGCGCGGAAGGACGACCGCGGCCACCTCGACGACGCCGTGACCCACTACCGGAAGACGCGGAAGAAGCTCGACGAGCTCGCGGTGCCGGCCAAGGGCACGCGGCCCATCCACCCGCAGTACCTGGCACGTCTGCTGGACGAGTACGCCGCCGACGACGCGATCTTCACCGCTGACGTGGGGTCGCCGACCGTCTGGGCCGCGCGGTATCTGTCCATGAGCGAGGGGCGCCGGCTGATCGGATCGTTCACGCACGGCTCGATGGCGAACGCTCTGATGCACGGGATCGGCGCGCAGGTCGCGCATCCGGACCGTCAGGTCGTGGCGCTCGCCGGCGACGGTGGCCTCGCGATGATGCTCGGCGAGCTGCTCACGCTCACCCAGAACGGGCTCCCGGTCAAGACGATCGTGGTGAACAACTCGTCGCTGAACTTCGTGGAGCTGGAGATGAAGGCCGCCGGCTTCGTCACCTACGGCACCGGGCTCGACAACCCCAGCTTCGCCGCGATCGCCGAGGCCATGGGGATCTTCGCCCGTCGTGTGGAGCGCAGCGAGGATCTGCCGGAGGCCGTCCGCGAGGTCCTCGCGCACGAGGGTCCCGCGCTGCTCGATGTCGTGACCGAGCGGCAGGAGCTGTCCATGCCGCCGACGATCGAGGCCGCGCAGGTCAAGGGCTTCGCGCTCTACGCGATCCGCACGGTCATGTCGGGTCGCGGCGACGAGCTGCTCGACCTCGCGCGGGCGAACTGGCGTCAGCTCTTCTGACGCGGCCCTCCGCCGCATCCGCATCGGCGCGGGATCCCCTCCGGATCCCGCGCCGGTGTCGCGTCAGCTTTCGACGAGAGCCCTGACCGCGGCGGCCTCGGCGTGCCGCCCCAGCGCCTCCAGCACGTCGCCGAGCTCCAGCGCCGCCACCTGACGCAGCGGCGGGAAGCCCTCGGCATGCTCCAGGGCGCTCCGGTACACCGGCACGGCATCGGCCGGGCGGTCGTTCCCCGCGAGCACCCGGCCCGCGAACAGTTCCGAGCTTCCTGCGGCGCCCTGGTCGCCGAGCGCCGCGAAACCGTCGGCGGCGGTGAGAGCAGCGGCGACGGCCTCATCGATCCGGCCCAGCTGGGCCAGTGCGCGGCCGCGGGAGTCGGTCACGTCGGCGAGCAGCCAGCCGGCTTCGTGCTCCTGGGCGAGGGCGGCGACCTCGTCGAAGAGGGGGAACGCGCGCTCGTCACCCCGGCCTGCGTAGGCCTGGCCGAGGCTGTGCAGCACCTCGGACAGCGCGCCCACGGCCTCGGGGGCGCGCCGCACGATGTCCGCAGCGCCCTCCAGCAGCCGCACCGCGTCGTCGTGCTCCTCGAACCGGGCGAGGATCTTCGCCTGCTCCGTCATGGCCATGGCCTGGTCGGCGTGCGCCTCCGCCTGTCCGAACAGTTCGGCCGCGTAGCCGTGCGCTCCGACCGCCTGACCGTACTCCCCGGACTCGGCGAGCGACCGCGCCAGGAGGGAGGCGGTCATGGCGCGGGAGCCGGCAGGGGTCTCGGCGATCTCCTCGCGCTGGAGCACGTCGCCGAAGAGCTCCGCGGCCTCTTCCGCGTCTCCGGCACGGAGCATCGCCCTGGCCAGCCGGAAGTCGACGCCGGTGCGATCGCCCTCGTCCTGGAGCCGGGCGGCCAGACGGTAGCGCGTGACGGCCTTCTCGGGCTGCTCGGCGTCCTCCCAGAGCGCACCCGCGAGCACGTGCGCGTCGGCGAGAGCCCGGGTGGCGCCGAGTTCGGCGAGCAGGCGGCACACCTCGTCGGCATCGACGGCCCCGTCCTGGTACGCACCCGTGCCGCCGCGCACGCGGGCCCGGGTCTGCAGCGCGTGGGCCCGGTGGCCGGCGGAGAGGTCGTCCTGGGCGAGGAAGCGGTCGAGGAGCGTGCGACCGGCGTCCAGGTCGCCCTTGCTCAGCACCGCGCCGATCGCCACGAGCGTCGTGGTGTTGGACAGCCGGGTGTCCTCGGCCTCGGCGAACGAGCGGGCGGCGAGCTCGGCGAGGTCGAGCGCCGCATCCGGCTCCTCCGCCCGGAGGTGCAGCGACGCTCGGCTGATCGCCAGGTCGCCGCGCGACCACGCGGGAAGACGGTCGGCCTCAGCCAGCTCCTCTTCGAGCGCCGCCATGGTCTCGTCGGTGTGCAGGCCGAACGTCGCCAGGCCCAGACGCTCCTCGAGGTCGGCCTGCACGTCGTTCCCGGCGGCCCGCAGCGCGGCGATCCGGTCGGGAAGCAGGCGCTCGGCATCCTCCACTCGGTCGAGAGCGACGAGGATGCCGAGGTGCATCGACAGGAGCTGCGCGCGCTGGGCGGCGTCATCGACTTCCAGGGCGTGCGGGAGTGCGGCGAGGGTCTCCTGCTCGGCGCCGAACTGCGCGAGCTGCATCGCCCGCTCGTACCAGGCCTGCGGATCTGCCGGAGCGGTGGCGGGAGCGGGAGCGACGAACGCGTCGGAGCGGATCGGGACGTCGTAGCTCTCGTCGGCGAGAGCACGCATCCGGGCGAGGCTGCGAGCGTGGCCGTCGGTGCCGTCCCGCTTGTCGAAGTCCGCGCCGATGCGCTCCGCCGTCGACCAGGCGGTCGCGGCCAGGTCGGCGGCGCTCCACGGGCCGTCGTGCGCGCCCAGCAGCGACACGAGCGCCGGGGCATCGGCGCCGCGGACCGGGGTGTCGCCGTGACCGGCGGCGGTGACGCGGTCCAGAGCGACCGCGAAGGCGGTGAGGGCGGCAAAGTGCGCGTCGACGTTGAGGCCGTCGTGGGCCAGCCACGCGATGTGCTTCTCGATCAGAGCCAGTGCCCGCGCCTCGTTGCCGGTGATCGCGGCGAACACGATGTTGTTGGCCACGATGCGCAGGTTGTCGGGGTTGTCCTTCGCCAGGCGGTAGCTGCGCAGGTGCGCGGTCTTCGCCTCCTCCGTGCGGCCGGCGCGGAGGTAGGGGAGGAGGACGCGGGAGAGCGCATGCTCCGGCTCCTCGCCGCAGGAGAAGCCGCCTTCGATCATCTCCTCGACGAGGCGGATGGCGTCGGCGTCGCGGTCGGTCTCCGCGAAGAAGCCCGCGAACTGGCTGCGGCTGCACGCGTCGCAGTGGCTGTGCTCGTCGCGCGGCGTGGCCTCGAGCTGCACCCGCAGGGCTTCGGCGGCGTCGAACCGGCCCGCGTCCCAGGCGTCCTCGAAACGGGCGGTCAGCACGCCGCTGAGGCCGAGTCCTGCGGCGCGGTAGTGCGCCTCCATGTCGTCGAGCACCGCGGCGATCTGCTCCTGCGAGAAGGCGGGGGAGGAGCGCAGGGACGACGCCATCCACTTGAACTGCCACATGAGGTCGGCGCCGCCGTTGTCGAGGTCGGCGGGGAACCGCTGCGGGTCGGCGTCGTGGTGCGCGAGGCACCAGGCAAAGGAGTTGAGCATGACGTCGGTGGCCCCGACCATGTTCGCCGAAGCGGTCTGGCGCATCCGGGCCTCGTACTCCAGCCGTTCGTCGCCGATCTCGATGGCCAGCGCGACGGCCTCCGCCACGAGGGCCTGCTCGGCCGGGCCCCAGGGGGTGCGATCGATCTCCTCGATGAGCTGCTGGAAGCGCTTCTTCGGACGTGCCATGGAGGGCCCTTTCGGGTAGTCGGGGGTGTCAGCGCGCGTCGAAGGGAAGCGTGTCCCCCTCGATGCCGGCGGAGAGCGAGACGAGGTCGGAGAGGGCGCTGGTCATGAGGGCCCGGTCGGCGTCCGAGAGCGGGTGATGTCCCGCGAGGAGCGCCTGGATGTAGAGCAGCTGGACCGTGCGCGCGAACACCGCGTCGTCCTCGACGCGGACGAGGGCGCGGACGACGCGGTTCGACCAGTTCAGGCACAGCCGGGCCGTGAGATCGTCGTCTCGCGCGGAGGAGAGCGTCTGATCGATCCGGTCGAGCACCCCGCCCCAGAGCGTGCTCGCGATGCCCTTGGTGCGCCCCCGGTCGATCGTCCGCAGCACCTCGGGGTCCGCGACGTAGAGTCCGGTCAACTCGGGGCGATCGATCGCCCTGACGACGACGGCACAGTCGGAGGCGGCGAGCACGGCGCCGGCGCGGGACTCCAGCGACATCGCGATGTCCCGGTCGTCGAGCGGCGGCGGGTCGAGGCGATCGAGTTCCCCGGTCACGTCGACCTTCTCCACCGTGACCTGCGGGTAGAGGTCGGGGAGCAGGCGGATCAGGTCGGCGTCGTAGAGGTAGCCGCCGTTGACGAGCACCTCGTCCGAGGGAGAGATGCCCGCCACCTGGCGGAACTCGTCGACCGTCTGGGCGTAGCGCACGTGCGGGTACCGTTCCACGAGCTCGCCGATCCGCAGCGTGCCGTGCGTCGTCTCCACGGTGAGCCAGCGGGTGATGAAGCGCGCGAGCTCTTCGTCGTGGCGCACCAGGGACTTGAGTCCGACCTCGTGCACCGCGACGAACTGCGCGAGGCGATGCGGTTCGCGCAGCCCGAGCTCGAGCACCCAGCGGCGGATCCCGGCACCCAGCTGCTCCCGGACGTGCTCCAGGGCCGTGTCCTCGACGAGGGACTCGCGGCTCGCGGTCGGCGCGAGGCCGGTGGAGTCGACGACGGCGCGAACGAAGAAGGCCCAGTCGGGCAGCACGTCGTCGACGCGTTCGGACAGCAGCATGCGCCCCAGGTACATGCGGGTCGCCTGCCGGGCGCCGGGCGGAGGAGCGAAGGGCAGGACATACGCCAGGCCCTGCGTCCCGGTCGCCGGCTCGCTCAGCGGGATCACGTCCAGCGGGGCGGCCCCGAGCAGGTCGCGACCGTACTGCACGGCCGCCTCGACATCGGCGGCGGGGTCGAGGAAAGGAGGCTCGCGCGTCACGTCGATATCCCCGCCGGGCGCGTCGATGGTCACCCGCACCGGCAGGAACTCCCCGAACGTGGTCGCGAGCTCGTGCACGGCCGCCGGCCGCAGCAGCTCGTCGGCGTCGAAGCGCGGCACGAGGTGCACGCTGGTGCCGATCGGGAGGTCGTCGTCGATCTCCGTGACGCGGAAGGTGCCGTCCGCGCTGCCCGTCCACTCCACCGCGGAGCCGCCTCTGGCGCTGCGGGAGCGGATGACGATGGTGTCGGCGACCATGAAGCAACTCAGCAGCCCGATACCGAACTGGCCGAGGAAGTCGCTCCGGGGGAGGTCGAAGATGTCCCGTTTGGAGCTGCGCCCGACGGTCGCGAGCAGATCGGCGACCTCGGCGGCGGTCAGGCCCACGCCGTCGTCGCGGAGCACGAACTCGCCCGACTGCGCGGTCAGCGGCGTGATCCGGATGCGGCTGCCGCCCCCGTCGACCTCACGGCGCGCGGCGATCGCGTCCCTCGCGTTCTGGAGCAGTTCCCGCAGATAGACCCGGGGGCTGGAGTAGATGTGCCGGCTGAGCAGATCGACGACTCCGCGCAGGTCCACCTGGAACTGCTGCACATCCCCACTCACATGCGTCCCTTCCTGCTTCGTCCGCCCGCCGAGCCTAGCAACAACGCCGGTTCCGCTTCCTGTTCGGCACCACCGGATCGATGCCGTATGCTTGGTGAGCAGTTGTTCTCTGCATTCTTTCGCCGTGCCTGGCGTCTACGACATCGGCCGGTGGCAGGGTGGGGAGGGCATCCCCGAGACCTCCGGGTCTCTAGGGCGGTAGCTCAATTGGCAGAGCAGCGGTCTCCAAAACCGCAGGTTGCAGGTTCGATTCCTGTCCGCCCTGCGCGTCAGCGCACGCTGACACACGAAAGGTACATTCAGGATGGATCAGGACGAACCGCGCGGCGACGTCGTCGCGGCCGGCGCCACGCGCCAGAAGAAGGGCAACCCCTTCTCCCGGTTCTTCGGGGGCATCGCCCTGTTCATCCGCCAGGTCATCGCCGAACTGCGCAAGGTCGTCACCCCGACCCGCAAGGAGCTTTTCAAGTTCACGGGTGTGGTGCTCGTCTTCGTCCTGATCGTCATGGGCATCGTCTACGGTCTCGACTACGTCTTCGGGCTCCTGACGCACTACGTGTTCGGAATCCCTGGCTGATGACCCCCGCGGCAACCGCCGCAGCTATGGAGAAGAAGCAACGTGTCTGAACGATATTCCGACGACGCCGACTGGGCGACCGCCGCAGAGCAGTCCAGCGAGGAGGACGAGGCCCAGGAGGGCAACGTGCTCGCCGCCGAGGAGCTCTCGGTCACCTCTGCCGAGCACGTCGCGGTCCACGTCGAGGACGAGGACGGCGAGCAGGAGACGGAAGACATCGACATCGACATCGACGACCCGGAGGCGGACGCCATCGTGAACGACGCTCTGAACCTGGATGAAGCCGCGGAGTCCGAAGCCGCCGCCGAGGTCCTCAACGATTCCGTGGCCGAAGAGGTCGCGGAGCAGGAGGCCGAAGCGGCCGACGAGGTCACCCCGTACGAGGGTCCCGACGTGAACGGCGAGGACGACCGTCCCGCCGCCGAGTCGGACGAGGACGAAATGGCGTCCGAGGAAGACCCGTACGAGGCCTTCCGCATGGACCTGCGCATGCTCCCGGGCAAGTGGTACGTCATCCACTCGTACGCCGGCTTCGAGCGCAAGGTCAAGGCGAACATCGAGCAGCGCAAGTCGACGCTCGAGGTCGAGGACGAGATCTACCAGGTCGAGGTCCCGATGGAGGACGTCGTCGAGATCAAGAACGGCCAGCGCAAGATGGTCACCCGCGTGCGCATCCCCGGCTACGTGCTGGTGCGCATGGAGCTCACGGAAGACACCTGGTCGGTCGTGCGGCACACCCCCGGCGTCACCGGCTTCGTGGGCAACGCGCACAACCCGACGCCGCTGCGCTTCGAAGAGGCCTTCAACATGCTGAAGTC
>NZ_DLNJ01000002.1:252620-253672 GCF_002478345.1 Microbacterium sp. UBA7513
CGAGGTCGACTTCGAGGTCGGCGAGACCATCACGATCAAGGAGGGCTCGTTCGCGGGTCTTCCGGGTTCGATCAGCGAGATCAAGCCCGAGAGCGGCAAGCTCACGGTGCTCGTCTCCCTCTTCGAGCGCGAGACCCCGGTCGAGCTGTCGTTCGACCAGGTCACCAAGATGATCTGACACTGTCACGAAAACGGCCGCCTCTTCCGAGGCGGCCGTTTTCTTCCCCCGACCCACCCCCTTTCGTGTCTCCCGGCCCGTTGCGGACGCACGTACAGGGCCGGCTCGCACGCAAGGGGCCGGCTCGCCAGTGGGGGAGTGATCGGGTAGACTTACGTGGTTTGTGTGCCGCTTCGGCGTGCACAGAGACGACCACGGGCCGGAAAGGCCGGAGCCGTGGGAGAAGCGGATGCTCGCATCCGCCTCGAGGAAAGGAAAGAGAATGGCACCGAAGAAGAAGGTGACCGGCCTGATCAAGCTTCAGATCAACGCCGGTGCCGCCAACCCGGCGCCGCCGATCGGCCCCGCGCTCGGTCAGCATGGCGTCAACATCATGGAGTTCTGCAAGGCGTACAACGCCGCGACCGAGTCGCAGCGCGGCAACGTCATCCCCGTCGAGATCACCGTCTACGAGGACCGCAGCTTCACCTTCGTCCTGAAGACCCCGCCCGCGGCGGAGCTCATCAAGAAGGCGGCCGGCGTGCAGAAGGCCTCGGCCACCCCGCACACCGTCAAGGTCGGCAAGATCACCAAGGACCAGGTCCGTCAGATCGCCGAGCAGAAGCAGGCCGACCTGAACGCGAACGACATCGAGGCCGCCTCGAAGATCATCGCCGGCACCGCCCGTTCCATGGGCATCACGGTCGAGGGCTGAGGAGAATAATCATGGCTACCAAGTCCAAGGCTTACAAGGCTGCCGCCGAGAAGATCGAGGCAGACCGTTTCTACACGCCGTCCGAGGCCGTCGCGCTCGCGAAGGAGACCGGTTCGGCGAAGTTCGACTCGACCGTCGAGGTCGCGCTGAAGCTCGCCGTCGACCCCCGCAAGGCGGACC
>NZ_DLNJ01000015.1:0-17315 GCF_002478345.1 Microbacterium sp. UBA7513
GACCAGATGGTGCGCGGCACCGTCATCCTGCCCCACGGCACCGGTAAGACCGCCCGCGTCATCGTGTTCGCCACCGGCCCCGCGGCCGAGGCTGCGATCGCGGCCGGCGCCGATGAGGTCGGCGGTGCCGAGCTCATCCAGAAGGTCGCCGACGGCTGGACCAACTTCGACTCCGCGGTCTCGACCCCGGAGCTCATGGGCCAGGTCGGCCGTCTCGGCAAGGTGCTCGGTCCCCGTGGCCTGATGCCGAACCCGAAGACCGGAACCGTGACTCCGAACCCGGCCAAGGCCGTCGAGGAGATCAAGGGCGGAAAGATCGAGTTCCGCGTCGACAAGCACGCCAACGTGCACTTCGTCATCGGCAAGGCCTCGTTCTCGGCCGAGCAGCTGAACGAGAACATCGACGCCGCTCTCGAGGAGATCGTCCGCCTCAAGCCGTCCAGCGCCAAGGGCCGTTACATCCAGAAGGGTGCGGTGTCGACCACGTTCGGCCCCGGCATCCCGCTGGACGTCAACGCCATCTGACGCGTCGACGGGTCTCGCACCCGTCGCACCGAACGCCCCCGGGTCCGCCCGGGGGCGTTCTGCGTTCCCGGAGGCGTCGCGCCCCCGACATCCGGCGTCATCCAATGCGGGGAAGGTCGGAGGCGACGCGTACTGTGGGGGAGTTCCCGCGGTCGTCGCGTAAACTCGCATCCGCGCTTTCTCGCCCCAGGAGGGTCCATGTCCCGTCGTCTCATCGCCGTCACCGCACTCGTCGTCGCCGCCGCGGCCCTGACCGCCTGCAGCGGATCGAGCACGCCCACGAGCACCGACGGCGAGAGCGCCGCCGGCTCCGACTTCGGCCTGGTGAAGGACGGCACGCTGACGGTCGCGACCGAGGGCACCTACCGCCCGTTCAGCTTCCACGACGACGGCGGCTCCGGTGACCTCACCGGCTACGACGTCGAGATCATCCAGGCCGTCGCCGACGAGCTCGGCCTGAAGGTCGAGTTCCAGGAGACGCAGTGGGACGCGATCTTCGCGGGACTCGATGCCGGCCGCTTCGACGTGATCGCGAACCAGGTGTCGATCAACGACGAGCGCGAGGCCAAGTACCTCTTCAGCGCCCCGTACACGGTGTCGCCCGGCGTGATCGTGGTCAAGGAGGACGACGACTCCATCTCGTCCTTCGACGACCTCGAGGGCAAGACGACGGCCCAGTCCCTCACGAGCAACTGGTACGAGCTGGCCACAGAGTCCGGCGCCAAGGTCGAGGGCGTCGAGGGCTGGGCGCAGGCCGTGGAGCTCCTCCGCCAGGGGCGTGTAGACGCGACCGTCAACGACAAGCTGACCTTCCTCGACTATGAGACGACCAACAGCCCGACGGGCCTGAAGATCGCCGCGGAGACCGACGAAGCCGGGGAGCAGGCCTTCGTGTTCACGAAGGACAAGGAGGCGCTCGTCGATGCGGTCGACGAAGCGCTCGACAAGCTCCGGGCCGACGGCACCCTGGCCGAGATCAGCGAGAAGTACTTCGGCGAAGACGTCTCGCAGTAGGCGATGCAGAATCCCTGGGAGCTCTTCTTCTCCTCGCTCGGCCCGATCGCCTGGGCGGGGCTGACGGCGACGATCCCGCTCGCCCTGGTGTCGTTCGCCCTGGGGCTCGTGATCGCGATCGGCATGGCGCTGATGCGGATCTCGGTGCATCCGGTCGTGTCCGGCATCGCGCGGTTCTACATCTCGGTGATCCGCGGAACGCCGATGCTCGTGCAGCTCTTCGTGATCTTCTACGGACTGCCGTCCGTCGGGGTGACCCTCGATCCGTGGCCGAGCGCCATCATCGCCCTTTCGCTCAACGTCGGCGGCTACGGCGCCGAGGTCGTGCGGGCGGCGATCCTCTCGGTGCCGAAGGGGCAGTGGGAGGCCGCGTACACGGTCGGGATGAACCGCACCCGCACG
This sequence comes from Microbacterium sp. UBA7513, assembly GCF_002478345.1. Lineage (NCBI taxonomy): Bacteria > Bacillati > Actinomycetota > Actinomycetes > Micrococcales > Microbacteriaceae > Microbacterium > Microbacterium sp. UBA7513. The sequence continues at coordinate 1,942 of NZ_DLNJ01000015.1, forward strand.
CTGACCCGCATCATCCTGCCGCAGGCCGCCCGGGTATCGGTGCCGCCGCTGTCCAACACGTTCATCTCGCTCGTGAAGGACACTTCCCTCACGTCGCTGATCCTCGTGACGGAGCTGTTCAAGGTGGCGCAGCAGATCGCCTCCACCACACTTGAGTTCATGGTGGTGTATCTTGCCGCGGCGCTCGTCTACTGGGTGATCTGCCTGGTGCTCTCCTTCGGGCAGAGCGCCCTGGAGAGGAGGCTCGACAGCCGTGTCGCGCACTGACCCCACGACCGGACCGCTGCTCACCGCCCGCGGGCTGCACAAGAGCTTCGGCGCCACCGAGGTGCTCCGCGGCTTCGACCTCACCCTGCACCGCGGCGAGGTCGTGGTGCTCATCGGGCCGAGCGGCTCTGGCAAGACGACCGTCCTGCGGGCCCTGAACGGCCTGGAGACGCCGGACGCCGGCACCATCGCGATGGCCGGGGGGCCGGAGATCGACTTCGCACCGGAGGTCCGCCCGAAGCCCCGCGTCGCGAAGCAGCAGCGGCTCGCCTTGCGCGACCGGTCGGCGATGGTGTTCCAGCACCACAACCTCTTCCCGCACCTGACCGTGCTGGAGAACGTGATCGAAGGGCCGTGGCGGGTGCAGGGTCGTCCGAAGGACGAGGTCGTCGCCGAGGCTCAGGCGCTGCTCGCCCGAGTCGGTCTCGCCGACAAGGCGGACGCGCGGCCGCATCAGCTCTCCGGCGGGCAGCAGCAGCGGGTGGGCATCGTGCGGGCGCTGGCCCTGCAGCCGGACCTGCTGCTGTTCGACGAGCCGACGAGCGCGCTCGACCCGGAGCTCGTGGGAGAGGTGCTGCTCGTCATCAAGGAGCTCGCCGACGAGGGATGGACGATGGCCGTCGTCACCCACGAGCTGAGCTTCGCCCGCGAGGCCGCAGACCACGTGCTCTTCCTGGATGGCGGTGTCGTCGTGGAGCAGGGGCCGCCCGCCGAGCTCTTCAGCGCCCCGCAGCACGAGCGCACGCAACGGTTCCTCACCCGCATCCTCCGGCCCCTCGACGGCGCGTGAGCCCTCGACCCCGACGGGATTCGATGGCAGGATGCGGTGCGTGGGCACCATCGACGACTATCTGACCGACCTCGACGCCGCGGATCGTGCGGTGATCGATGGCGTGTATGGGATCGCCACGGAGGAGGTACCGGAGGCGGAGCAGGGCAAGGGCTACGGCATGCCGGCGCTCGTGTACGCCGGCAAGCCGCTGCTCTCGGTGATGCGTGCGAAGAAGCACATCGGCGTCTACCCGTTCAGCCCCGAGGCGGTCGCTGCCGTGGCGGAACTCCTCGCAGGTCACCCCGGGGTCAGCCTCGACAAGGGGACGATCCGGTTCCAGCCGGAGCCTCCCCTGCCGGTGGAGGCGGTCCGCGCGCTCATCCGGGCGCGGGTGTCGCAGATCGACGCGGCGTGAGGGGCTAGGCGCCCAGCACCGGGAGCACGAGGCTCACCGCCAGCGTGATCATCACGACCGCGATCACCGCGTCGAGGATCCGCCAGGAGCGCGGGGTGCGCAGCCACCGTCCGAGGTAGCGGGCGCCGAAGCCGAGAGCGGTGAACCAGAGAAGGCTCGCGGCGACCGCGCCGGCGGCGAACAGCCACCGTTCCTCCCCGTGCGTCGCCGCGATCGAGCCGAGCATCAGCACCGTGTCGAGGTACACATGCGGGTTCAGCCACGTCAACGCCAGCGTCGTGAGGATCACCGGGGCGAGGCGGGTGCGGGTGAGCGTGCCGGTGCCCCCGGACGCCTCGAGGACCGGTGCGTCGCCCCCGTCGACCACCAGCTCCTCGCCGCCCCGCCAGGCCCGCCGCGCCGCGAGCAGTCCGTATCCGAGCAGGAACAGCGCCCCCGCCCAGCGAGCCACGACGACGAGCCAGGGTGCGGCGGACAACAGGAACCCGAGCCCGGCGACGCCGGCGATGATCAGCACGGCGTCGGAGAGGGCGCAGACGATCACGACGGCGAGGACGTGCTCGCGCCGTATCCCCTGGCGCAGCACGAAGACGTTCTGCGCGCCGATCGCGACGATGAGCGACAGGCCGAGGCCGAGACCGGCGAGGACGGTGAGCATGTGTCGAGCCTATGGGGGCTGAGCATGAGGTGCAGCGAAGATTCCTTCCGCACCATTAGCATCACTGATGTGAGGATCGACCCGGAGCTCGCCGCCACGCTTGCCGCCGTCGCCGACGAGGGCACCCTCGATGCCGCGTCGCGTCGGCTGCAGGTCACCCCGTCGGCGGTCAGTCAGCGTCTCAAGGCGCTGGAGCAGCACCTCGGACGGATCCTCCTCGTGCGCAGCAAGCCGGTCCGCCTCACCGAGGCGGGAGAATCCGTCGTGCGGCTCGCGCGGCAGATCGCCCTCCTCGAAGAGGATGCTCTCGCGGGAGTCGGAATCGAGGGGAGTGCCGAGGGGCGGCGCATCAGCGTGCCGCTCGCCGTCAACGCGGATTCGATGGCGACCTGGTTCCTGGCTCCGATGGCCCGGCTCTCCGCCGCGCACGACATCGATGTCGACCTGCACCGCGACGATCAGAACTTCACCGCCCGCCTGCTCGAATCGGGCACGGTCATGGCGGCGGTGACGAGCGAGGCCACGGCGGTCGCAGGCTGCACGGTCACGGCGCTCGGCGTGCTCGAATACCGCGCCATGGCCGAACCCGCCTATGCCCGTCGCTGGTTCCCGGACGGGGTGACCCGGGATGCTCTGGCGCGCGCGCCGTTCGTCGATTTCGACCGCCGGGACACCCTGCAGCACGAGTGGCTGGCCGCGCGGGGGGTGCCGGCGGCCGGCGTTCCCCGGCACTACGTGCCCGCATCGCACGACTATGCGCTCGCGGTCGGTCTCGGCCTCGGATGGGGGATGGTGCCGCGACTGCAGGAGGTGCCCGGTCTCGTGGCGCTCGGCGGTCCGACCCTGCGCGTGGCGCTGTACTGGCAGCAATGGAACCTGCGCTCCGCGCTCCTCGACACGATCGCGTCCGAGGTCGCGGGGGAGGCGGCCCGCGTGCTCTCTCGCGAACCCTGACGGAGAGTGAGCGTCCCGGCGGCTGCGGGGCTTCGGTCGACTCAGTCGGCGAGGGCGAGAGCGCGGAAGGCGTCGCGCTCGCGGAGCTGCTCGCGGCGGCTATCCACGGGGGAGGCGGAGCGGGCCGGGACGGTGCGTCCGGTCGTGCGGCGGTACAGCTCGTCGATGAGATCGGTGGCGAGCCCGACGAGCTTCGCGATCTCGCGCTCGTCGCGATCGATCCATACGCAGCGGGGCTCGTCGTGGATGGGGGAGAAGTCGACGTGCTCCTCCCACACGAACAGGGTGCGCTCGGCGCCCAGCACGTGCTGCTGCCACCACACCTGGCGCAGGTAGGTGCGGGGGATCCCCCGGAAGGCCTTGTTGGTGGTCTTGATCTCCGCGAGGCTGACGCGACCATCCGCATCCACCGAGATGCCATCGGGGGTCGCCAGGTGGCGGTGCTCGACCTCGGCGCGGAACAGCGCGGAGGAGGGGAAGATGCCGTGCGTGGCCGCGACCCAGGCGGCGATCTCCGGCTCGCGGCGCCGGCCGTGGTCGGTGTAGGCGTTGCCGCCGAACCGCGGCCCGCCGCCGAGCTTGGCGTCGGCAGCACGGGCGATCGAGCGCTCGCTGGTGAGTCCGGCGACGTCGGTCGCCGTGATGCCGCGCGATCGTGCCCTCATCCAGGCCACGCGGTCGCGTGAGTCCGCGACGATGCGAGCTTGGAGTTCCGGGGTCACCAGAAGACTCTACCTCTCCCCCCCCCCCGCTCCCGCCGTACACGCCGCCCCCTCGCCCGACCCACCCCCTTGCGTGCATCCCGGCCCCCTACGGACGCGCGCAAGGGGGTGGCTCGCACGAAAGGGGGTGGGCCGAGGGCGAGAGGTGTCTTCCTGCACAGGAGCGGGAAGGGAGAGAAAGGGTGTGGGGAACTGGGGGAAGGCGGGGGAGTGGCGAGAGGAGGGGCGAGAGTCGGGGGGATGAGACAGGTGAGTGTGGACGAGATACGGGGGATGCTCCTCGGCCGTCGGCGGCTGGAGGAGGAGGGGTGGGGGTCTCGGACGCTCCACGCCGCGGTGGAGGGGCGGCAGCTGCATCACGTCCGACGCGGGTGGTACCTCGCGCTGCGGACCTGGAGTGAGCTCGCCCCGGAGTCCCGGCACCGTGCGGAGGTGGTGGCCGCCGACCTCGCGGCCTCGGGGACTCGGCCTGTGTTCTCGCATGCCTCGGCCGCGGTGCTGTGGGGACTGCCGCTGTACCGGGTGCGTCCGACGAGGGTCCATGTGACGGCGCCACCGGACCGTCGGCACAGCACGTCCGGGATCCTGCGGCACGAGGGCACTGTCTCACCCGGCGACATCGTGGAGCGCGACGGCATCCGCTGCACCTCCCTCGCCCGGACGGTCGTCGACCTCGCCCGGACGGTCTCTCCGGAGGCGGCTCTCGCCGTCGCGGATGCCGCCCTCGCCCTGGTCGGCGGTGACCCGTGGGAGTTCGACGACACCGCGGAGCAAGCTCTCCTGGCGGACCTCGCGGCTCGGGTGCGCCGGCCACGGCTCCGCGGCATCGTGCAGGCGCGCCGGATCGTGGGCCTTGCCGACGGGCGTGCGCAGCTGCCGCTGGAGAGCGTGACGCGATATCGGCTCCATCAGCTCGGCTTCGGCAGACCGCGGCTGCAGGTACCGGTGGACGCACCGCGCGGCGGTCGGTTCTGGCTGGACATCGCCGTCGACCAGTGCCGCACTTTCGTGGAGTGCGACGGCCGCGACAAGTATCTGGATGACGAGCTCCGCGGGGAGCGCACCGCGGAGAGGGTCGTGTTGGACGAGAAGATCCGCGAGGACTGGGTGCGCGGAACCACCGGCTGGCGGGTGATCCGGGTGACCAGCGCGGACGTCGCCTCCCTCGCCACAGCCGACGCGCACTTCCGTGCCTTCGGCCTCTTCGCCCGTTGAGCCGTCGACCCACCCCCTTCCGCGCGCCCCGGCCTCTTGCGTGCGGCCGTAGGGGGCCGGGAGGCACCGAAGGGGGTGGGTCGACGGGAAGAGGACAGGGGATTTGGGGGAGAGGTGGGGGTGGGGTACAGTGGTCATAACCGAAGACCGCTGGTCATCGTGTGCGCGTGAGTGCACAGGATCGAAGCTCTGCATCGCAGGGGCCCGCGCAGGTGTCACGAACTTCCGAGCTCCGTGCGCTTGCGCCGGAGCTCTTCTCTTTTGCAGGGGGTCGGAGGCCGGCGCCCCACCACCGTGCGGCGCCTCGTACACACCAAGGAGTGACCATGGCGCAGAAGGATGCATCGGTCAACGAGCTCACGAAGTCATTCGAGAACTCGAACGCCGTCCTGCTGACCGAGTACCGCGGTCTGACGGTTGCCCAGCTCAAGCAGCTGCGCAACAGCATCCGTCAGGACGCTGAGTACGCCGTGGTGAAGAACACGCTGACCAAGATCGCCGCCAACAAGGCCGGCATCTCCGCGCTGGACGACGACCTCAAGGGGCCGTCGGCTGTCGCGTTCGTGCACGGTGACTTCGTCGCCACCGCCAAGGCTCTGCGTGACTTCGCCAAGGCCAACCCGCTTCTCGTGATCAAGTCGGGCATCTTCGAGGGCAAGGCCCTCACCGCCGACGAGGTCAACACGTACGCCTCGCTCGAGAGCCGCGAGGTTCTGCTGGCGAAGGCCGCGGGCATGATGAAGGCGACGATGGGCAAGGCTGCGGCCACCATCGACGCGCTTCGCGAAAAGCTGGAGACCGCCGAGGCCGCGTAAGCGACCGGCGATCTCGTCTACAAACCCCATCTATCTAGGAGATACATCATGGCGAAGCTTTCCACCGAGGAGCTGCTCGAGCAGTTCGCCGGCCTGACCCTCATCGAGCTCAACGAGTTCGTGAAGGCGTTCGAGGAGAAGTTCGAGGTCACCGCTGCTGCTCCCGTCGCCGTCGCCGGTGCCGCTGGCGGCGCAGGCGAGGCCGCGGCCGAGGAGGAGAAGGACTCCTTCGACGTCATCCTCGAGGCCGCTGGCGACAAGAAGATCCAGGTCATCAAGGCTGTCCGCGAGCTCACCTCGCTCGGCCTCGGCGAGGCCAAGGCCGTCGTCGACGGTGCTCCGAAGGCCGTCCTCGAGGGCGCCAACAAGGAGACGGCCGAGAAGGCCAAGGCTGCTCTGGAAGAGGCCGGCGCGACCGTCACCCTCAAGTAATTCCAGCGCACCAGCGCTTCTGCGAAGGCCCCGGGTTCCGCCCGGGGCCTTCGTGTGTCTGCGGGGTCAGCGCGGCGCCGCCGTGGAGCTGCGGACGACGAGAGCCGAGGCGGCCTCGACGCGCTCGACCGGGGCATCCGGCTCACTCATCCGCCGCATGAGCAGGCGCACGGCCTCCCGGCCCTGGTCCCGCGGCGACTGCCCGATGGTCGTGAGAGCGAACATCTCCGCGTGCTCGTGGTCGTCGATGCCGACGACGCTGAGCTCGGTCGGAACCGCGATCCCCAGGCGGCGAGCGGCGATCACGGCGCCGATGGCCGCCTCGTCGCACACGCCGACGATGGCGGTCGGTCGGTGCCGGCGGTCGCCGAGCAGCCCCGCCGCCGCCGCGTAGCCGCCGGGCATCGTGGGGGCCGCTCCGGCCACCCGCGCTCGCGGGGTCAGTCCCGCCGCGTGCAGCGCCTCCCGGTAGCCGGCCAGGCGTCGGGCGTCGCCGTAGCTGAGGTCGGTGTCGTCCGTGGCGCCGCCGACGAAGGCGATGTCGGTGTGGCCGAGCTCGATCAGGTGCTCGGTGGCGATCCGGGCGGCGGCCGCGTCGTCGATCGACACGGCGCTCGATCCGGCGCTGTACGGGCCCACGCTCACGAGCGGGCGCCCGGTGCGGTGCAGTCGCTCCAGCTCCCGGGCGCTGGGCTGGATGCTGACCGCGATGATGCCGTCGAACCGCCGGCCGGGCAGCACGCTCTCGAACAGGCGCTCCCTGGTCTCGGAGCGCTCGGGGACGCCGTAGAGCGACAGGTCGTGATCGAGCGCGAGCAGCGATTCCTGCACGCCTGCCAGCAGCTCGGAGAAGAACCACCGGTCCACCGGCGGCATCACCAGTCCGATGGTGCCGGTGCGCCCCGTGGCCAGACTCGTGGCGGAGGAGTGCGCGACGTACGCGAGCTCCTGCGCCGCCTCCTCCACGCGCTGTCTCGTCTCGTCGGAGACGTAGCCGCGGCCGCTGAGTGCGCGGCTCGCAGTCGCCTTGGACACGCCGGCGCGCGTCGCGACGTCGGCGATCGTGCTCATCGTGTCCTCCGCGACCCGGTTCCACGACGGCGAGCCATCGGGCGCTCGCCGGGAGCAATCGTAGCCGTTCCACACGCGAGGAGGAACCGGTTCCAGACGGCTGGATCTGGGAGCGCTCCCATCACGCCGGCGACAGCGCCCTCAAACGGTTGTGATCTTGTAACCTTCCCCAGTTGTACGGCGAGAAGGAACGCGAGTAGGTTGGCCTGGAATCGGTTCCCCAATGGTTGCGGCGATTGCTCTCCTTGGGCGGACTGAAGATCCACCTGAAGAGGAGAAGTACATGGCTTTGTCACAGCGATACCGCCTGCTCGCCCCCATCGCCCTCGTCGGCGTCGCGTCTCTCGCGCTCGCCGGCTGCGCCGAGGGCGGAAGCGGCGAGGGCGGAAGCGGGGAGACCAAGGACACGGTCCGGATCTCGGGCGGCATCACCGGCGTCGAGGCCGACGACCTGAACGCCTCCTTCGAGCAGTTCACGAAGGACACCGGGATCAAGGTCGAGTACACCGGCGACAAGGGCTTCGAGGGCAACATCGTCACCAAGGTGACCGGTGGCGACGCCCCCGACATCGCGATCGTCCCGCAGCCCGGTCTGCTCAAGACCCTCGTCGACACCGGCAAGGTCATGCCGGCCCCGGAGGCCGTGGAGACCGCCGTCGACGAGAACTGGTCCGAGGACTGGAAGAAGTACGGCACGTTCGACGACACCTTCTACGCGGCGCCGATGCTTGCGAACCTCAAGGGCTACGTCTGGTACTCGCCGAAGCAGTTCGCCGAGTGGGGCGTCGAGGTCCCGGAGACGTGGGACGACATGATCGCCCTCACCGACACGATCGTCGAGAAGACCGGCGGTCCGGCCTGGTGCGCCGGGTTCGCCTCCGAGGCTGCCTCCGGCTGGCCGGGGACGGACTGGATCGAGGACCTCGTCCTGCGCCAGTCGGGCCCCGACGTGTACGACGACTGGGTGGCCGGCGACGTGAAGTTCACCGACCCCGAGATCAAGCAGGCGTTCGACGCGGTGGGGGAGATCCTCCTCAACCCGGAGTACGTCAACGCGGGCTACGGCGACGTCAAGAGCATCAACTCCACCGCCTTCGGCGACGTCGCCAACGCGGTGGCCAAGGGCGACTGCGCGCTGACCCACCAGGCCTCGTTCCTGTCGGCGAACTTCCTCGACACGGAGACCGCGGACGGCAACGTCCCCGAGGTCGCCCCGGACGGCGACGTCTACGCGTTCATCATGCCGGGCGAGACCGCCGGTGAGCTCCAGGTCGAGGGCGGCGGCGAGTTCGTCGCGGCCTTCTCCGACGACGAGGCCACCCAGAAGGTGCTCGAGTTCATGGCATCGCCGGAGTTCGCCGACGCCCGTGTCGAGCTCGGCGGCGTCATCTCCGCCAACAAGAACGCCGACCCGAGCCTCGCCTCGAGCGAGTTCCTCCAGGAGGCGATGACCATCATGCAGGACGACGCGACGACCTTCCGGTTCGACGCTTCCGACCTGATGCCGTCGACCGTCGGCTCGGGCTCGTTCTGGAAGGGGATGGTCGACTGGATCGACGGCAAGGACACCGAAACGGTGCTCTCCGACATCCAGGCCGGCTACGAGAACTGATCGCCTCGACGCGATCTTCTCAGGCTGAGCGGGGCCGGGCTGCACAAGCCCGGCCCCGCTCCACCCATCCATACTGCGCGGGAACCCAGCATGATCCAGAAGGGGACGTTCATGTCGCACGCGACCATCGAGAAACCCGTCGAGGCTGACGCGCCGCCGACGACCCACGGCACCGACGAGAAGGGGAGGAAGACCACACGCACGATCCTCGCGATCGGCTTCGTGGCCGTCGTCGCGCTGGCTCTCCTCCTCGTCTTCACTGCTCCGACCGAGGAGTCCTCGCGGATCACGATCGGGTTCTCGCTCAACAGCTTCTTCCTGTGGCTGGGCGGTCTGAATCCGCTGGTGCAGATCCCCGCCGTGCTGCTCGTGTTCGGCGTAGTCGTTGCGATCATCCTCGTGCTGATCGAGTTCGCGCCCCGCCCTGGTCGCGGCTACTTCATCATGCGGCTGGTCGCGTGCCTCGTCATCCCGGTGCTCGCGCTGCTGCTGCTCCGTCCCTACGCGAACGCCGTCGTGTACGTCGTCGCGATCGCGCTCCTCGTCGGGGCGCTCCTCTTCTTCGCCGACTTCCGCGCGCGGGAGGGAGCGGGCTATCTCTTCCAGCTCGTGCTGTTCATGGCCCCGGCGGCCATCATGCTGCTGCTCGGCCTCATCTACCCGGCGATCTCGACGATCTTCAAGTCCTTCTTCGACAAGACCGGCGACGAGTTCGTCGGGCTCGAGAACTACATCTGGGTCTTCACCAACCCGGTCGGCACGTCGTCGGTGATCAACACGATCATCTGGGCGCTGCTCGCTCCGGTGATCTCGGTGGTCATCGGCCTCGCCTACGCCGTCTTCATCGACAGGGCTCGCGGCGAGAAGTTCCTCAAGGTGCTGGTCTTCATGCCGGTGGCGATCTCGTTCGTCGGCGCCGGCATCATCTGGAAGTTCATGTACGACGCCCGGCAGGGTGACCAGATCGGTCTCCTCAACGCGATCGTGACCGCTTTCGGCGGCGACCCCGTGCAGTGGCTGGCGATCAAGCCGATCCTGAACACGCTGATGCTGCTCATCGTGTTCATCTGGACCCAGACCGGTTTCGCCATGGTCATCCTCTCGGCCGCGATCAAGGCCGTGCCGGTCGAGCAGATGGAGGCGGCCGAGCTCGACGGCACGAACGCCTGGCAGCGCTTCCGCAACGTGACCGTGCCCGGCATCCGGTCGTCGCTGATCGTCGTGCTCACGACCATCACGATCGCCTCCCTGAAGGTGTACGACATCGTCGCCGTGATGACCGGCGGACGAGATGAGACCAGCGTCCTCGGCTTCGAGATGGTCAACCAGCAGCAGCGGTTCCAGAGCTACGGGCACTCGTCGGCGCTCGCCGTCGTGCTGTTCCTGTTCGTGTTGCCGCTGATCATCTACAACGCCCGATCGATGGCCAAGCAGAGGGAGATCCGCTGATGAGCGCAACGCAGGCCACCGTCGTGGACAACCGCACCAAGCGCCAGGTGGCGCGGGACACGCGCCGCAACGAGGCGACCGCCCACAAGAAGCTCACCTCGAAGGGGGCGACGATCGCGGCCGCGGTCATCGCGCTCTTCTGGACGATCCCGACCTTCGGGCTGTTCGTGACGTCGTTCCGCCCGGGCGCCGACACGCAGAACAGCGGCTGGTGGACCGTCTTCTCCAACCCGGAGTTCACGTTCGACAACTACGTGCAGGCGTGGAACTCGGGCGGCACCTCCACGACCCTGGCGACGGCGTTCATCAACTCGCTGGCGATCACGATCCCCGCGACCGTGTTCCCGATCGTGATGGCGTCGCTGGCCGCGTACGCGTTCGCGTGGATCGACTTCAAGGGTCGGAACATGCTCTTCATCTTCGTGTTCGCGCTGCAGATCGTGCCGCTGCAGATGGCCCTCGTGCCGCTGCTGAGCCTGTTCTCGGATGGGCTGACGATCAACGACGTGCCGATCTTCCCCGGATTCGGCCTGAACGAGGTGCAGTACAGCTTCGCGCGCGTCTGGATCGCGCACGCGATCTTCGCTCTGCCGCTCGCGACGTTCATGCTCCACAACTTCATCTCCGAGATCCCGGGCGAGATCATCGAGGCGGCGCGCGTGGACGGGGCCGGGCACGGACAGGTGTTCTTCCGCATCATCCTGCCGCTCGCTGCTCCGGCGATCGCCTCCTTCGCGATCTTCCAGTTCCTCTGGGTGTGGAACGACCTGCTGGTCGCGACGATCTTCGCCTCGCCCGGCGCCCTGCCGATCACCCAGGCGCTGAACTCGCTCTCCGGAACCTGGGGGAACAAGTGGTTCCTGCAGTCGGCGGGAACGTTCATCTCGATCATCGTCCCGCTGATCGTGTTCTTCGCCCTGCAGCGCTTCTTCGTGCGCGGCCTGCTGGCCGGCGCGACGAAGGGCTGACCCTTCGACAGGCTCAGGGACCCAGGTTTCCGGGTCGCTGAGCCTGTCGGAGCGCGGGTGAAACACAGCCCCGGTGGCCGGAGCCCGCGCCGTACCCTGAACAGATGAAGTATGCGGACTCCATCGTCGACCTCGTCGGCGACACCCCCCTGGTGAAGCTCCAGCACGTCACCGAGGGCATCGCGTGCACGGTGCTCGTGAAGCTCGAGTACCTGAACCCCGGGGGGTCGGCGAAGGACCGGATCGCTGCGCGCATCATCGACGCCGCCGAGGCCGCGGGCGATCTGCAGCCGGGCGGGACTATCGTCGAGCCCACGAGCGGCAACACCGGGGTCGGGCTCGCCCTCGTGGCGCAGCAGCGCGGTTACCGGTGCGTCTTCGTGCTCCCGGACAAGGTGGGCGAGGACAAGATCGACGTGCTCCGTGCCTACGGCGCAGAGGTCGTCGTGACCCCGACCTCCGTCCCGGCGGACAGCCCGGAGTCGTACTACAGCGTGAGCGACCGCCTGGCACGTGAGATCCCCGGAGCCTTCAAGCCGAACCAGTACGAGAACCCGAACGGGCCGCGCAGCCACTACGAGACGACGGGGCCGGAGATCTGGCGCGACACCGACGGGCGCGTGACCCACTTCGTCGCCGGCGTGGGGACGGGCGGCACCATCACCGGCACCGGGCGCTACCTGCGCGAGGTGTCCGACGACGCGGTGCGCATCGTCGGCGTCGACCCCGAGGGCAGCGTCTACAGTGGCGGCACCGGCCGTCCCTACCTCGTCGAGGGCGTGGGCGAGGACATCTGGCCCGGGGCGTACGACCCCGCCGTCCCGCACGAGATCGTCGCGGTCGGCGATGCGGAGTCGTTCGCGATGACGCGGCGCCTGGCCCGCGAGGAGGGCATCCTCGTCGGGGGCTCCAGCGGCATGGCCGTCGTCGGGGCGCTGCGGGTGGCGAAGGAGCTGCCGGCGGACGCGGTCATGGTCGTGCTCCTGCCCGACGGCGGGCGCGGCTACCTCGGCAAGATCTTCAACGACGGGTGGATGCGCTCCTACGGGTTCAGCGAGGTGGAGGAGGGGGAGACGGTCGCGGATGTGCTCGCGGCCCGGTCCTCCCGTCACGGCCTTCCCGACCTCGTGCACGCGCATCCCACCGACACGGTGCTCGAGGCGATCGGCATGATGACGGAGTACGAGGTGTCGCAGCTCGTCGTCCTCAGCGCGGAGCCGCCCGTGATGATGGGCGAGGTCGTGGGCACCGTCGACGAGAAGGGGCTGCTCGACCTGCTCTTCCGCGGCGAGGCCGAGCCGAGCGATGCCGTCGGCGCGCACGTGGGGGAGCGGCTGCCGCTCATCGGCATCCACGCGTCGGTCGCGCAGGCACGGGCCGCGCTCGCCGACGCCGACGCCCTCCTCGTCACCGAGGACGGCAAGCCGCACACCGTGCTGACCCGACAGGACCTGCTCGGCTACCTCTCCCGGTGACGCGGGACGTAACAGGCCGGGGCCCGTCGGAGGGCCCGGACGTAGGCTGAGAGCATGTCCGACCACGACCACGCCTTCGCCACACGAGCCATCCACGCCGGACAGGCGCCCGACCCGATCACCGGGGCGATCATCCCGCCGATCTACCAGTCGTCGACGCACGTGCAGGACGGCATCGGCGGCTTCCGGGACGGCTACGAGTACAACCGCGCGGGCAACCCGACGCGCTCCTCGCTGGAGACGCAGCTCGCCGCACTCGAGGGCGGGGTCGGGGCGCTGTCGTTCGCGTCCGGTCTCGCCGCCGAGGACGCGCTGCTGCGCGGCATCCTCAAGCCGGGCGACCACGTGCTCCTCGGAAACGACGTCTACGGCGGCACCTACCGCCTGCTCACGAAGGTGCTCGCGCCCTGGGGGATCGACACGACCACGGTCGAGCTCTCCGACGTCGACGTGATCCGGGCGGCCATCCGTCCCGAGACGCGCATCGTGTGGCTGGAGACGCCGAGCAACCCGCTGCTGAAGGTCGTCGACATCGCGCTCATCGTCGAGGTGGCGCACGCGGCCGGTGCCCTCGTCGTGGTGGACAACACGTTCGCCTCGCCGGCTCTGCAGCAGCCGCTCGCGCTCGGCGCCGACCTCGTCGTGCACTCGACGACGAAGTACCTGGGCGGGCACTCCGACGTGCTGGGCGGCGCCGTCGTCTTCGGTGACGACCGCTTCGTCGAGGCCGTGAAGTTCCAGCAGTTCGCGGTGGGCGCGGTCTCGGCACCTCTGGACGCCTGGCTGACGACCCGCGGCATCAAGACCCTCGCGGTGCGGGTGCGCCAGCACTCCGAGAACGCGCAGGCCATCGCCGAATGGGCCCAGGCGCGACCGGAGTTCGCGCAGGTGTTCTATCCCGGCCTCCCGTCGCACCCCGGTCACGAGATCGCGGCGCGGCAGATGAGCGGCTTCGGCGGGATGCTGTCCCTCGGCCTCGCCGCAGGTGCGGACGCCGCCCGGGCCTTCGCCGAGAGCACCCGCGTGTTCCAGCTCGCCGAGTCGCTCGGCGGCGTGGAGTCGCTCATCGGCTACCCGCCGGAGATGACCCACGCGTCGGTCCGCGGCACCGAGCTCGCGGTGCCGGAGAACGTCGTGCGCCTCTCGGTCGGCATCGAGGACGTGGCCGACCTCATCGCGGATCTTGAGGAGGGGCTCGCCCGCATCGCCCGCTGACCGGCACGCCGACCCGCGATCGCGAGGGCGTCCGTCACAATGGGACGATGAATCGACGGATGCTGCTGTGGTGGGGCGTCGCCTGCCTCCTCCTGGCCACTGCCCTCGGCGCGCTCGTCGTCTTCGTGTATCCGCAGACGCCGGGGCTCGACCAGTGGTGGAACGACACGATCGCCGCCGTCCGCGCGGACTGGATGCTGAGCTTCGCCCTCGCGCTGAACTGGATCGGCGGCGGCTGGGTCGCCATCCTCGCCGTTCCGCTGCTGACGATCCTGCTCCTGCTTCTGCTGCGCCGGTGGCGGGGGGCGCTGTTCGCCGCGTTGTGCTTCCTCGTCAGCGCCGGTGCCGTCCAGCTCCTGAAGAACGTCTTCGGCCGCGCTCGGCCGCACGACATGCTCGTCGTGAGCGACTACGGTTCCTTCCCGTCGGGGCACACCGCGAACGCGGCGACCATCGCTCTCGTGCTCTGGGTGCTCTTCCCGCGGGTGTGGGTGGCGATCGTGGGTGCCGCGTGGATCGTGCTCATGGCGCTCTCGCGCACCTTCCTGTCGGTGCACTGGGCGACGGACACGGTCGGCGGGGCGTTCGTCGGTGCCGGCGTCGTCCTCGTGCTCGCGGCCTGGCTGGTGCCGTGGGTGCGACGCGATGTCGAGGCGACCGCCCGCGCCGATAGGCTGAGCGGAACCTGACCCGTCCGAGGAGACCCCGTGTCGCGCATCCGTCCCTACCGTCCGACCGATCGCCCGGCGATGTTCGAGATCTGCCTGCGGACGGCCGACGCCGGGGGAGACGCCACCGGGGTGCTGTCCGATGACGAGCTGTGGGGGAACCTCTTCGCGGTGCCGTACGTCGAGCGGCACCCGGACCTCGCCTGGGTCGTGGAGGCGGAGGACGGGCGCACCATCGGCTACATCGTCGCCACCGACGACACCGACGCCTTCTCCGCCTGGTTCCGCGACGAGTGGTGGCCCGGCCTGCACGCGCGCTATCCGCGATCGGCGGACCCGCAGACGCGCGAGGAGAAGCTGATCGAGTACGGCTACACGCGGGAGCCGGGGGCCGAGCCGCACGCTGCGGAGTACCCGGCGCATCTGCACATCGACCTG
Source organism: Microbacterium sp. UBA7513 (assembly GCF_002478345.1). NCBI lineage: Bacteria > Bacillati > Actinomycetota > Actinomycetes > Micrococcales > Microbacteriaceae > Microbacterium > Microbacterium sp. UBA7513. Next base: position 17,088 of record NZ_DLNJ01000015.1, read on the forward strand.
CTGCCGGAGACCCAGGGGCAGGGGCTCGGTCGGGGCCTCATCGAGACGCTCTTCGTCGAGCTGCGTCGGCGCGGTGTCCCGGCGCTGCACCTCGGCATGGACCCCGCGAACTCCGGCGCGGCCGCGTTCTACGAGCGGCTCGGCATGACCGTGCTCCCGTCCGCGCCCGGTGGCCTGACGTACGGGGTGCGCTTCGACGGCTGACGCCGCCACAGACGAAGAAGACCT
>NZ_DLNJ01000015.1:17484-51197 GCF_002478345.1 Microbacterium sp. UBA7513
AGGTCTTCTTCGTCTGTGGCGGTGACGGCGGGATTCGAACCCGCGGTTGCTTGCACAACACACGCTTTCCAAGCGTGCTCCTTCGGCCGCTCGGACACGTCACCAGGGAACAACCTGTCCATCCTATCCGATCTCCCGGGGCCTCGTGACATACCGGCGATCCAGCTCTACGGCCGCGAAAGCTGTTATATTGCGCGTCAAAAGAGGGCTGTATATCTTCATATGAAGACGCAAACGCGTCAGGCGGATCCGGTTCTCTGGGGGGGATCATGGGGACGAGTGCGACGACGGCACGGCACGACGAAGGGGCGACGGGGGAAGACCCGCTCCTCGGGCCGCAGGCCCTGCGGGCGTGGGTGACGGGCGGGCATGCGGCACGCGGTCGCGTGTTCCTGCGCGAGGCGGAGACCGGGGCTGAGGCCGTCGCGGCTGCGGCCGACCCCGAGGACGTGATCCTCGAGCCCGCGGGATCCGTGCCCCGGCACGGGGCGGCTCGTGCGGTCGGCTACGGCGGGCGGCTCGCCGACCTCGGCGATGAGCTCTTCCTCCTGGAGCGCGGCGTCGAGCTCCAGGACTACATCGCGGCCTCCTTCGTCCAGATCGTCGGACCGACGGTCATGCGCTTCTTCGACGAGGCGAGCTGGCGTGCCTTCCTCGACGACGCCGACCTCGCTCGCGGCACCGGGGTCTTCGCCGCCGCGATGCTCGACCCCCGGGTGCTGCTGGCGGATCGCTCCGCTCTCGCGCGGCCGCAGGAGGTGCAGACTCCGCGCGCCCTCCGCATCGACGCGGACGGGAGAGTACATCTCGGGCTGCAGGGAGAGGCGGTCGGCCACGTGGACGACCTTCCCGCCGCTCTCGGACGGGCCCGCCCGCGGGCGTCGGCGCTGGGCGGCGTGCCCGGCTCGGCCGACCTCGTCGCCGAACTCGACACCCGGCCGTGGCTCCGCCGATACCTGGACGCCGCCGATCTCCGGAAGATGCTCCGCCTGCCGAACGGCGCTGCTCGGATCGCGGGCTTCGGATGGACGCTCCTCGACGACGAGCTCGCGGATGCGGAGCCTCCGACCGACGACCCGTTCCTGCTCGACACCGCCGAGGGGTTCCTGCTCGCCGATGTCCGGACGCTCCGCCGGCACCTCCTGTCCCCGCTGACCGCTGCGGTGGTCGACGCGATCCAGACCTCCGGCACACGCGGGCGAGCGGCGGCGCGGGTGGCCCGCGCCTGCGGCGTTCCTGACGCCCACGCCCGCCGGCTCTGTCTCGACGCCTTCACGGCGCTCGGCGTCCACCTCGGTGCTCCCATCGAGGACGCCTCGCGGGACGGTGTGCGATGAACGCGCCGCACGCGCTGTGGACGTCGATGCTCCCCGCCGACACCGCCTTCTCTCCGGATCGGGTAGCGGTCGGCGCAGCCGGGCATCGCCTCTTCTACGCTGACGGCGCCGAACGCCTCTGCGCGACCAGCGGCCTGTGGAACGTGCCCCTCGGCTTCGGCAACCCGGCGGTGACCGAGGCCGTGAGCAGGGCGACGCGTGACGCCTCCTACCTCTCGCTGTTCCGCGCCCCGCACCGGTACGCCGAGGACGCCGCCGATGCCCTCATCGCCCTCGCGGGCTCCGACCGCTACCGGCGGGTGATCTTCTCCACCTCCGGCGGGGCGGCCAACGACGCCGCCATGAAGCTCGCCCGGCAGTACTGGGCGCAGCAGAGCGCCGGGTCGCGGTCGCTCGTCGTCGGCCTGCGCGGCAGCTACCACGGCACGATGTACGGCAGCCACGTACTGAGCGGTGACGACCTGCTGCAGTCGGTCTACGGCGTCGACCGGCGCACGGTGCGGCACGTGTCGCACGCCGACGACGGGGAGGAGCTCGCGGCGCTGCTGGAACGCGAAGGCTCCCGCGTCGCCTCCCTCGTCGTGGAGCCCGTCCTCGGCAGCGGCGCTCACGCGCTGTCCACCACCTTCGTCCAGCGCGTGCTGGAGCTGAGGGAGCGGCATGGGTTCCTGCTGGTGGCAGACGAGGTCGCGACCGGTTTCGGGCGCACCGGTGCGATGTTCGCCACCGACCGCTGGGCGGCCGCACCGGACATCCTCCTCGTGTCGAAGGCGCTGACGAACGGCGCGATGGGGGCTGCCGCGCTCCTCGTCGGCGACCGCATCGCGACGGCGTTCGTGCGCGGCGGGTGGACCTTCGTGCACGGGGAGACGCAGGCGGGCACGCCCGCCTGCGCGGCTGCGGTCCTCGCCGTGATCGACGAACTCCGCCGTATCGACGTCGAGGTCACCGCGCAAGCCCTGGCATCGACGCTGCACCGCCTCGCGCGGACCTGGCAGGAGGAAGGGATCGTCTCCGACGTCACCGGCAGCGGCTGCTTCGTCGGGGTGGGGCTCCGCCGCCCGGACGGGTCCCCGCTCTCTGGGACCGACGTCCTGGAGGTGGTGTCCGCCATCGCCGACAGCGGCGTCGTGGTGCACCCCGGTCCGAGCTCCTTCCAGCTCATCCCCGGCTACGGCTTCACCGCCGCGGAGGTGTCCGAGACCGACCGGGCCGTCCGGGCCGGCCTGGCGCACGTGCAGGAGGCCGCGGCATGACCGCGCCGTACGCCGCGCGTGTCCCCACGCTGTGGCACGGGCTGCGAGCACCGGAGGCGACGGCGCGTCTGACGGCCGGACGCGACACGCTGGTGATCGCCGACGCGGCCGTCACACACCCCTTTCCCGCCGCAGCGTCGGCCCGGACGATGACCGTGGAGGCCTCGGCGGTGGACGAGCTCGGCATCCTCCTGATCGCCGAGGAGATCATCCGGCGACCGCCCGAGGTCATCGTGGCCGTCGGCGGCGGAAGCGTCCTCGATGCGAGCAAGATCGCGGCCCTCGCGCTCAGCCCCGGACGCCTCCTGGACTTCGCCCTGCGGCACGCGGCGACCTCGGCGCTCACGATCCTGCCCGACGCGCCCCCGCCGGTCGACATCATCGCCCTGCCGACGACGCTCGGCACGTCCTCCGAGACGAACAGCGTCGCCATCCTCCGGAACCGCCGCGGGACCCGGCTCCTCGTCGGTCGCCCGCTGCGCCCCCGCCACGCCGTCCTCGATCCCGAACGGCTCGCCACGCTCACCCCCGCGGCTGTCCGGGAGGGCGCGCTGGAGGCCTTCCTCCGGGTGGCCGGCGCCTCGACGAGTCCGCGGACCGAGCGGGCCGAGCGCGACGCGCGGATCCTCGGTCGGGCGCTGCTCGAGGCCGCCGCGGGGGACGCGATGTCGACGACGGGACGCCTGCGCCTGGCACGCCTGAGTGCCGCCACCCAGCGCACGGCTGCCCTTCGCGGCCCCGATCCGTACAGCGCCCGCCACTGGTATCTCGCGAACGAGGTCGCCTTCCATCTCGGCGTCCGCAAGATGACGGCCACGGCGGCGGTCATCGCCGCCGTCTGGCGGCGGATCGGTGCGGGCGATCCGCGCTGGGGCGACCGCACCAGCCTCGATGCCTTCTGGGCCGTCGTCGCAGCGGAGACAGCGCTGCCTCGTGACCCGGCAGTCGGCATCGCCGTCGTCGTCGATCAGGGAGGGCTCCCGTCACCGCCGCGCCCGAGCGCACGGGAGATCGACCGGATCGCCGCCGCCGTGGAGACCGCGTGGGGGGATCACCGCCCCATGCTGCGCGGTATCCGTGCTGCGGACGTCCGCGACGTGCTCCACGACTCCCGGTGGAGCACGTCTCCGGTCGGCGACCGCCGGCCCCGAGCCGTGGAGAGGAGGTGACGGGAATGAACGAAAGCACGGAGACGAGCATCCGATTCCAGGAGCTCGACCCGATGGAGGCCCCCAGTTGGGACAGCTTCTACCAGGGCGTGATCGGTGCGCTGGTCCTCATCGGGATCGGTGCGGCGGCCGCCACGTGATGCCGACCGGAAGCACCGGATCACAGAAAGGAAGGAGGGACACATGACCGCAGCACTGCCGACGCTCGAGTTCACGGAACTCGACGCCATGGATGCGCCGGGCGATGCCGACGACTACATCCGCGGTTTCGCCGTGGGCGTGATCATCGGAATTCTCGCTCTGACCTAGGAGGTGCACGTTGCAGACCACGTCGCTGGAGTTCCTGGAACTCGAACAGATCGACACCCCGCTCGAGTGGTGGGAGCACGCGAGCTACATCATCGCGATCATCGGCGGAGCCGCCGCCATCGCGACCTGACCGAGGGTGCGGGCGGGACCACCCGCCCGCACTCCCCGACCATCCATCCGAGGAGAGGCGATGCACGGATGACGTCCCTGATCACCGAGACCGTGGCGGCACGGCTCGACCTCGTCGGCGCGACCGCCATTGAACAGGACCTGTATGCCGGGGCCGGTACCGACTTCTACGACCGGCTCGTCGGCCCGGACCGGGCGGAGATCCGCGAAGTCCTGGCACTCGCGCGCGCGGTCCCCGGTCCCGTCCTCGACCTCGCCGCAGGAAGCGGCCGCCTGACGATCCCGCTCGCTCGCTCCGGGCATCGCGTCACGGCGGTCGATCTCTCCGCGGACATGCTCGCGCGCCTCCGCGGCGCCGTTCCGCCCAAGGCGACGGTCGAGTGCATCATGGCGGACATCCGCGACCTCGCACTCGCCGGGCACTTCGGTCTCGTCGTCCTCGGGGCGACCTCGATCACGCTGCTCGACCGCGAGGGCCGTTCGCGGCTCTACGCGGGCGTCCGGCGTCATCTCACCGCGACCGGTGTCTTCGCCCTCACCGTCGCGGACGGCGCCTCGGCGGTCAGTCTCGGCCTGGCGACCGATCGCGAGATCACCGTCCCGGGCGGCGCAGGGGAGGAGCCCTACCTCTTCGCGCAGCAGATCGAGAACGACGGTGCCGTGCGGGTGGTCAACTGGGTCCGCCTCGCGGACATCGCCCCGCGCGCGGAGGTGCCCGTCCTCACCAGCCGCCTGCACGTGCTGTGCCCCGAGGTCCTCGCGGGCGAGCTCGTGGCCGCGGGGTTCACGGCGCCGGAGAGGTCTGCCGTGCGGACGCCGGCGGGCGTGGAGATCCTGCTCCTCACGACCTCCCTCGCCGGGGATGGAAGGGGCGGGCGATGACGACGGCAGGACCTCGACCCGGACGGCGTCGCCGAGGGAACGGTCGCGCGTCCCTCACGGCGCACTCGTGCCCGTCTCTCGCCGCCGGCGTCGCGTTCGAGCCGACGGCGGAGGGATCCGGGTGGCTCGCCACCGTCCAGGGCGTGCCGACCGCCCGGCTGTCCCGAGCGGTGGTCGACCTCTTGACGGCGATGGACGGCCGCACCCCCGTCTCGGCGTTGCAGACGCGCTTCGCCCCGGGGGAGACAGACGAGGAGGTGCTGCGACTGGTGGCGCGCTTCCGTGACAACGGACTCCTGGACGGGGGCGCATCTCGGCCGCCCGGTCGTGTCGCCTATCGGCCGCCGTTCACCGTGCAGTTCGCGACCCTCCGCGCTCCCGCGCTCTTCGCCCGTCTCGACCGTCTGGTCGTCCCCGTCCCGGGTCGCGGGGTCCTCGTGGCCGTCGTCGCGGTGCTCGCTGCCGGGTTCATCGCCGCAGTCCTGCTCGCCGGCGAGCTGGGGGCCGTGCTCGCCCGTCCCGTCCCCCTCGCCGGCTTCACGCTCGCCGTCGTGGCGCTCGGCCTCGCGACGCTGCTGCACGAGGCCGCGCACGGTCTCACCCTCACCCGGCTGGGCGGCCGACCGCGACGCGCCGGGTTCATGCTGCTGTACCTGACACCCGCCTTCTTCGTCGACGTCACGGACGGCTGGCGGCTCCCCGACCGCCGGCACCGGGTGGCGATCGCGCTCGCCGGTCCGGCCGTCCACGCCACGGTGGCGGCGGTGGCGATGGTGGTCGCTCTCGCCCTGCCGTCGTCGGTGGCCAGGGAGACGCTGCTGCTCCTCGCGATCTCCTGTACGGTCGTGGTGCTCGTGAACCTGATCCCCTTCGTGCGCTTCGACGGGTACCTCGCCCTGATGAGCGCCCTCGACGAGCCGAATCTGCGGGGGAGGACGGTACGCGACGGTGCGGCCTTCCTCGCCCGCCTCCTGTTCGGGGCGCCGCGGCAGCCTCGGGCGCTGGAGCGGTGGTGGAGCGTGCCCTTCGGCCTCTGCTGCCTGGGGGCTCCGGTCGTCCTGGTGCTGTTCGCGGTCGTCCGGGCTGCCCAGCTGCTCGCCGGGGGCGGTCCGGCGGCGAGCCTCCTCGTGCTCGCCCTCGAGGTCGTCGTGGTCGCGGTGGGTGTCGCCCTCCTGGCGCGCGCTCTGCTCCGGGTGCGGCGATCCGGTGTCTCGCGGTCCCGCCTTGCCGGGGTGACCGCCGCGCTCGCGCTCGGGATCGGGGCCGCCGGCCTCCTCATCCCGGTCCCGACGGCCGCGACGCTGGGGTTCTCCGTGGATGACGGCCGCGTGGTCCTGGTGCACGGCGGCCGGGACACCGGCATCGACCTCCCGGACGGTGCACCGGTGGTCCTGTCGACGCGGGGCATCCTCGCGAATGAGTACCGCGGCGTGGGGACGATGCGGACCCGCCCGGCGACGAAGACCGAGGTGCCGATCGAGGCGCTCTTCCCGGTCAGGATGCCCGGGGCCTCGGTCGCGGCGACGGTGGTGGCGGAGGCGGAGATGACGGGGGAGCGGAGTGCCCTGCCCGCAGCCGGACAGGCGCGCGTCGACCTCGGCACGACCCCGCTCTGGCAGGCGATCTGGGCGACGGTCGCGTCGCCGCTGGCAGCTCTCACGAGCGAGAAGGAGAGAGGATGACCATGAAGCAGCACGCCATCGAGGTGCACGGTCTCACGAAGAGGTACGGGCGCCGCACCGCCGTCGAAGACCTGTCGTTCGCGGTGCCCCGCGGCGCGATCGTCGGGCTTCTCGGCCCGAACGGCGCGGGGAAGTCGACGACGCTGCGTGCGATCGTCGGACTCGTGCGGCCGACCGGCGGCGAGGCCATCGTCGACGGGGTGCCGTTCGGGGCACTGGACAACCCGGCGGCGCACGTCGGCGTCCACATGGACGGGTTCGGCTTCGAGCCCGGCATCTCGGGGCGACGGCACCTGGAGATCTGCCGGCTCGCCGCCGGGATGCCCCGCGACCGCATCGACGAGGTGCTGGACGAGGTGGGCCTCGCCGCCGATGCGCGCCGCCGCGTGAAGACGTACTCGACGGGGATGGCGCAGCGACTGGGTCTGGCCGCGGCGTTGATCGGTGCGCCGCGGACGCTCATCCTCGACGAGCCGGCGAACGGTCTGGATCCCGACGGCATCCGGTGGCTGCGCCGGTTCCTCCGCGGCTTCGCAGAACGCGGCGGCACGGTGCTCGTCTCCAGCCATCAGCTCCCGGAGCTCGAGCAGGTCGTCGACGAGGTGGTCGTCATCAAACGCCGCGCGCTCTTCGCCGGGAGGCTGGACGACCTCGTCACGGGTGGGGTCGACTCGCTCGAGAGCCGGTACTTCGATCTCGTCGAAGGAGCGCCCGCGTGAGCGGCGTGATCCGTGGCGAGCTGCTGCGCGCGGTGAGCGGGCTGTCGATCCTGGCCGTGTACCTCGTCGCGGTCCTCATGCCGGCCTTCGTGCTCTTCTCCGACGGCTCCCGTCTCGCGGTGGACGGACTTGACGCGGGCACGGCGACGGCCCGGCTGCTGGAGCCGCTCGCGTGGTCGGTCATCTCCGCGGCGTTCGTCGGCGCGTACCCGGTGACGCGGGAGTACTACTACGGCTCCATGGACCGGACGCTCACGACGGTCGGGTTCCGCCGCGCCTTCCCCGGGAAGCTGGTCGCCGGCGTCCTCGTCGCCCTCGCGCTCGCGATGGTCGTCGTCCTGCTGTGGATGCTCGGCATCTCGTTCTTCCTGGCTCGGCACGGGCTCGCTCTCGTGCTCACCGCGGACGCGGGGCGCATCGTCGCCGGGGCCCTGCTCGGCGTGGTCCTCGGTGCCCTCATCGGCGGCGCGATCGGCTGGATCACCCGGAACTACTACGCGACGGCGATCATCGTCCTCGTCTTCCCGATGGCACTGGAGTTCGCGATGCTGCGGACGGCGCCCGAGGTCGCGCGGTTCTCGCCGGGAATGGCCATCGCGGCGTTGAGCGTGCCGGAGTACCAGGGCCGACTGCTCGCCTTCGCGCCCGCCCTCGCCATCGGGATCACGTGGGCGGTCGGCCTCGTCGTGCTCGCGGCCGTCCGGGGACGCCGGAGCCTCGCATGATCGGTCGGGCGCTGCGCGCGCAGGCGCGCGGGGCCGTCGGGGACGTCGTCCTCCTCGGCATGGCGCTGGCGGCGCTCGTGCTGTCCCTCTCCCTCGCCGCCGGCATCCCGGCGGATCTCGCCGACGCTCCGCCGGCAGCCCGGGAAGAGCTCGTCGCCCCCTTCGACGCGGTGCTCGCGACCTACGCCGGCATCCTCGCGGCCGTCTACGGCTCCTTCCGCTACACGATCGACTGGCGGGACGGCGTCGTCGCGCAGCGGCTGATGCTGGAGTCCCGACGGGTGATGCTCGTCGCGCGGGTGCCCGCCGCGGCGCTCGGCGGCGCGGTCGTCGCGGGCGCCGCGGTGGTCGGCGGTCGCACGGCGCTGCTCGTCACCATGGGCGGCGTGCCCGTGCACGGGTCCGCCGTCGCGTCGGCTGTCGCCCTCGGTGCGTCCGCGGCTCTATGGGGTCTGGGCGTCGGCATCGTCGTGCAGGCGCATCTCGCGGCGCTGTTCGTCGCCGCGCTCACGATGGGGTTCGGGATGCTCGTCGCGCTGTTCTGGAGCGCGGGCGCCGCGTACCTGCCTCTCCCGGCCCTGCTCGACGCCTTCCGGTTCGACGTGTCCGTCATCGGCATTCCGGCGGATCGAGGCCTCGGACCCGCGGCGGTGCCGATCGCGGCAGGCTGGGTCCTGCTCGCGGTGGGCGCGGGGGCGGCCGTGTTCCTGCGGCGGGACGTGTCGTAGGGTTCCCGGCGGCGACGTAGGATTCCTGGGTGGCCACCCCCAAGATCGTCCTCTTCTACGCGTTCACGCCGCTCGCCGACCCGGAGGCCATCCGCGTCTGGCAGCGTGACCTCGGCGAGGCGCTGGGGCTGCGCGGACGGCTGCTGATCTCGGCACACGGCATCAACGGAACCCTGGGCGGCGACCTCCCGGCGCTGAAGAAGTGGGCACGCTCGTTCCGCTCCTATGCGCCCTTCCGCGACGCTGACATCAAGTGGAGCGAGGGCACCGGACTCGACGCGGCGGGCCGCAGCCTCGACTTCCCGAAGCTGAGCGTGAAGGTGCGCGACGAGATCGTGTCTTTCGGTGCCCCGGACGAGCTCCGCGTCGACGCGGACGGCGTCGTCGGCGGAGGCGCGCGGCTCACCCCCGACCAGCTGCACGCCCTGGTCGCCGAACGGGGGGACGAGGTCGTCTTCTTCGACGGCCGGAACGCGCTGGAGGCCGAGATCGGACGCTTCCGCGGCGCCGTCGTGCCGGACACCGAGACCACCAGGGACTTCGTGCGTCTGCTCGACTCCGGCGCCTACGACGATCTGAAGGGCAAGCCCGTCGTCACGTACTGCACCGGGGGCATTCGCTGCGAGGTGCTCTCGAGCCTCATGGTCTCCCGCGGATTCGGCGAGGTCTATCAACTCGAGGGCGGCATCGTCCGCTACGGCGAGACCTATGGCGACGACGGTCTCTGGGACGGATCGCTCTACGTCTTCGATGGGCGAGGGTCCGTCGACTTCTCCGATCACGCGCGCGTCATCGGCGTGTGCGCAGGGTGCGGTGCGGCGACCAAACGCACCGCGAACTGCCCCGACCTCTCATGCCGGATGCAGTTCGTGGTCTGCGCGGACTGCGACGCGGTCGCCTGCCCGACGCACGCGGAGCCGTCCGCCGCGCACCTCTGACCGCGGCGCCTGCCGGCCGTCAGACCAGGAGCCGGGAGTCGGAACCCCGCGGCGCATAGAGCGACCGCGGCAACAGCAGCGCCTCGGCCCGAGTTCCTCCGGCGACGTGCGGGCGGAGGCTGACGAGCACGGCCCGCAGGGGGACGGCGAGGTCATCGGCAGCGGCGGACGATCGTGCGTAGTTCGCGCGCTCCACCGCCCTGACCAACCGGCCCAACGCGACCTCGTCCGCACCTGCCTCCCTGACGAGCCCGGCGGCACGCAACCGCGGGCTCTCCGCGTCCGAGACGGGGATCCGGAGGTCGATCAGGGTGTCGCGCAGCTCCGCCCACGCCGCGGCGGCGTCTCCGTGGGCGGCGCGACGCATCCGGAGGCGCCGCTCGAGGAGCCGGACGACGGCGGGCAGGAGGAGCACGATCACCACGCCGAGTGTCGTGAGGAGGACCGGCGTCGGGTCGAGCCGGCGCAGCTCCCCGGAGTCCGAGGAGCCGGCATCGGCGTCCCTCCGGTCGACCTCAGGGCCCGACGTCTCCTCGGTCTGAGGCGCCGTCGTCGGCGCCGGGGTGATCGGGCTGCCGTCGGTCCCCCCTCCGGTGATCCCCGCACGGAAGGCCGTGGGGACGCCGAGCGAGGCGGTCGGCTCGAACGGCACCCAGCCGATCCCGGGGAACAGCACCTCGGGCCAGGAATGCAGCTGGTCGCTCGACACCGAGAAGATCGACTCGTCTCCGCGCTTCTCGTCGGTCGGCGCCCCGGGGAGGTACCCCACCACGATGCGCACCTGCATTCCCAGGCTTTCGGCCATGAGAGCGAAGGAGCCCGCGAAGTGCACGCAGTACCCGGACCGCTCTTCGAGGAAACGGGCCACCGCGTCGGCGCCGGTGCCGTCGAACCCCTCGTCGACGGGCGTCTCCAGCGAGTACTCGAACTGCGACCGGAACCAGTCCTGCAGGGCGATGAGGCGGTCGTAGTCGGTCTCCTCGTCCGCGGTGACCTCGGTCGCCAGTTCCGAGATGATTCCGGGCAGCTCCACCTCTTCGCCCTCCGCGTCGTCGAGGGGCGGGGCCGCCTCCGTCGCGCGGATCTGCTCCAGCGTCGGCGTCACCCGAAGCGAGGTCACGGTGTAGTCGTTGCCGACCGCATCGGCGCGGCGGGAGAACAGGGTGCGGTTCTCGGGCGAGACGCGCCATGCAGCGCTGAGTCCCTGCACGTCGGTGGCGGGGTAGGGCAGCGGCAGCCAGGAACTCGACATGCGCAGCACTCGGATCGAGGTCGTCTGCTCGGCGGTGGTGATGTCGTCTCCCCACTCCGGTTCGCCGAAGCCGTCGACCTGAGACTGCAGGTCGCCACGATCGGGCTGCCACACGCGGCCGTCGAATCGGGAGAGCGTCGTGAGGCGGAGGTACGGGGCGGCGTCCGCCTTCACGGCCACGGTCAGCACTTCGACGGGGCTCGGCTGCCGCAGATCGTCGCCCAGCCGCAGCGAGGCATCGACGGTCACACCGACCCCGGTGCCCGTGATGGTCGAGCCGACCGGGAGCAGCGGCGTCACGACGAAGGTGGTCGCGAGGGCGGCGGCGCCCACGGCGACCGCGACCCCGGGCGACGATCGGCGTGGCGACTCCGGATGGCGGCGGGCGGTGAAGTGGAACACGAGGAGGGCCACGACGGCGGCCACGACGAACCACCCCAGGTTCGGGGCGCCCAGGGTGATGATCATGGGCACCGCGCCGGTGACGCCCATCAGCACGGTCGTGAGCACGGCGGATCGGTTCGCGATGAGGAGATCGAGCAGGATCGCGACGACCGCGAAGCCCGCGCCGAGGGCCGCTGCGAGTCCCGGAGAGGCCTCCAGCGGGGCGGAGCCGAAGACGATCTCCTCCGCTGCCGCCGCAGCCAGGACCTGGAACCGGCTCAGCGTCGCGGACGTCGGGACGACCCCCGCGACCGCGGTGTCCCCCGCGAGGAGCAGCGTGAGCACGCCGACCGCCACGATGATCTGCGCCAGAAGCGCCACCAGCCCGGCGACGCCCTCCGAGCGCCCGCGCAGGAGGTGACGCACGAGCGCGCCGACCCCCACGACCGCGATGATGACGAGGGACGCGACGAAGGACCAGCTCCCCGGAGCGATGACGGCGGTGAACGGCCACAGCGCCGTGAGTGCGGCGAGCCCGGCGACGGCCGCAGGCGCGAGAACTCCGGGCGGCGGCTCCTCCCGGTCGCGGTGCCAACGTGCGCTCGTGTCGGCGGGGACGGGAGCGGGCTGCGGGCGCTCAGCGCGGAACATCGGCGGCTCCCGTCCGTGCCGACAGCGCGTCGTCCCAGGCGTCCGCCACGTCGACGCCGAGCCGCGTCACCGTCCAGCCGTGGTGGCGGGCGGCGTCCTCCGATCCCGGAAGCGGATCCGTGCTGAACAGCAGCGGCGCCGCAGCGCCGGCCGGGCGCAGCAACGCGGCGTCCTCCTCGTCCAGCCGTCCGGTCACGTAGACGAGCGGTCCCGGCGGAGTCCCGCCCAGGAGGGCGACGAGATCGCGCCTCTCACCGCGCGGCGTCACCATCGCCAGGGCGACGAGGAGTCCGTCCCGGTCGTCCTCGTGTCCGCGGAGCGCGCCGAGGAGCGTGCCGGCGCTGTCCAGGACGTCGACGCTGTACCCCTCCGCTGCGAGGTGGACGGCGGCGGATGCGCACAGGGAGACGGCGGCCTCGAACGCCGGGTCGACGACATCGGCCCCCGGCGCCCAGCCGCCGGCGGCGCGATCGAGCACGACGACCGCGTCCGGGCTCGATTCCTCTTCCTCCTGCCGGACCATGAGCTCGCCGCGGTGTGCCGTGGCCCTCCAGTGGATGCGTCGCATCGAGTCGCCGGGCGCGTAGCCACGGGGCGAGAGGTTGTCGCTGCCCTGGCCGAGGCGGGTGGACGAGGTGTGCGCCGTCCCGCCCGCGGCGCCGATCCGCACGGCGAGCGGGGTGAGCGCGAAGACCTCCGGGACGACCGTGACGGTGCGCGTGTCGCCGAACGCCTGCTCGCGCTGGGCGAGGCCGAACGGATCGACCGTCCGCAGCACGAGGGGCCCCAGGGGCCAGACGCCGCGGCGCACGCCGGTGACGAGATAGCTGAGCTGGGGTGTGTCCGCGGGGTATTCGCCGCTCGAGTCTCCGGTGACCGCGGGGGGAAGGGCGTCGTGCCACAGCCCGTGCGGGACCCGGAGGGCGCGCAACGTGAAGCGGACCGTGACCCGCGAGGTCTCGGACACCGTGAGCAGGTCGGTCGAGATCTGTCGGCTGACGGTCCCGGAACGCCGCGGGAGGCGCACGGCGAGGGCGGCGAATAGCGTGAGCGCGGCGAGCAGGATCCCGAGGTACAGGAGGATCCGGGCGCCGAGGACGTTGGCTGCGATCACGCACGCGAGGGCGGCGAGGAGCGCACCGGTGCCGCGCGGCGTGAGCAGTCGACGTCGGCGCATGATCTCGTGCTCAGGAACGGGTCGCGACGGGGACGCGGACGCGCTCCGCGATCTGGGTGAGCGCCGCCTCGACCGGCTGCGCGCCCGCACGGTGGGCCCCGCGGGCCGGGAGCAGGCGGTGGGCGAACACCGGGATCAGCAGATCGGTGATGTCGTCCGGGATGACGTAGTCGCGCCCGTCCAGGGCGGCCCAGACCTTCGCGGCGCGGACGAGCTGCAACGTGGCCCGCGGGCTGGCGCCGAGGTGCAGGCTGGGGTCGTTCCGCGTCGCCTGGGCGAGGGCGACGGCGTATTCCTCGAGCGCGGGAGCCACATGCACGGCCCGGGCCCAGGCGATGAGCTGCGAGATCGCGGCGGCGTCCGCGACCGGGGTCACGGTCGCCAGCGGGTTCACGACATCGCGTTGCCGGAGCATGAGGGCCTCGGCCGCGGGGTCGGGGTAGCCCATCGAGATGCGCATCATGAACCGGTCGCGCTGCGCCTCCGGAAGCGCGTAGGTGCCCTCCATCTCCAGCGGGTTCTGCGTGGCGACGACGAGGAACGGGTCGGGCAGCCGATGCGTGGAGCCGTCGACCGTGACCTGCCCCTCCTCCATGGCCTCCAGGAGTGCGGACTGGGTCTTGGGGGAGGAACGGTTGATCTCGTCGGCGATGACGATGTGGGCGAAGACGGCGCCGCGCTTGAACTCGAACTCGCGATCGACGGGGTTGTAGACCGAGACCCCCGTGACGTCGCCGGGCAGGAGGTCAGGGGTGAACTGGATGCGGCGGACGGTGGCGTCGACGGTCGCGGCGAGGGCGCGGGCCAGCATCGTCTTCCCGACGCCGGGCACGTCCTCGATGAGCAGATGGCCTTCGGCGAGCAGGCAGACGAGGGCGCTGCGCACGGCCTCGGGCTTCCCGTCGATCACCTGGCTGATCGAGCCGAGGATGGCCGCGGTCTGGGCGGCGAATCCGTCGGCGTCGATCGCGACCGGGCTCAGGGGGGCGTTCTCTGGCATGCATTCCCTCTCGTCCGGCGCAACGATGCGCGTGCATCGATCGTACGCTCCGCACACCCTGCGGGACCATGCCGGGCTGCGGTCGTCGGGTCCCGTCGGCGTCGGGTAGAGTGGACGACGGCTCTCCGCGTGGCGGCATCCAGGCCAATTCCCCCAGGGCGGAAACGCAGCAAGGGTAACCGGGCTCTGCTGGGTGCGCGGAGGGTCTTTTCTTTTCCCTGCGTCCAGCCGGCGCCAGGGTGCTCCTGCGAGAATCGAGCGGTGACCGTTCCTCCGTCGGCCAGGCCCGAGCATCCGCTGCGGCGATTCGCGTCGCCCGTGCTGCTGCTCGCGGCCATGTGGGCGGTGCAGTTCGCGGACGCCGTGCTGCCGGGCTCCTTCAGCGGCCTCGGCATCCGTTCGTGGGACCCCGCGGGACTGCTGGGCATCGTCTTCGCCCCGCTGCTGCACGCGAGCTGGGCGCATCTGATCGCGAACTCCGTGCCGTTCCTCGTGCTCGGCTGCCTGGTCGCGGTCGAGGGCACGCGGCGGTTCTGGGCGGTCACCGTGATCGTCGCGGTCGTCGGCGGGCTGGGTACCTGGCTCGTGAACGCCCCCGGCACGCTGACGGTCGGCGCTTCCGGACTCGTGTTCGGGTACTTCGGCTACGTGGTGATGCGGGTGTTCGCTCCCGGCCGCGTGTCGCACCGCATCCTCTACGCGGTGATCGCCGTCGTCGTGATCGGCCTGTACGGCGGCACCATGCTGGCCGGGGTGTTCGGCGTCGCGGACGGCGTGTCCTGGCAGGGCCATCTCTTCGGCGCGATCGGGGGCGGTGCGGCCGCGCTCGCCGGACGGCGTCCCGACCGGCGCCGCGCCGTCGGACGATGACGGCCCCGCGCACGAGGGGGACGGCGGGGACGCGGACCACATCGACCCGGCGGCCCGCCGCTTCGCGCGAGGCCACCAACCGACGGCGCCGCGAGGCTCGCCGTCGGGCCGCCCGGCGTGCCCGGCGGAAGCGGATCCTGCAGCGCGTCGCCGTGTCGGCCGCGGTGGTGGCCGCTGTGGCGGTGCTGTTCGTGCTCATCCCCCTGGGGCTGGCGAGGGATCCGGCGCCGGTCTGCCTCGACCGCCCGTCGACCTTCCCCCAGGCGGGCGTCGCCGGATGGAGCGGCGAACAGCTCGAGAACGCCGCGACCATCATCCGCACCGCCGACGAGCTCGGGTTCGCGCGGGACGGCCAGATCCTCGGCGTCATGACCGCGATGGGGGAGAGCAGCCTGCGCAACATCGCCTACGGGGACTGGGAGACGCGCGGCTGGACCAATCCGGATGGATCGCGCACGACGAGCATCGGCCTCTTCCAGCAGCAGGACTGGTGGGGCAGCGCGGAGCAGCGGATGGATCCCGCCACCGCGGCCCGTCTGTTCTTCGAGCGCCTCGGGCGGATCCCCGATTGGCGGTCGATGGCGCCGTCGCACGCGATCCACCGGGTGCAGGTGAACACCGATCGGGACTACTACACGCGGTACCAGGAGGATGCGACGGCCGTCGTCGACGTGCTGTCCGGCCCGTGCGAGTGACGCACACGTTTGTCACGGCAGCGGCCGGGTGCGGTGTCCGGGTGCCCGCCTAAGCTGGAGCCGTGTCGCGGAGCATCTACATCACCTCGGCCGAAGGCCACACCGGGAAGTCGACGATCGCCCTCGGGGTGCTCGACGCGCTGATGCGCGTGTCGCCGCGCGTCGGCGTCTTCCGCCCGATCGCCCGGGCGGTCGCCGAGCGGGACGAGATCCTCGAGCTGCTGCTCGCCCACGACGGCGTCCAGCTCGACTACGAGGACTGCATCGGGGTCACCTACGACGATGTGCGCGCCGATCCGGAGGGCGCGCTGTCGACCATCGTCGCGCGCTTCAAGGCCGTCGAGGCGCAGTGCGACGCCGTCGTGATCGTCGGCAGCGACTACACGGACGTCGCGAGCCCCGCCGAGCTCGGCTTCAACGCCCGGATCGCGGCGAACCTCGGCGCCCCCGTCCTGCTCGTGCTGAGCGGACGGGACCAGCAGCGGCAGGCCGAGCAGCTCGGCACCACGACCGCCCGGGTGCCCGCCGCCGTCGGCCAGATCGCCGCCCTGGCGCTGCCGGAACTCGCCGAGGAGCGCGCGGAGCTGTTCGCGGTGGCCGTGAACAGGGCCGACCCCGACGCGCTCGATGCCATCGTCGACGCGGTGCGGGCCGTCGTCCCCACCGGTACCCCGGTCTGGGCGCTCCCCGAGGATCGCGCGCTCGTCGCGCCGTCCATCCGCGGCATCGTCTCCGCGGTCGACGGGACGCTCCTCAAGGGCGACGAGGATCGCCTGACCGCGGTCGCGCTGTCGATCGTCGTGGCCGGCATGTCGATGGTGAACGTCCTGCCTCGCCTCACCGACGAGGCCGTCGTCGTGATTCCCGCTGACCGCACCGAGGTGCTGCTCGCCGCCCTCCTCGCCGACTCCTCCGGCACGTTCCCGCGGATCGCCGGCATCATCCTCAACGGGCCGTTCCCCCTGCCGGACCCGATCCTCCAGCTGCTCGACGGCTTCGCCTCCTCGGTGCCGATCGTCACCACCGACCTCGGCACCTACGACACGGCGGTACGGGTGATGGGCACCCGCGGCCGCATCTCCGCCGACTCGCGCGGTCGCTACGACCGGGCGCTCGGACTCTTCCAAGCGCATGTCGACGTGGCCGAGCTCACCGAGCAGCTCGGGCTCGCCGAGTCGCACGTCGTCACGCCGCTCATGTTCCAGTACGGCCTGATGGAACGCGCGCGCTCCGACCGTCGCCACATCGTCCTCCCCGAGGGCGACGACGACCGCATCCTCCGGGCGGCGGCGGCGCTGCTGTCCCGCGAGGTGGCGGAGCTCACCATCCTCGGCGACGACGGTGCGATCCGCGCTCGTGCGGCGGAACTCGGCCTCGACCTCGCCGGCGCGCAGGTGCTGAGTCCCACCGACCCGGCCCTCGTGGAGCGCTTCGCCGCCGAGTACGCCCGGCTGCGCGCCCACAAGGGGATCACGCTCGCGCAGGCCGCCGACACCGTCACCGACGTCTCCTACTTCGGGACGATGATGGTGCACCTCGGGCTCGCCGACGGCATGGTCTCCGGTGCCGCGCACACCACGGCGCACACGATCCGTCCGTCCTTCGAGATCATCAAGACAAAGCCGGGAGTGAACGTCGTCTCCAGCGTGTTCCTCATGGCCCTCGCCGACCGCGTGCTCGTGTACGGCGACTGCGCGGTCATCCCGGATCCCACGGCCGAGCAGCTCGCCGACATCGCGATCTCGTCCGCCACCACCGCCCGGCAGTTCGGCATCGACCCCCGCGTGGCGATGCTGTCGTACTCGACCGGCGAATCCGGGTCGGGGGCCGACGTCGACAAGGTCAGGGCGGCGACGGCGCTCGTGCGCGAGCGCGCTCCCGAACTCCTCGTGGAGGGCCCCATCCAGTACGACGCCGCCGCCGACGCGGCGGTCGCCAAGGCCAAGCTGCCCGACTCGGCGGTGGCGGGGCGGGCGACCGTGTTCGTCTTCCCCGACCTCAACACCGGCAACAACACCTACAAGGCGGTGCAGCGCTCCGCCGGCGCCGTGGCCATCGGTCCGGTGCTGCAGGGACTCAACAAGCCCATCAACGACCTGTCCCGCGGTGCGCTCGTCGACGACATCGTGAACACGGTGGCCATCACGGCGATCCAGGCCCAGGGCGACGAGCGATCGGGGGAGGAGGCGTGAGCGCGATCCTCGTCATCAACAGCGGCTCGTCCTCGCTGAAGTACAGCCTCATCGACACTGCGCACGAGGACGAGCTCGCCAGCGGGCTCATCGAGCGCATCGGACAGGATGTCAGCCCCGTCGCCCACACCGTGCGCCCGGAGCCGGGTGACGGACCGTCGGCGACGATGCTCGACGCCACCTACCGCGACGAGCAGTCCATCCCCGACCACGCCGCGGCCTTCGAGGTCATGCGCGCGCAGTTCGCCGCGCACGGTCCCTCGCTCGACGCCCATGCGCCGGTCGCGGTGGGGCATCGGGTCGTGCACGGTGGTGCGCGCTTCTACGCGCCGACCCTGATCGACGCCGATGTCGAGCGGCAGATCGGCGAGCTGGCCGTGCTCGCGCCGCTGCACAACCCGGCGAACCTCGCCGGGATCCGGGCGGCGCGTGCCGTGTTCTCCGACGTCCCGCACGTCGCGGTCTTCGATACCGCGTTCCATCAGACGCTCCCGCCGGCGGCCTACACCTACGCGATCGATGCAGCGCTCGCCGCCGAGCACCGGGTCCGTCGGTACGGCTTCCACGGCACGAGCCACCAGTACGTCAGCGAGACCGCCGCGCGCTTCCTCGGGCGCGACCTCGGGACCCTCCGGCAGCTCGTGTTCCACCTCGGCAACGGCGCCTCGATCACCGCGATCGACGGGGGCCGCTCGGTCGAGACCTCGATGGGCCTGACTCCGCTCGAGGGCCTCGTCATGGGCACGCGGTCGGGCGACCTTGACCCGGCCGCTCTCGTGCACCTGTCCCGCCGCGCCGGCTACACCATCGACGACCTCGACGCGCTGCTGAACACCCGCAGCGGGCTGGCAGGTCTGGCCGGACGCAGTGACATGCGCGATATCCTCGCGGGGGTGGCGGCCGGAGACGAGGCGGCCACGCTCGCCTTCGACGTCTACGTCCATCGGCTGCGGGCCTACGCGGGCGCCTACATCGCGCAGCTCGGCGGGGTCGACGTGGTGTCGTTCACCGCCGGTGTCGGCGAGAACGCCGCGCCGGTGCGCGCGGCGGCGATGGCGACGCTCGGCTTCGCGGGGATCGAGATCGACCCCGCCCGCAACGAGGCGAAGGAGCGCGGGATCCGCGTCATCTCGACCGATGCCTCGCCCGTGACCGTCCTCGTCGTTCCTACCGACGAGGAGCTGCAGATCGCCAGGCAGACCGCCGAGCTGCTCTGATCCGGGTCCGGGGTTACCCCGCGCGCGCCAGCGCCATTACGCTTGCACAGTGGCACGGAGAGGTGCCTTTCCCGACCCTCGTCCTTCTCCTGGAGGCTCTGTGCCAGACGCGCTGCCCGACCTGTTCCACGCCGACGGTGTGCTGTTCGACCTCGACGGCGTCCTCACGCCGACCGCCGAGGTGCACATGCGCGCCTGGAAGGCGGTCTTCGACGACGTCTTCGCCCGCTGGGACATCACGCCGCCGTACACCGACGAGGACTACTTCGCCTACGTCGACGGCAAGAAGCGCTACGACGGCGTCGCGAGCCTGCTGCGCAGCCGCAACGTCGAGGTCCCCTGGGGATCCGTGGACGATGACCCGTCCGCCGAGACCATCTGCGGGATCGGCAACCGCAAGAACGCCGCGTTCGCGACGTCCCTCCGCAGCCAGGGCATCGCTCCGTTCCCCGGCTCCCTCGCCGTGGTCGAGGCGCTGCACGCCGCGGGGATCCCGCTCGGCGTCGTCTCCAGCTCCAAGAACGCCGAGGAGGTGCTGGCGGCCGCCGGTATCCGGTCCTTCTTCCGCGTCGTGATCGACGGCGTCGTCGCCGAGCGCGAGCACCTCGCGTCCAAGCCCGCGGCCGACATGTTCGCCGCCGGTGCCTCGGCCCTCGGCGTCGACCCGGCCCGCAGCATCGCCGTCGAGGACGCCACCTCCGGTGCCGCTTCCGCCGCCGCCGCCGGCTACGCCGTCGTCATCGGCGTCGACCGGGGCGCCGGCGCGGATGCACTCCGCGCCGCCGGCGCGACCCACGTCGTCGACGACCTCGGTATCCTGCTTCCCGCCGCCCGCACCGACACCCCGGAGACCGCATGATCGACCGCGACCGCTTCCCCGTCGACCCGTGGCGTCTCATCGAGACGCACTACTCGGAGGAGGGCGTCGGCGAGACGCTGTTCTCGGTCGGCAACGGCTACCTCGGGCTCCGGGGCAACCACATCGAGGGGCGCGGCGCGCAGGAGCACGGCACCTTCATCAACGGCCTGCACGAGACGTGGCCGATCCGGCACGCCGAACAGGCCTACGGCTTCGCCGAGGTCGGCCAGACGATCGTCAACGCCCCCGACGCCAAGGTGATCCGGCTCTACGTCGACGACGAGCCGATCTCCCTCGACGACGCGGACGTGCGCGAGTACGCCCGCACCCTCGACATGCGCACGGGTGTGCTGGAGCGGCGCGTGGTCTGGGAGACCCCCTCCGGCAAGCGGGTGCGTATGCGGGATCAGCGTCTCGTGAGCTTCGAGGAGCGGCACCTCGCGGTGCTGCGGGTCGAGGTCGTCGTCGAGAACGCCAACGCCCCGGTCACGATCAGTTGCCAGCTGCTCAACCGTCAGGACGGGGCGGGCGTCTACGCCGGCTCCCCGATGACGACCAAGGGCGCCGCCTTCGACCCGCGCAAGGCCGAACGCATCGCGGACCGTGTGCTGGAGCCGGCCGAGCACTGGCAGGACGGGCTGCGCTCCGCGCTGTCGTACCGGGTCGCCGCGTCCGGGATGACCGTCGCCGTCGTGGCCGACCACATCATCGAGACGGAGAACGACTACAACGTCCGGACGCTCATCGAGCCGGACATCGCCAAAAACGTCTTCCGCGTGCAGGCGAAGGCCGGCGTCCCCATCACGATCACCAAGCTCGTCAGCTACCACTCGTCCCGCGGGGTGCCCCCGCGGGAGCTCGTGGACCGCTGCCGTCGCTCGCTCGACCGGGCAGCGGACGAGGGCGTGGAGACGGTCTTCCGCCGCCAGCGCGAGTGGCTCGACGCGTTCTGGGAGCGCAGCGACGTGCAGATCGGCGGGCGCGACGACCTGCAGCAGGCCACCCGCTGGTGCCTGTTCCAGCTCGCTCAGGCCTCGGCCAGGGCGGACGGCGCCGGTGTCCCCGCGAAGGGGCTGACCGGCTCCGGCTACAGCGGCCACTACTTCTGGGACACCGAGATCTACGTGCTCCCGTTCCTCACCTACACGACGCCGCGCTGGGCCTACAACGCGCTGCGAGCAAGGGTGAAGATGCTCCCCGCGGCGCGCCGCCGGGCCGCTCAGCTCAACGAGGCGGGCGCGCTCTTCCCGTGGCGCACGATCAACGGCGAAGAGGCCTCGGCGTACTACGCCGCCGGCACCGCGCAGTACCACATCAACGCGGACATCAGCTTCGCGCTGGGCAAGTACGTGCGGGCGACCGGGGACGAGGCCTTCCTGCGCCGCGAGGGTGCCGACGTCGCGATCGAGACCGCGCGGCTCTGGGCCACCCTCGGCTTCTGGCGGGGGTCGCGGCTCGTCGAGCAGTCCGGCGCCGGCGACGGCCTCCAGACGTTCCACATCCACGGCGTCACCGGCCCGGACGAGTACACGACCGTCGTGAACGACAACCTGTACACGAACGTCATGGCGCGATACAACCTCCGGTACGCGGCCAAGGTCGTGCGGGAGATCCGCGACAGCTACCCCGAGGACTACGCGGCCCTCGTCGAGCGCACGGGCCTCGGCTCCGGTGAGGCGGAGTCCTGGGAGCGGGCCGCGGAGGCGATGTACATCCCGTACAGCGAGAGCCTCGGCATCCACCCGCAGGATTCGCTGTTCCTGGAGCGGGAGGTCTGGGACCTCGCGAACACCCCGGCCGACCAGCGCCCGCTGCTGCTGCATTTCCACCCGCTCGTGATCTACCGCTTCCAGGTGCTCAAGCAGGCCGACGTCGTGCTGGCGCTGTTCCTGCAGGGCAACCACTTCTCACCCGAGGAGAAGAAGGCCGACTTCGACTACTACGACCCGCTGACGACGGGCGATTCGACCCTGTCGGCGGTCGTGCAGTCGATCCTGGCAGCCGAGGTGGGCTATCAGGACCTCGCGCAGAAGTACTTCGAGCAGTCGCTGTTCGTCGATCTGCACGACCTACACCACAACGCGGCCGACGGCGTGCACGTCGCCTCGGCCGGTGGCGTGTGGACGGCCCTCGTGTGCGGCTTCGGCGGCATGCGCGACTACGGCGGCGACCTCAGCTTCGACCCGCGGCTCCCCGAGTCCTGGCCGTCGTTGTCGTTCCCGCTGCAGTGGCAGGGCACGGCGATGCAGGTGACCGTCACGCGGCACGAGCTGCGGGTGCAGGTGCGCAGCGGCCCTCCGGTGCCGTTCAGCGTGCGCGACAATGCCTACATCGCGACCCTGGAGGACGAGGTCATCGTCCCCCTCTCGAACCAGGGACCCGTGATCCCCGGACGCCCGACGCTGCAGGAGTTCGCCGACGCCCGCCGCGACGACGGCACGCGGCTCTCCGCCTCGGTTCCCGTGATCACGAGCGCGATCCCCGTCATCGAGACGATCGACTGATCGCCGACCCACCCCTCTGCGTGTGTCCCACCCCGTTGCGGACGCACACAGAGGGGTGGCTCGCGTGAAAGGGGCCGGGTCGACCGGGAGGGGAGCAACGTCGGTGGCACGCCGTAGGCTGGAGGGGTGACCACAGCCCTCTACCGCCGCTACCGACCCGAGACGTTCGGCGAGATGATCGGGCAGTCGCAGGTGACCGATCCGCTCATGACCGCGCTGCGTGGCGACCGCGTCGGCCACGCCTACCTGTTCTCCGGCCCGCGCGGTTGCGGCAAGACCACCTCGGCGCGCATCCTCGCCCGGTGCCTGAACTGCGCCGAGGGGCCGACCGACACCCCCTGCGGGACGTGCCCGAGCTGCGTCGAGCTCTCCCGAGCCGGCGGCGGATCGCTCGACGTGGTCGAGATCGACGCCGCGAGCCACAACGGCGTCGACGACGCGCGCGACCTGCGGGAACGGGCCACCTTCGCCCCGAGCCGGGACCGCTTCAAGATCTTCATCCTCGACGAGGCGCACATGGTCACCCCGCAGGGCTTCAACGCGCTGCTGAAGCTGGTCGAGGAGCCCCCGCCGCACGTCAAGTTCATCTTCGCGACGACGGAGCCCGAGAAGGTGCTCGGCACGATCCGCTCGCGCACCCATCACTACCCGTTCCGGCTGGTCCCGCCCGCCGCGATGCTCGACTACGTCGAGAAGCTCTGCGCGGAGGAGGGTGTGATCGTCGAGCAGGGTGTGCTGCCGCTCGTCGTCCGCGCCGGAGGCGGTTCTCCCCGCGACACGCTGTCGCTGCTGGATCAGCTGATCGCGGGATCGGATGCCCCGGCCGGCTCCGAGACCGTCACAGTCGGCTATGCGCGGGCGGTGGCGCTGCTCGGGTACACCCACGGGGCGCTCCTCGACGAGATCGTCGACGCGCTGGCGGCGGGCGACGCCGCGACCGCCTTCCCGGCCATCGACCGCGTGGTGCAGACCGGGCAGGACCCGCGGCGCTTCGTCGACGACCTCCTGGAGCGCCTGCGCGACCTCATCGTCATCGCCGCCGTCGGCTCCGGCGCTTCCGCCGTGTTGCGCGGCATCGCCGAGGACGAGCTCGACCGGATGCGCCGCCAGGCCGAGTCCTTCGGCGCCGCGCGGCTCTCCCGCACGGCCGACGTGGTCAGCGCGGCGCTCGACGACATGTCCGGCGCCACGTCACCGCGGCTCCACCTCGAGCTCATGGTCGCCCGTGTGCTCGCTGCCGCTCCCGGTGGCTCGGCCCCCTCCGGCGCCTCGGCATCGGGTGCGCTGCACCCGCCGGCGACGACGCATCCGCCGGTGATCCCGCCGACTTCGGCACCGCCCTTGGCGACCGTCGCGCCCGCGCCCGAGCCCGAGACGGCGACGCCCACGGCATCGGCCTCGTCCGCGCCGGCCCCCTCCGCTTCTGCGCCGGCCCCCTCGGCTCCTGCGCCGTCCCCCTCCGGTCCTGCGCCGGCCGCCGAGCCCGAGCCCTCCCCGGAACCCGCACCCGCTCCGGCCCCGGAGTCGTCCGCACCGTCCGCTCCCGTCACGTTCGACCGCGTCCGTGACGCCTGGCCTGCCGTGCTGAAGCGCCTCGAAGGCATCAGCCGCACGTCCTGGCTGCTCGCCACCGCCGTGCAGCCGCTGGCCTACGACGGCGAGTCCGAGGTGCTGACCCTCGGATTCACGAGTCAGCACGACGTCGCGAAGTTCAAGGGGACCACGCCCGGCTCCGGACCGTCCGACCACCTCCGCACGGCCATCGAGCAGGAGGTCGGGGTGCGGGTCAAGTACCTGCCGGCCCCGATGCCGCCCGGCGGTGCGCCGCGGCAGCCCGCCTCCTCGGGATCCGCCGCCCCGGCCGACACCGCTCCCGCATCGGAGCCTGCGTCAGCGCGTCCCTCCCGCCCGCAGACCCGCGCCGCCGCGGCCCCCGTGACGGAATGGGCGGTCGCACCCATCCCGACGACAGCGGCCGCCGCGCCGGCAGCGCCCCTCGCCGTCGACGAGGAGCCGGAGGAGGTCGAGGCCGCCTCCGCCGCGCCGACCCCGCCGGCCGACGGCAGGATCGATCGCGATGAGCCGCCGCTGCCCGGCGACGACGACGCTCCCGCGTTCGACGAGGAGCCGCCGTACGATCCGGCCTACGAGCCCCCGGCTCCGTACGACCGCCCTCCCTCCCCACGCGCGACTCCGGCGGCGGCCTCGCAGGCGGCCGCCCGCACGGCCCCCGCGGCCGCTGCACCGGTCGTCGTCGAGCGCACCCCCGCCGCCGGCGGCGTGCAGCGCTACGGAGAGGCCGTGATCCGCCAGGTGCTCGGCGCGACGTTCCTTCGCGAAGAGCCCTACGAGCCCCCCACGAGGTTCTCCTGATGTACGACGGCATCGTCCAAGAGCTGATCGACGAGTTCGGCCGCCTTCCCGGCATCGGCCCGAAGTCGGCGCAGCGCATCGCTTTCCACATCCTGCAGACGCCGACGTTCGACGTCGCCCGTCTCGCCGAGCTGCTGACCGAGATCCGCATCCGGGTCCGCTTCTGCGAGATCTGCGGCAACGTCGCGGAGCAGGAACGCTGCGCGATCTGTCGCGACCCACGCCGCAACCAGGCGCTGATCTGCGTGGTCGAGGATGCGAAGGACGTCGCCGCGATCGAGCGCACGCGGGAGTTCCGCGGCCTGTACCACGTGCTCGGCGGCGCGATCAGTCCTATCGCGGGCATCGGCCCGGACGACCTCCGGATCGCCCAGCTCATGACGCGGCTCGCCGACGGCACCGTGCAGGAGGTCATCATCGCCACAAACCCCAACCTGGAGGGAGAGGCGACGGCGAGCTACCTGAGCCGGCTCCTGACGACGATGCAGATCACGGTTTCGCGGCTCGCCTCGGGCCTCCCGGTCGGCGGCGACCTCGAGTACGCGGACGAGGTGACGCTCGGCCGGGCCTTCGAGGGCCGGCGCGTGCTGTGACCCCGCAGTCCGGCTTCTCCCGCCGGGGCTGGCTGCTCTTCGGAGTCATGGCCCTGCTCTGGGGCGTGCCCTACCTCTTCATCAGCGTGGCGGTGGATTCGATCTCCCCGCCCGCGATCGTGGCGGGACGGACGCTGATCGCGGCTCTCCTCCTGCTGCCGTTCGCCCTGCGCAGCGGCGCCCTCCGCGCGGCGCTGCGACACTGGCCGTGGGTGCTGGCGTTCGGGGCCGTGGAGATGGCCGGACCGTTCCTCCTCCTCGGGCATGCCGAGATGACGCTGCCCTCCGGCATGACCGGACTCCTCGTCGCCACCGTGCCGCTGTTCGCCGCCCTCATCGCGCTGGGTGGTGGCGACTTCGGCGTGCTGCGTCCCGCCCGCGGCATCGGCCTGCTGGTCGGCTTCATCGGCGTCGCCGTCGTCGTGGCGGGGCCGGGGCTCTTCGGGGGAGAGGTGAGCCTGCTCGCGGCGGGGGAGGTGCTGCTCGTCGCGGTGCTGTACGCGATCGCGCCGTTCATCGTGGCCCGCAAGCTGAACGACGTCCCCTCGCTCGGCACGATCACCCTGTCGCTGCTCATGATCGGCATCTTCTACCTCCCGATCGGTCTGCTCACCCAGCACCAGGTGCCCACGCTCCCGTCGATCGGCGCCCTGCTCGCCCTCGCCGTCATCTGCACGGCGCTGGCCTTCCTGGCCTTCTTCGCGCTGATCCGCGAGGTCGGGCCGGTCAGGGCGCCGCTGTTCACCTACGTGAACCCGGTCGTGGCGATCGTGCTCGGGGCCATCGTGCTCGCCGAACCCCTCACCCCTGGGCTCCTCCTCGGATTCCCGCTGATCATCATCGGGTGCTGGTTCGCCGCCACCGGAGGGCGGCTGCGCCCGGTGACGCCCGTCCCGCCCGCCCCCGCCTGAGCCGTCACATGCGCGGGGCGGCATGCGCGCCGATCGTAGAATGACCGTGGGCGGATCCGCCCGACATCCCAGGGAGTGAACGTGGCCCTCATCGTGCAGAAGTACGGCGGCTCGTCCGTCGCCGACGCAGAGAGCATCAAGCGCGTCGCCAAGCGCATCGTCGACACCCGTCGCGCCGGTCACGACGTCGTCGTCGCCGTGAGCGCCATGGGCGACACGACCGATGAGCTGCTCGACCTCGCGAACGAGGTCGCGCCGATCCCCGCCCCGCGCGAGCTCGATATGCTCCTCTCCAGCGGCGAGCGGATCTCGATGGCGCTGCTGGCGATGGCGATCCACTCGATGGGCTTCGAGGCCCGGTCGTTCACCGGCAGCCAGGCTGGAATGATCACCGACTCGCAGCACGGGGCGGCGCGCATCGTCGACGTCACACCCGTGCGGCTCCGCGAGGCGCTCGACGAGGGCGCGATCGTCATCGTCGCCGGCTTCCAGGGCTTCAACCGCGACACCCGCGACATCACCACGCTCGGCCGTGGCGGATCGGACACGACGGCCGTCGCGCTGGCGGCCGCGCTGTCTGCGGACGTCTGCGAGATCTACAGCGATGTGGACGGCATCTTCACGGCCGACCCGCGCGTGATCCCCAAGGCGCAGAAGCTCGACCACGTCTCCAGCGAGGAGATGCTGGAGCTCGCCGCCAACGGCGCCAAGGTCCTCTACATCCGTGCCGTGGAGTACGCCCGCCGGCACGGCGTCCTCATCCACGCCCGGTCGACGTTCTCGTCGGCCGAGGGCACATACGTTCTGGGCGAGGGTATGAAGAACCCTCGCGAAGCCGAGGGAGCAGTCATGGAAGAACCGATCGTCGCCGGCGTCGCCACCGACTTCAGCCAGGCCAAGATCACCGTCGCCGGGGTGCCCGACGTCCCGGGCAAGGCCGCCGAGATCTTCAAGATCGTCGCGAAGTCCGGTGCCAACGTCGACATGATCGTGCAGAACGTCTCCGCCACCGGGCGCACCGACATCTCCTTCACGGTCCCCAAGGCCGACGCCGCTGCCGCGCTCAAGGCCCTCGCCGGCGAGCAGACCGAGGTCGGCTTCCAGAACCTCATCCACGACGACCAGATCGGCAAGCTGTCGGTGGTCGGCGCGGGGATGCGCACGCACTCCGGTGTCTCGGCGACCCTCTTCGAGGCCCTGTCCGCCGGCGGCATCAACATCGAGATGATCTCCACCTCGGAGATCCGCATCTCGGTCGTGCTCCGTGACACCGACCTCACCGAAGCCGCGCGCACCGTGCACACCGCCTACGGTCTCGACGGCGACGCGGAGGCTACGGTCCACGCCGGCACCGGCCGCTGACCCCGGCCACTCTCACCTCGCGCCAGCACAGGCGTTCGCGCGGGTTCAGGCTGTCCTGTCCACACGTGCCTGATCTCCCGCGTTCGCCTGTTCGCGCGGGTCTGCCTGTTCTCCAGGGGCCGCGCCAGCACAGGCGTTCGCGCGGGTTCAGGCTGTCCTGTCCACACGTGCCTGATCTCCCGCGTTCGCCTGATTCGCCGGGGTGGCCTACCTCCGTGAAACAGGCGGGCTTCGGGGTGGTCGCGGCGCGATAGACTCGCGGAAACCCTGACACCGGCGCCAGGCGCAGCCTCAGCATCCCGACGCCGCGCCCGAAGCCTCGTACGCCGTACCGCACGAAGCCAAGGAACATCATGACCCGCATCTCCGAATCAGGACTCTCCGTCGCCATCGTCGGCGCCACCGGCCAGGTGGGCACTGTGATGCGCGAGATTCTCGCGGAGCGTTCGTTCCCGATCCGCGAGCTGCGGCTGTTCTCCTCGGCGCGTTCCGCGGGCACGGCGATCGAGTTCGGCGGACAGACGGTCATCGTCGAGGACGTCGAGGCCGCCGACCCGTCCGGGATCGACATCGCGCTGTTCTCCGCCGGCGCCACCGCCAGCCGCGCCTACGCCCCCCGCTTCGCCGAGGCCGGCGCCGTGGTCGTCGACAACTCGAGCGCTTGGCGCATGGATCCCGAGGTCCCCCTTGTCGTCAGCGAGGTGAACCCGCACGCGATCGACGACCGGCCCAAGGGCATCATCGCGAACCCGAACTGCACCACGATGGCGGCGATGCCGGTGCTCAAGGTCCTCGACGCCGAGGCCGGACTCGAGCGTCTGATCGTGTCGACCTACCAGGCGGTGTCCGGCTCCGGACTCGCCGGCGCACAGGAACTGCTCGGCCAGGTCGAGGGCGTGCTCGCGCAGGGCGACACCCTCCGCCTCGTGCATGACGGCTCCGCGGTCGACTTCCCCGAGCCCGAGAAGTACGTCGCGCCGATCGCCTTCGACGTGATCCCGCTCGCGGGGAATCTCGTCGACGACGGGGACAACGAGACCGACGAGGAGAAGAAGCTCCGCAACGAGAGCCGGAAGATCCTCGAGCTGCCCGACCTGCGCGTCGCCGGCACCTGCGTCCGTGTGCCGGTGTTCACCGGTCACTCGCTCTCGATCCACGCGGAGTTCTCCCGCGACCTGACTCCGGACCGCGCCACGGAGGTGCTGAGCGCGGCGCCCGGCGTCGTGCTCGACGAGGTGCCGACCCCGCTGCAGGCCGCCGGCAAGGACCCGAGCTTCGTCGGTCGCATCCGCGCGGACCAGTCGGCTCCGGAGGGCAAGGGTCTTGTGCTCTTCATCAGCAACGACAACCTCCGCAAGGGAGCGGCGCTGAACGCGGTGCAGATCGCCGAGGTCCTCGCGGAGCGGCTCGCCCCGGTCTCCTGAGGCTGCATGGTCTGCGGTGTCCTGGCCGCGAACTAGACTGTTCGAGTGACTGAAAACGTCGATGTCGTCCTGATCGGCGGTGGCATCATGAGCGCCACCCTGGGTACCCTGCTGCACGAGCTGCAGCCGGACTGGAAGATCGTCGCCTTCGAGCGGCTGTCGGACGTGGCGCAGGAGAGCTCGAACCCCTGGAACAACGCCGGGACCGGGCACGCCGCGCTGTGCGAGCTGAACTACATGCCGCAACAGGGCGACGCTCCGCTCGACCCCGCCAAGGCGATCTCGATCAACGAGCAGTTCCAGCAGAGCCGCCAGTTCTGGTCCTCCCTCGTCGAGAAGGGCGTGCTGGACGAGCCGTCGACCTTCATCAACGCGACGCCGCACATGACGTTCGTGCGGGGCGAGAAGGATGTGGCCTACCTCAAGAAGCGTTACGAGGTGCTCAAGGAGCAGCCGCTGTTTGCGGGGATCGAGTACAGCGAAGACTCCCGCGTCATCAACCAGTGGGCGCCGCTGCTCATGCAGAAGCGCCGGAAGGGCGAGCCGTTCGCGGCGACCCGGGTGCCCGCCGGCACCGACGTCGACTTCGGCGCCCTCACGCACCAGCTCTTCGATCACCTGCGTGACTCGGGCGTCGCCGTGCGCACGAACCACGAGGTCAAGTCGCTCAAGCGGCAGAAGGACGGCACCTGGCTCATCAAGTACCGCACGACGGTCGGCCGCACCCCGAACGAGATCAAGGCGAAGTTCGTGTTCGTCGGGGCCGGGGGGTGGGCGCTGAAGCTCCTGCAGAATTCCGGCATCCCTGAGATCAAGGGCTACGGCGTCTTCCCGATCGGCGGCCAGTTCCTCAAGACGACGAACCCGAAGATCGTTGCGCAGCATAAGGCGAAGGTCTACTCGCAGGCCTCGGTCGGCGCGCCGCCGATGTCGGTCCCGCACCTCGACACGCGTGTCGTCGACGGTGAGGCGTCGCTGATGTTCGGGCCGTTCGCGACGTTCAGCCCGAAGTTCCTCAAGAACGGCTCGATGCTCGACATCGTCACGCAGGTTCGGCCGCACAACCTCTGGCCGATGCTGCGCGTCGCCTTCGCCAACCCCGACCTCATCACGTACCTCATCAGCGAGCTGATGAAGAACCACCGCAAGAAGGTCGACAGCCTCCGCACGTTCATGCCGACGGCCAAGGACGAGGACTGGACGCTCATCGACGCCGGTCAGCGCGCCCAGGTCATGAAGAAGGATCCGAAGAAGGGTGGCGTGCTGCAGTTCGGCACCGAGGTGGTCGCCTCGGGTGACGGTTCGATCGCCGGTCTCCTCGGAGCATCCCCCGGGGCCTCGACGGCCGTGCCGATCATGCTCGATCTGCTGAAGAAGTGCTTCCCCGGCGAGTACCCGGGCTGGGAGTCGCAGCTGCGCGAGCTCATCCCCACCTTCGGCCGGAAGCTCAACGGCGACGCGGAGCTCGCGGAGGAGTCGACCACCGCGACCGCCGCCGTCCTCGGCATCAACGCCTGACCTCGGACCGTGGCGAAGCTCTACTTCCGCTACGGCGCGATGAACTCGGGCAAGTCGACTGCCCTGCTCCAGGCTGCGTACAACTACGAGGAACGCGGCCAGCATGTGCTGCTCGCCAAGCCCGCGATTGACACCAAGGGCGCCGGCGAGATCGAGAGTCGCCTCGGGGTCACGCGACCCGTCGACTTCCTCATCGGCCCGGACGACGACGCCCGCGCGCTCTTCGCAGTCCACCGCGAGCGCATGCGGCGGTCCACGGAGGAGGAGCTCCTCCCGACCGGGCCTGTCGACGTGGCCTGTCTGCTCATCGACGAGGCGCAATTCCTGACGCCCGCACAGATCGACGACCTGTTCCGCATCGCGGTGGAGGACGGGATCCCGGTGATGGCTTACGGCATCCGCAACGACTTCCGCACCCACGCGTTCCCCGGCTCCGCCCGTCTTCTCGCGATCGCGCACTCCCTGGAAGAGCTCAAGACCATCTGCCGCTGCGGGCGCAAGGCGGTGTTCAACGGCCGCGTGGTCGGCGGCCGCTTCGTCTTCGACGGCGACCAGGTCGCGATCGACGAGGGCGCCGACGGCTCCGCCTCGCCCGAGCTCACGACCTACGAGTCGCTGTGCGGCACCTGCTACCTGGAGGAGTCTGGCGGCCGCCTCGGCTGACCCGTCGACCCACCCCCTTCCGGTCGCCCCACCCCTCTGCGTGCGTACGCACCGGGCCGGGACGCACGGAAAGGGGTGGATCGCGTGCGCGGCATCGTCGTATTGCGTGGTCTGACCACACGCGCTAGCCTGTGGTCTGACCACAGGAGGCGGGATGACGGAGCAGCCGGCGCGCGCATGGCGACTCGTGCTCGAGCACATCGAGCGTGATCTGCTCGACGGTCGTCTCGGGCCGGGGGACCGGCTGCCGTCCGAACGGGACCTCGCGGGCGACCTCGGTGTCGGACGATCGAGCGTCCGCGAGGCGTTCCGCGTGCTCGAGGTGCTCGGCCTCATCCGCACGGCGACCGGCTCGGGCCCTCAGGCGGGCGCCATCGTCATCGCCACCCCCACCGGCGGGATGTCGGCGCTCCTCCGGCTCCAGGTGGCCGCGCAGGGCTTCCCCCTCGACGACGTCGTCCGCACGCGGCTCGTGCTCGAGGATGCGGTCGTCGACGCCATGGCATCGGCTGTCCATCGCGACACCACGCGGGCGCACGAGCTGCTCACCGCCATGGATGACGGCGCCCTCACACCGGCCGAGTTCCTCGCCCTCGACGCGCAGCTGCACCTCTCCCTCGCGGAGGGCAGCGGCAACACGGTCATCGCGGCGATGATGGCGGGACTCCGCTCCGCCATCGAGTCGTACGTGCTCGCGGGCGCGGCGACCGTCGATGACTGGGATCGGATGGCCGAGCGTCTGCGTTCCGAGCACCGCGCCCTCGTCGCGGCGATCGACGAGGGCGATGCCCATGCCGCGCGCCGTCTCGTCCGCGCTCACATCACCGGCTACTACACCGCCGCGGGCCTCACCCGCGCCATCACCCCGCAGAACTGAGAGGCAGAACATGGTCCAGCGCCAGCTCCCCAATCCCGCCGAGCTGTTGGAGCTCATGAAGTTCAAGAAGCCGGAGCTCGACGGACGCAAGCGCCGCCTCGACGCCGCGCTCACCATCGACGATCTGCGGAAGATCGCCAAGCGCCGCACGCCCAAGGCCGCCTTCGACTACACCGACGGCGCCGCCGAGGGTGAGCTGTCGCTGAGCCGGGCACGCCAGGCGTTCCAGGACGTGGAGTTCCACCCCGGCATCCTCAAGCCGGCGCCGGATGTCGACACGGCCGTCGAGATCCTCGGCGGCCCGTCCGCGCTCCCGTTCGGCATCGCGCCGACCGGCTTCACCCGGCTCATGCAGACCGAGGGCGAGGTCGCGGGCGCCGGCGCCGCGGCCGCTGCGGGCATCCCGTTCACGCTGTCCACCCTCGGGACCACCTCGATCGAAGACGTCAAGGCGGCGACGGTCCGGGAGCCGCAGGGCCCCGTTCCCGGTCGGAACTGGTTCCAGCTCTACGTCATGCGCGACCGCGAGATCTCGTACGAGCTCGCCCGCCGCGCCGCCGCCGCG
The DNA here is from genome assembly GCF_002478345.1 of Microbacterium sp. UBA7513. Classification (NCBI taxonomy): domain Bacteria; kingdom Bacillati; phylum Actinomycetota; class Actinomycetes; order Micrococcales; family Microbacteriaceae; genus Microbacterium; species Microbacterium sp. UBA7513. The sequence goes on from NZ_DLNJ01000015.1 coordinate 50,446, forward strand.
GGCTTCGACACGCTGCAGTTCACCGTCGACACCCCGGTCGCCGGCGCCCGTCTCCGCGACAAGCGCAACGGCTTCAGCATCCCGCCGCAGCTCACCCTCGGCACGATCATCAACGCCATCCCGCGGCCCTGGTGGTGGTTCGACTTCCTGACCACGCCGAAGCTCGAGTTCGCTTCGCTGAGCACGACCGGCGGCACCGTCGGCGAGCTCCTGGACGCGGCGATGGACCCGACGATCAGCTATGACGACCTCGCGGTCATCCGCGACATCTGGCCCGGCAAGATCGTCATCAAGGGCGTGCAGAACGTCGAGGACTCCGTGCGCCTGCGCGACGCGGGTGTCGACGGCATCGTGCTGTCGAACCACGGCGGCCGTCAGCTCGACCGCGCCCCGATCCCGTTCCATCTCCTGCCCGAGGTCCGTCGGGCGGTCGGCGACGACTTCACGGTCATGATCGACACCGGCATCATGAACGGCGCCGACATCGTGGCATCCGTCGCGCTGGGTGCCGACTTCACGCTGATCGGTCGCGCCTACCTCTACGGCCTGATGGCGGGAGGTCGCCAGGGCGTCGACCGCACGATCGCCATCCTGCGCGGCGAGATCGAGCGCACGATGCGGCTGCTGGGCGTGGCCTCGCTCGCGGAGCTGGAGCCCGGGCATGTGACCCAGCTCACTCGCCTGGTGCCCGTCTCCCGCGCGGCCGGCGTCGAGGTGCACTGACCCACCTGCACGACGAGACGACGCCTGCA
>NZ_DLNJ01000015.1:51400-98437 GCF_002478345.1 Microbacterium sp. UBA7513
TGCAGGCGTCGTCTCGTCGTGCGGCTGTGCCCGTCAGACCCGGGTGGAGAGGGTCGGCAGCAGTTCCCGCAGACGGGCAGCCGTGTCTTCCCAGCCCTCGACGGCCACCGCTGGCACTCCGAGCGCCAGGACGGGGTAGTCGTTGCCGCCCTCGTCGAGGCGGTCGCCATAGAACAGCATCGCGGTCAGATCGATCCCGGTGTGGGTGGCGAGCTGCTGCATGCCGAACGCCTTGTCGATCCCGGCGCGGGTGATGTCGATCGAGGTCGAGCCGCCCGAGCGCACCTCGAGGCCCGGGAGCCGCGCGGCGACGGCATCGCGCAGCGCGCCGCGCTTCGAACCCGTCGGATCCCACGCATGCTTCGCGTCGCGCGGGGCCTGCTGACCGAGCGCGGAGAACGTGATCTGCGAGCCGCGATCCTCGAGGATCTCGCCCCAGGGCTCGGCCTCCCAGAGCCCGAGACGCTCGGCCTCCTCGCGCAGCGCGGTGAGGGCGGCGGTCTTCTCCTCGTCGCTCAGATCATGGGCGTACACCGCGACGAAATCGGTGCCGTCATGCCGCAGGTACCGCGTGCCGCAGGTCGGGAGCAGGTGCAGTCGGGCGAGGGCCGCCGGGTCGGCGTCGGCGAGCTGCGCCACCACCTGCGTACGGAACTGCGCCTCGTTGCCGCCGGAGATGATCGCGACGTCCACCGAACGCAGCAGCTCACCCAGGAGTGCGGCGATCTGCGGGTCGATCGTGCCCTTGGAAGGGGCAAGGGTGTCATCGAGGTCGAAGGCGACGAGAGAGGGCGAAGTCATGATGCCTCCACTGTAGGTGTTCGCGGCCGGGAGGACGGTGTGGCCGCGAGCAGCGTGCAGAATATCGCAAGGACGACGCCGATGCTCGCCCCGGTGGAATTGGCCAGCACGTCGCTCACAGTCGCGGCGCGGTGGGGGAGGGCGAGGTACTGCGCCGTCTCGATCGCCAGCGAGAGGGCCGGACCCACGAGCAGCGATAGCAGCCACGCGCGCCGGGGCACGAGCAGGAACGCGAGCACCCCGACGGGGATGAAGACGGCGACGTTCGCCAGAACCTCGAGTCGCGTGAAGTCGAGGCTCGTCCAGCCGAGACGCTGGATCGCGCGAAGGAGGAGGTCGAGCAGGTTGGGCATCGTCTGCTCCACGCGCGCGGGCGTGAGTGTGAGGAGGGCGACGCCGAGGAGGAAGGGGAGTCCGAGGGCGACGGCCCACACGCGCGTCGAACGCCGCGGCGGTGGCAGGAGCCTCCCCATGCGTTCCCCTCTCGCACGACATCCCGATACAGAGAAGGCCGCCCCTGCGGGCGGCCTACTCGTGTCACTGGTCGGGGTGACAGGATTTGAACCTGCGACCTCTTCGTCCCGAACGAAGCGCGCTACCAAGCTGCGCCACACCCCGTTTTGCAACCCTCCGAGTCTACAGCGAAATGTCTCCAGCGCCGAATCGAGCCGTCCACTCGCGTGGCGGAACCGTTCGCGGGGTCACGCGTGCGGGGTCAGCGTGAGCAGTGTCGCCTCGGGACGGCACGCGAAGCGGACGGGCGCGTAGATGGAGTGCCCGCAGCCTGCGCTGACGTTGAGGGGCACCGAACGGTCGCCATGCGTCCAGGTACTGAGTCCCTTGGCCTGCTTCAGGGGGATGTCGCAGTTGGCCACGATGGCGCCGAAACCGGGAAGACAGACCTGTCCGCCGTGGGTGTGCCCGCCGAGGATGGCGTCCGCGCCGAGGTCGACGAAGCCGTTGAGCACGCGCTGATACGGCGCATGCGTGACGCCGAGCACGGGGGTGGCGTCCGACCGGGACCCGAGTTGTTCGAGCGCCGCGGGCAGCACGTCGAGGCGCTCCCAGTCGCGATGGGCGTCGTCGACGCCGAACAGGTCGACCGCCTCGCCGCGCACCGTGAGGCGTGTCGCCGTGTTGTTCAGGTCGGCCCAGCCGAGCTCGTCCGTGAAGTAGCGGTCCATCGCGGCGGTGTCGAGCAGAGTGGGCTCGCGGTGCTTCTGCGATGGTCCGGCGAAGTACCGCAGCGGATTCCGGGGGGAGGGGCCGTTGACGTCGTTGGAGCCGTGCACGAACACTCCGGGAACACCGGCGAAGGGGGCGAACGCCCGGCGGATGCCCTGCAAGCCCTCCTCGTGCCCGAGGTTGTCGCCCGTGTTGACGATGAGGTCGGGCTTCAGATCGGCCAGGGACGCGAGCCAGTCCTGCTTCCGGTGCTGCCAGGGCGCCATGTGCGCGTCGGAGAGGTGCAGGATGCGCAGCGGCGCCGCGCCCGCCGGAAGCGCCTCCGCCGAGACCTCCCGCACCGTGAACAGGTACCGCTCGATGCCGATACCCCAGATCGCGGCGGCCGCACCGACGGCCCCCACCGCGCCGAGCGCGATGAGGGCCGGGTGCGCCGCGCGGGACGTGCCTACTTGCACGACACTCGGATCGGCGTGGCCTTCGTCGCCGCAGAGTTCGCGGCCGGGGTCGTCGCAGTCACCGTCGCGTCTTCCGCGTTACAGGAGCCTTCTCGTTCGACCGTCGTGAAGCCGGCGGCGACGAGCGCGGCGTTGGCCTCGGTCGGACTCTGCCCTGTCACATCGGGGACGGTCGCGCCGTTGCCGTTGCTGGGCGAGATCGTGATGGTGGCCCCGGCAGTGGCCTGACCGGACGGGCTCTGTTCGACGACGATGTTCGTCGCCTTGTCGCTGTCCACCGGATCGCCCACGGAGACCTGGAAACCGGCCCGCTCGAGGGTCGCGGTCGCTTCCTCGACGGTCTGGCCGACGACATCGGGCACGTCCACGCGGATCTGGCGGATGAGGTTGCCGTCCGGCTCCGGGAACCGGTCACCGCCGTAGGCCTGGTTCGCGGCGTGCTGCGCGGCGCGGGCGAGCGGGTACCGCACCTCGTTGAGGAGGTGGCTGCCGGTCCAGACGTTGAACACGTTGTCGTGGTTGCCGTTCGAGCGGCCGGCCCAGACCGCGGTCGCGACCTTGGTGCTGGACTCGATCATCATGGTCGACCACAGGTCGTGCGTACCGGTCTTGCCGATCAGCGGGGTGCCGTCGAACGGGTTGGCTCGCGAGCCTGTGCCACCGCCGGCCATGACGCCCTGCAGCGCATAGGCCGCGGTCGCCGCGACCTCCTTCGAGAGCACGCCCTCGGTGCAGGAGGCCTTGGGAAGCGGGCGCTCCTTGCCTTCGGCGTCGATCACCTTGTCGATCGCGCGGGGCGTGCAGTAGGTGCCGCCGCTGGCGACCGTCGCGTAGGCGTTGGCCATCGCGATGGGAGAGATGTTCTTCGGGCCGAGGACGTCGTAGGGGACGTTCTCCTCGGTGACCTTCTCGCCGCTGGCGAGCGTGACGCCCATCTTGTCGGCGACCTTGTTGATGTCGCAGACGTCGAGCTTGGAGGCCATTGCGAAGTAGCCGCTGTTGAGCGACTGCGCCGTGAAGGTCATCGGCGTCCCCGGATAGCCGCGGCTGCGGCCGAAGTTGCCGATCTTCGCGGTGTCCGTCGGCTGGGGGCTGCCGCAGACGGGGATCTGCAGGTTCGTCTGCACGGTCCCGTTCAGGTTCTCCCGCACGGAGTGGCCCTTCTCGAGCCAGTCGATAAGGGTGAAGAGCTTATAGGTCGAGCCCACCTGGAAGCCGCCGGAGTTGCCGTACTTCTGGTCACCGGCGAAGACGAGCGACGAGTACTGCTGGTCGGTGGTCGGGGTCTCCGAGAACTTCGTATTCTGCGTGATCGAGAGGATGCGGCCGGTGCCGACCTCGATCGAGACGCCGGCAGCACCGAAGTACTTGTTGTCGAAGTTCGCCGGGACGACGTTGGCCATCTCCTCGGCCGCCGGGTCCTGCACGCGGAAGTCGAGGGTCGTGTAGATCTTCAGGCCACCGCGGCGCAGCAGGTCGCGACGCTCCTGGATGTCCGCACCGAATGCCTCGTCGTTCTCGACGATCGACTTCACGTACTGGCAGAAGTAGGCGTTGCGACCGGCGGCGGCACAGCCCTGGGTCGGGACCTTGATGGCGGGCGTGATCGCGGCGGCCTTCGCCTCGTCGTGCTGCGCCTGGGTGATCTTGCCGTCCGTGAGCATGCGGCCGAGCACGTAGTCGCGGCGGTCCTTCGCGTCCTTGTAGCCGTCCGCCTCGGAGTTGTGCGCGACCCCGTCCTTGGTCGTGTAGGTCCCGCCCGGCTTGTCGATGCGATACGTGTTCGGGTTCTGCACGATCCCGGCGAGTGTCGCCGCCTGGCCGACGGTGAGCTTCGCCGCGGACGTGGAGAAGTAGTAGCGCGCGGCGGCCTCGATGCCGTAGACGGTGCCGCCGAAGTTCGCGATGTTCAGGTACCCGAGGAGGATGTCGTTCTTCGAGTAGTCCTTCTCGATCTGGATGGCGTAGCGCATCTCCTGGAGCTTGCGCTCGATGCCGTCCACACCGGAGGCGTTGGTGGCGTCCTGCCAGCACTGCTGCAGCTCGTCCGCGTACGTCTCGGAGGCCGTGTTGACGTTCTGCTCGCACTGCTGGATGCGGACGTTCTTCACGAACTGCTGGCTGATCGTCGAGGCGCCGCGGCTGGACGTGCCCCGCACGTTGTCGACGAGGGCCTTCACGGTCGCGCCGAGGTTGACGCCGCCGTGGGTGTAGAAGTTCTTGTCCTCACTGGAGAGGATCGCGTCGTAGAGGACGGGCGCGACCTGCTCGTAGGTGACCGGCACGCGGTTCTGCTCGTAGAACGACGCCAGCACGACCGGCTTGCCCTCGGGGTTGGTCGCGTAGATGGTCGACTGCTCCATCGGGGTGTCGACCTTGAGCACCTCGGGCAGCTCATCGAAGATCGTCAGCGCCGTGGAGCCGGCGACGCCGGTCATCGCGAGGACAGGGGTGACGCTGGCGGTGACCAGCAGACCGGCGATGGCGCTCAGTCCGACGAGCCCGACGAGACCGCCGAGCACGCCCTTCACCGTGCGGTTCTTTTGGGGCATACGCTTGATCGTAGGGGAGTTCCCTGAATACCGGCTTTGACGAGCGCGGCCCGGTCTGCCCTGGACGCGCCCCGATCGACAGGAGTGCCATGACCACGTGGGAGTATCTCACCACGCCGCTGCTGATCCACAACACCGCGGCCATCCTCAACAACTGGGGCAAGCAGGGCTGGGAGCTCGTCCAGGTGGTGCAGGGCCCCGAAGGCGGTCTGGTCGCCTACTTCAAGCGCCCCGTCACGACGGACGGCTCGGCCAACGCCGGTCTCGCCGCCGCCGCCGAGGCCTCGCGCCAGTTCGAGGGAGGCCAGGCATGAGCGTCGCCACCCGCCTCTCCGAGCTCGGCATCGAGCTGCCCGCCGTCGCCGCTCCCGTCGCCGCCTACGTGCCGGCCGTCGTGCACGGCGGACTCGTGTACACCTCGGGCCAGCTCCCGTTCGTCGACGGTGCCCTTCCGGCAACCGGGAAGGTCGGTGCGGAGGTCTCTGCGGAGGACGCCAAGGCGTTCGCCCGGACCTGCGCCCTGAACGCGCTCGCCGCGGCCGCCGATGTCGCGGGCGGTGTCGATCGGATCGCCGGTGTGGTCCGCGTCGGCGGGTTCGTCGGTTCGGCGGAGGGCTTCACCGGACAGCCCGCCGTCATCAATGGCGCGAGCGAGGTGCTCGGCGAGATCTTCGGAGAGGAAGGCCGGCACGCCCGCGCCGCGGTCGGCGTCGCGGAGCTCCCGCTCGGCAGTCCCGTCGAGGTCGAGGTCACGTTCCGCCTCGCGTAGTTCCCGTGCCCCGGCTCGCCGAGCCCCCGGGTGCACGTCGAGACCCCCTGCTGCAGACGTCTGCAGCAGGGGGTCTCGACATGAACCCGGGGGCTGGCGTTACTTGACCTGGGCGGAGATGATGCTCATCACGGCGGTGTCGGCGAGCGTCGTCGTGTCGCCGACCTCGCGACCCTCGGCCACGTCGCGGAGCAGACGCCGCATGATCTTGCCGGAGCGGGTCTTCGGCAGCTCGCCGACGATGTAGACGTCACGCGGACGGGCGATCGCGCCGATCTGCTCGCCCACCCAGAGCCGCAGCTGCTGGGCGAGTCCCGCCGGGTCGTGCGCGGAGAGGTAGCTCTCCTTGATGATCACGAACGCCACGACCGCCTGACCCGTGGTCTCGTCCGAGGCGCCGACGACGGCGGCTTCGGCCGTGGCCTCGTGCGCGACGAGCGAGGACTCGATCTCCGCGGTCGACAGGCGGTGGCCCGATACGTTCATCACGTCGTCGACGCGTCCGAGCAGCCAGAGGTCGCCGTCCTCGTCGAGCCGCGCACCGTCGCCGGCGAAGTAGTAGCCCTGCTTCTCGAACTTCTCCCAGTACGTCTCGCGGAAACGCTCCGGGTCGCCCCAGATGCCGCGCAGCATGCTCGGCCAGGGTTCGGTGATGACGAGGAGCCCGCCGTTGCCGTTGCCGACCTCGACGCCCTGCTCATCGACCACATCGATCGAGATGCCGGGCAGGGGCACCTGCGCCGAGCCGGGCTTCGTGGCGGTGATCCCGGGGAGCGCCGACACCATGATCGCGCCGGTCTCGGTCTGCCACCAGGTGTCGACGATCGGCGTCGAGCCGGCGCCGATGACCTCGCGGTACCACATCCAGGCCTCGGGGTTGATGGGCTCGCCGACCGAGCCGAGCACGCGGAGCGAGGACAGGTCGAACTTCTGGGGAACGCTGCGACCGATCTTCATGAACGAGCGGATGGCGGTCGGCGCCGTGTAGAAGATCGAGACCTTGTACTTCTCGATGAGCTCCCACCAGCGGCCGGGGTGCGGGGTGTCGGGCGTGCCTTCGTAGAGCACCTGCGTCGCGCCGTTCGCGAGAGGACCGTAGGCGACGTAGCTGTGTCCGGTGATCCAGCCGATGTCGGCGGTGCACCAGTAGACGTCGGTCTCCGGCTTCAGGTCGAAGACGTTCTTGTGCGAGTAGGCCGCCTGGGTGAGGTAGCCGCCGGAGGTGTGCAGGATGCCCTTCGGCTTCCCTGTCGTGCCCGAGGTGTACAGGATGAAGAGCGGGTTCTCGGCGGGGAACGCCAGGGCGGTGTGGTCGGCGGAGGCGGCGGGGACGACGTCGTGCCACCACAGGTCGCGGCCCTCCGTCCACTCCACCTCGTTCTCACCGCGCTTGACCACGAGCACGTGCTCGACGGTCTGCTGCTCGCCCTCGCCGCGGTCGGCCAGCGCCTGGTCGACGGCCGGCTTCAGCGCGGAGACGCGGCCCTTGCGGTACCCGCCGTCCGCGGTGATCACGAGCTTGGCGCCGGCGTCGTCGATCCGGGAGCGGAGGCTGTCCGCGCTGAACCCGCCGAAGACGACCGAGTGGATGGCGCCCACGCGCGCCACGGCGAGCATCGCGGCGATCGCCTCGGGGATCATCGGCAGATAGATCGCGACCCGGTCGCCCTGACCGATGCCGAGCTCGTCGAGCACGTTCGCGACGCGCTTGACCTCGTCCGTCAGCTCGGCATAGGTGATGCGGCGGCTGTCGCCGGGCTCACCCTCCCAGAAGAGCGCGACGCGGTCGCCGTTGCCGGCCTCGACGTGCCGGTCGAGGCAGTTGTACGCCACGTTGAGCTCCCCGTCGTCGAACCACTTGGCGAAGGGCGGGTTGCTCCAGTCGAGGACCTGCGTGAAGGGCTTGTGCCAGTGGACGAGCTCGCGTGACTGGTCGGCCCAGAAGCCCTCGCGGTCCGCGGCGGCGCGCTCGTAGAGCTCCTGCGAGGCGACGGATTTGGCGGCGAACTCCTCCGACGGCGCGAAGCGCCGGGTCTCGTCGAGAAGGTGATCGATCTGACTGCTCATCGGCAGGCGCTCCTTTGCGGCGTTCGGGTCGTGCAGGCATGGCCGCAGGGGGAGTGCGACCAGGTCAGGGTGAATCTATCCCCGCCCCTGACCCTCGAATACTGCCGAAAGTCGGTAGTCGAGTGGGTTTTGTCAGGACGGTCGCCTTGCGTACACTCGACGACAGCCGAAATCTCATTCCGGCCTTGGCGTGCCCGATTCCCCCGATCGAGAGCCGCCGTGGGCGGCATCTCATTCCCCCCGTGAGGTGCCGCCCTTTCTCATGGGAGCGCTCCCGCCTCCTCGTCCGCCGCGGTCGGCTCCTGCACCGCTGCGGGTGGCGTCTGCTTGTGCACAGGGTCCGACGGAGCACACGCCCCTCGCGGTCGACGCGCACAGCCGCGGCCTACCGTCGCCGTATGCCTGATCGATTCGTCATCCGCCCTCGCTCTTCCGGGACTCGTGCTGCATCGCGCGCTCCGCAGGAGGCGCTCCGGAGCGAGCCGGCATTCGCCCTGCTCGCGCCGTTCGTCGACGACGAGGTGACGGACGTGTTCCTGAACGGCGCGGACGCGCTGTTCGTGGATAGAGGGAGCGGGGCGGAACGCGTGCCGGACTGGCGGGCCACGGAACGTGAGGTCCGCGAGCTCGCCGTGGCGCTCGTCGCGATCGGAGGGCGACACCTCGACGATCAGACGCCGTGCGTCGATGTGCGGCTCGGCTCGGGCGTCAGGGTGCACGCCGCCCTCGCTCCGGTGTCGGCATTGGGCACAGCCGTGTCGATCCGCGTCCCTCGCGTACACGCGGCCGACCTCGATGCGCTCGCGGCGCGCGGGGCCTTCGATGCGCGGCAGAGGCGCTGGCTCGGCGTGCTCGTCCGCGACCGGGCGAACCTCCTGCTCACCGGCGGCACGGGCTCCGGCAAGACGACGCTGCTGTCGGCCCTGCTGTCGGAGGTCCCGCCCGATGAGCGCATCGTCACCATCGAAGACGTCGCGGAGCTGAGGCCGCGGCACCCGCACCATGTCGCACTGGAGGCCCGTCAGGCCAATCTCGAAGGCGCCGGCGAGATCGATCTGGCGCGATTGGTCCGTGAGTCCCTGCGCATGCGTCCGGACCGCCTCGTGGTGGGCGAGTGCCGAGGGGAGGAGGTCCGCGAGCTGCTCACCGCGCTCAACACCGGGCACGACGGTGGCGCGGGCACCCTGCACGCCAGCGGTCTGGCGGACGTGCCCGCGCGCTTGGAGGCCCTGGGCGCGCTCGCCGGCATGGACGCGGTCGCCCTCGCGCGACAGGCGGTGAGCGCCTTCACCATCGTGCTGCACCTGGAACGCACCCCGGGCGGGGCGCGACGCATCGCGAAGACCGGTCGTCTCGTGCTCGCGGGTGAGCGGCTGGCGATCGAGGAGGTCGAGCCGTGGTGACGCCCCGTGTGCCGAGGCCGGCATCGGCGGCCGGTCCGCATGTCGCCGATTCCGTCCAGACGCTCGCGGTGCTCCTGCAGGCCGGGGCGATCCCGCTCGTCGCCTGGCGGCACCTCGCGGGAACGGGAGACCCGTCTGCGACGGCGGTGCTGGAACGAACGGACGAGGGGGTGCCCCTGGTCGCGGCGATCGAGGCGCAGGGCGGCATGTGGACGGAGCTGGCGGCGGCATGGGAGGTCGCCACGACGGTCGGAGCGCCGCTGGCCGACGTGCTCCGCACCATCGCCGAGGCGCTGCGCGATGCCGCGTCGGCGGCGGACGACGTCCGGGTGGCCCTGGCCGAACCGGCGGGCACGGCGCGACTGCTGCTCTGGATGCCGCTGGCCGGTCTGCTGCTCGGCGTCGCGCTGGGCTTCGACACCCTGGGTGCCATCATCGGCAACCCCCTCGGGGGTGCGTGCGTCGTCGTCGGCCTGCTGCTGGTCGCGGTCGCCCGGCTGTGGACGAGACGACTGCTGCGCCGTGCGCGTCCCGAGCCGGGGACGCCGGGTATGACGGCGGAGCTCGTCGCGGTCGCGCTCACGGGTGGTGCACCGATCGACCGCGCCGTCGCGCTCGTCACCGAGACCGGAGTCGTCGATCCCGCCGAGCGCGACCGCGTCGGTCAGGTTCTCGAGCTCTCGCGTGCCGCTGGCGTCCCCGCCGTGGAGCTGCTGCGTGCGGCGGCGGCACAGGACCGGCATCGTGCGAGGGTCCAGGGGCGTCTTCGCGCCGCGCGCCTCTCCACGCGGCTGCTGCTTCCGCTCGGCGTCTGCACGCTCCCGGCGTTCCTCCTGCTCGGTGTGGCGCCCCTCCTGCTCAGTGTGCTCGCCTCTACACCCCTGCCGACCTGACCCTTCCGTGATCACCCAAAGAAAGAGGTATGAAGATGAACGACACCTTGCCCACCCTGAACCGGCGCCGCGCCCGGGCTCTCTTCGGAGACGACACCGGCGCAGCGACCGCCGAGTACGCCATCACCACCATGGCCGCGGTCGCCTTCGCCGGTCTGCTCGTGGCGATCATGCGCTCGGACGAGGTGCGGGGAATCCTCACGGGCCTCGTCCGTCGAGCTCTGACTGTCTCATGACGGGCGGCGTACCCGATGCCGATGCGCCCCCGGCGCACTGGCGGTGGCGTGGTGACCGTGGCGCCGTCGCGGCGGAGCTCGCCCTGGCCCTGCCGGCCATCGTGCTGGTGCTGCTGCTCGGGGCGGGTGCTCTCGTGGCGGCGTCGAGGCAGGTCGCGCTGCAGGATGCGGCCGCCGACGCCGCGCGGCTGCTCGGCCGCGGCGAGGACCCGGCGGCGGCAGCCCGGGTCGTCCACGAGGCGATCCCTGGCGCCGGTGCCGCGTTCGCCCCTGCGGGCGACCTCGTGTGCGCCACGGCGACGCTCCGGCTCTCCCTCGGAGCGGTCGTCAGCGTCCCGCTGCGCGCCTCGAGCTGTGCGCTGGACGGGGGCCGCTGATGGCGGGCTCGGCGCTCGCGGCCGCGCTCCTCGTGGTGAGCGCCACGCTGTCCGTCGGTCTTGCGGCGGTGGGCGGCGCGGCGGTCACGGCACAGCGGGCGGCGGGCGCTGCCGACGCCGCCGCGCTCGCCGCCGCGGATGCCGCGAGCGGCGCGGTGCCGACGGCGGACGAGCCGTGTGCGCTGGCCGCCAGGGTCGCCGCGGCGAGCGGGGCGGCCCTGACGAGCTGTTCGCTGCAAGGGTATGTGGCGACCGTGTCGGTGGAGGCGGCGTACGCTGGACTCGCTGCCGTCTCCCGCGCTCGTGCCGGGCCACCCGAGGAACCATGACGGCGGCTCTACCCCTCGCCCGCTGTGAACGACCCCTGATAGCGGTGTGTATGGTGTGCTTCGAAGAAAGGACGCCCCTTGGCTGAAGGCAAGAAGCTCGTCATCGTCGAGTCCCCGACGAAGATGCGGTCTATTCAGGGATACCTCGGCGACGGTTACGAGGTGCTCAGCTCTGTCGGGCACATCCGCGACCTCGCCGACAAGAAGGACATCCCAGCCGAGGACAAGAAGGCGTACGGCAAGTACTCCATCGACATCGACAACGGCTTCGACCCCTACTACGTGGTCTCGGACCGCAAGACCAAGACGGTCGCCGAGCTCAAGCGCGCGCTCAAGCACGCCGATGAGGTCCTGCTCGCCACTGATGAGGACCGCGAGGGTGAGGCGATCGCCTGGCACCTGCTGGAGACGCTCAAGCCCAAGGTGCCGGTCAAGCGCATGGTCTTCCACGAGATCACCAAGGACGCGATCCAGGCCGCCGTCGGCAACACCCGTGAACTCGACCACGCCCTCGTCGACGCGCAGGAGACCCGGCGCATCCTCGACCGCCTCTACGGGTGGGATGTCTCGCCCGTGCTCTGGTACAAGGTCAAGACCGGGATCTCGGCCGGCCGGGTGCAGTCCGCCGCGACCCGCCTGATCGTCGACCGCGAGCGTGAGCGCATGGCGTTCGTCTCTGCGGAGTACTGGGACGTCGACGCCGACGCGGCCGCGACCGGTACGTCCTTCCGCATCCGCCTGGTGCGCGTGGACGGCGGCCAGCTCGCCCGAGGCTCCGACTTCGACGACACCGGAAAGCTCAAGAAGGCGGTCGTGGTCCTCGACGAGGCGAGGGCGGCCGCCCTCGCGCGCGCCGTGGATGCCGCCGGGGCGGGAACCGTCACCAAGGTCGAGGCCAAGCCGGGAACCCGCAGCCCCTATGCGCCCTTCACGACCTCCACCATGCAGCAAGAGGCGGGCCGCAAGCTCTCGATGAGCGCGAAGCAGGCGATGAGCGTCGCCCAGCGCCTCTATGAGAAGGGCTACATCACCTATATGCGTACCGACTCCACGGCGCTGAGCACCCAGGCGGTGCAAGCGGCCCGGAGTCAGGCCGTGGCTCTCTACGGCGACAACGCGGTGCCCCTCAAGCCGCGCGTCTACAAGTCGAAGAGCAAGAACGCGCAGGAGGCGCACGAGGCGATCCGCCCCTCGGGGGAGAACTTCCGCACACCGTCCTCGCTGTCCGGCGAGCTCGACCGCGAGGAGCAGCGGCTGTACGACCTCATCTGGAAGCGCACCGTCGCCAGCCAGATGTCGGACGCCAAGTACGAGACGACGACCGTCACCGTCGCGGTCGAGGCGGACGGGCAGACGGCGGAGTTCACCGCCTCGGGCACGGTCTACACCTTCAAGGGGTTCCTGGAGGCCTACGAAGAGGGCCGCGACGAGAAGCGCAGCGACGCCGACGCCGCGGAGAATCAGTCCCTCCCCGCGGTCTCCGTCGGAGACGAGCTGGCGGTGTCCGCCGCAGAGGCGAAGGGGCACCGCACCACGCCGAAGCCGCGCTACACCGAGGCCTCGCTGGTGAAGGTGCTCGAGGAGAAGGGCATCGGCCGTCCCTCGACCTTCGCCACCATCCCGGAGACCATCCTCGATCGCGGGTACGCGGTCAAGCGCGGCCAGGCCCTCGTTCCGACGTGGCTCGCGTTCAGCGTGGTGCGTCTGCTCGAAGAGCACTTCGCCGAGCTCGTCGACTACGACTTCACGGCGGCGCTCGAAGACGACCTCGACACCATCGCACGTGGCGAGCAGAACCGCGTGGAATGGCTGAAGTCGTTCTATTTCGGCTCCGACTCGCACGTGGGTCTCCGCCAGGTCGTCGACAACCTCGGGGAGATCGACGCCCGAGCGCTGAATTCGACGCGGATCACCGATACCGCGACCCTCCGGTTCGGCAAGTACGGCCCCTACCTCGAGGTGACGGACCCGAAGGATCCGGAGGCCAAGCCGCGCATCGTCAACGTCCCCGAAGATCTCGCGCCTGACGAGCTCACGGCGGAGAAGGCCCAGGAGCTCATCGATGCGCCGGTCGCCGGCGACCGTGTCCTCGGGGTGAACCCGGACAACGGCAAGGTCGTCGTCGTCAAGGACGGACGCTTCGGCCCCTACGTGCAGGAGAACGATCCGGTCTCCGACGATGCCGCCGTCGATGAGGCCACCGGTGAGGTCGTCGAGGCCCCTAAGCCCAAGCGCGGCGCGAAGAAGGAAGCGGCGCCCAAGCCCCGCACCGCCTCGCTGTTCCGCTCGATGTCGGTGGACACGATCGATCTCGATACCGCGCTGCAGCTGCTGAGCCTGCCGCGTGTCGTCGGCGTCGACCCGGAGACGGGGGACGAGATCACCGCGCAGAACGGCCGCTTCGGTCCCTACCTGAAGAAGGGTGCCGACTCCCGGTCGCTGGAGAGCGAGTCGCAGATCTTCGACGTCACGCTCGAACAGGCGCTGGAGATCTACCAGCAGCCCAAGTACGGCGCCCGGCGGGCGTCGAGCGCGCTGGCCGAGTTCGAAGCCGACCCGGTGAGCGGCAAGCCCATCCGCGTGCGCGACGGCCGCTTCGGGCCGTACGTCACCGACGGCGAGACGAACGTCACCATCCCGCGGGGACAGACCCCGGACGACATCACGTTCGAGATCGCCGTGCAGATGCTCGCGGACAAGCGCGCCAAGGGTCCGGCGCCCAAGCGGGGAGCGGCGAAGAAGGCTCCCGCGAAGAAGGCTCCGGCCAAGAAGGCCCCGGCCAAGAAGTCCCCGGCCAAGGCCTCCACGGCGAAGAAGTCCTCGACGGCGAAGGCGTCGACCACGTCGGCAGCCCGCTCGGCGGCGGCCAAGAAGGCGGCGGCGACCCGGGCCGCGAACGCGGCGGCGAAGGCGGCAGAGAAGGCGGACTCGTGACCGCAGGCCCCGGCTTCTGGATCACGCTGGAGGGCGGGGACGGCTCCGGGAAGACGACCCAGTCGAACCTCCTCGCCATCTGGCTGGAGCAGAGCGGTCGAACGGTCGTGCGCACCCGGGAGCCGGGTGGCTCCGAGGTCGGGCAGCTCATCCGCGACATCGTGCTCCACCACCGCGGCGACATCGCACCGCGCGCGGAGGCGCTGCTCTACGCCGCCGACCGCGCGCACCACGTCGCGACGGTGGTGCGCCCCGCGCTCGCTCGCGGCGAGATCGTGCTGCAGGACCGCTATCTCGACTCCTCGGTGGCGTACCAGGGCGCCGGACGCGTCCTCGATGCCGCGGAGATTCGCGATCTGTCGCTGTGGGCGGCCGAGGGGGCGCTTCCGGATCTCACCGTGCTCCTCGATCTCGATCCGGCCATGGCGCGCACGCGCCTCGACTCGGCCGACAAGCCGTTCGATCGGCTGGAGGCCGAGAAGGAGGCCTTCCACGCCCGTGTGCGCGACGCCTATCTCGAACTGGCCCGCGCGGAGCCTGCCCGGTTCCTCGTGATCGACGCTGCGGCGTCGCCCGAGCGCATCGCCGAGCGCATCCGCGCCCGCGTCTCCGCACTGTTCGACTGATCCTTCATCGGGGGCCTCGTCCGTTGGGAGGCCCAGTCCCCGGCGGGTGGTGGGAGCGTCGGCGGTCGCGATTAGGCTGAGTGCATGCCCTCGACCCTCGCCCCGCCGTTTCCCTGGGCCGACGTCTGGGGGCAGGAGGCCGCCGTCGAGACGCTGCGCGCCGCCGCGTCCGATCCCGCCGCGCTCTCGCACGCCTGGCTGATCACGGGCCCTCCGGGCTCCGGACGCTCGACCCTCGCCTACGCCTTCGCCGCCGCGCTCATCGCCGAGGGGCCCGATGACGAGGCCACGATGCGGCAGGTCCTCGCCGGCACGCACCCCGATGTGACGGCGCTGCGCACTGACAAGGTGATCATCACCATCGCCGAGGCGCGGGCCCTCGTCGAACGCTCCTACTTCGCGCCCTCTGCCGGGCGCTACCGGGTCATCGTCGTCGAGGACGCCGACCGGATGGTCGAGCGCACCTCGAACGTGCTGCTCAAGGCGCTGGAGGAGCCGCCGGAGCAGACCGTCTGGATCCTCTGCGCGCCCAGTGAGGCCGACCTCCTCCCGACCATCCGGTCACGCGTGCGGTCGCTCCGACTCCGCGAACCCGACGTGGCGGACGTGTCCCGCCTCATCAGCCTCCGCACGGGCGTGGACGAGGCCGTCGCCGAGCAGGCCGCCCGCCACGCGCAGCGCCACATCGGCATGGCCCAGCGTCTCGCCACCGACGATGCCGCACGCCGCCGCCGCGACGAGACGCTCCGTGCCGTGATCGGGGTGCGCGGCGTCAACGACGCGGTCGAGGTCGCCGGGCGCATCATCCAGGCGGCGACGGAAGACGCCAAGGCGCTCACCGCCGAGCGGGACGCGGCGGAACGCGCCGCTCTCCTGCGCACCGTCGGGGTCGCCGAGGGGCAGGCGGTGCCTCCGGCGCTGCGTGCTCAGGTGTCGGCGCTGGAGGACGACCAGAAGAAACGGGCGACGCGGAGTCTGCGGGACGGCATCGACCGGGTCCTCACCGACCTGCAGTCGCTCTTCCGCGACGTCGTGATGCTGCAGTACGGTCGCGGTGACGATCTCATCAACCGCGAACTGCACACCGAGGTGGCCGGCCTCGCCGCCGCCTGGAGTGTGGAGCGCACGCTGGTCGTGCTCGACCACCTGGCCGAGACCCGTGAGGCGCTGGAGCGCAACGTCGCCCCGCTGCTCGCACTCGAGAGTTTGCTCGTGACCGTCACGAGCGGGAGGAAACCGTGAAGACTCGATCCCTGTCCCGCTTCCGTCGCACCGCGGCGATCGTCGCCGGTCTCGCCGCGGCTTCGGTCGCGCTCTCCGGCTGCCTGTACGCCATGATCCCGGAGCAGTCCTCGAAGCCGGCCGTGGAGAAGACGCCGGACACCGAGGGCGTCGCGGAAGATCTGCTGCCGTTCTACTCCCAGGGGCTGGACTGGACCGACTGCGGTCAGGGCTTCGACTGCACGACCGTCACCGCGCCGCTCGACTGGGAAGACCCGAGCGCGGGAGAGATCGAGCTCGCCGTGGTGCGGCACCGCGCCGAGGGCGAGGCGATCGGCTCGCTGCTCACGAACCCCGGCGGCCCCGGTTCCAGCGGCGTCGACCTCATCCAGGGCAGCCTCGACTACGCGGTCGGTCCGGCGCTCATCGAGAACTACGACGTCATCGGCTTCGATCCCCGGGGGGTGGGCGCCTCCACCGCGGTCACCTGCTACGACGCGAAGGAGATGGACGGGTACCTCTACGGCATCCCCTCCGCGCCGCGGGGCACCCCGGAGTGGGAGTCCGAGCTGCTCGACTCGGCCCGCGCCTTCGGTGAGGCGTGCGACGCCAACAGCGAGGGGATCCTGCCGTACATCACCACGGTCAACGCCGCCCGCGACATGGACCTCCTCCGTGCCGTCCTGGGCGACAAGGAGCTCAACTACCTCGGGTACTCGTACGGCACGTTTCTCGGGGCGACCTACGCCAAGCTCTACCCGGAGAAGGCCGGACGGCTCGTGCTCGATGGAGCGATCGATCCCTCCGTCCCCGGCCTCGAGGTCGGTGCTACGCAGGCACTCGGCTTCGAGTCGGCGCTGCGGGCCTACATGCAGAACTGCCTCGACTCCGGCTCGTGCCCGTTCAACGGCACGGTGGACGAGGCGATGGCCGATCTCGGCGCCCTGCTCGCGAGCGCGGATCGCACGCCCTTGAAAAACGGCGACGGCCGGCTCATGGGCGCCGACGCCCTGATGACGGCGATCATCGCGGCGCTGTACTCGGAGGACAGCTGGGAGATCCTCACCCAGGCCCTGGACGAGGCGCTGCAGGGGGACCCGTCGACGGCCTTCCGCCTGGCCGACTACTACAACGGCCGGGAGAACGGCACCTACATCGACAACTCGACCGAGGCCTTCCGCGCGTACAACTGCATGGACTACCCGGTCGAGGACGACCCCGCGGCCGAGGCGGCCACCGAGAAGAAGATCGCGGACGGGGCGCCGACCATCGCGCCGTACTGGTCCGGACCGGACCCGTGCGAGGTGTGGCCGTATCCGCCCACCGGCACCCGCGAGAAGATCACCGCGGAAGGCGCGGGTCCCATCGTCGTCGTCGGCACCACCAACGATCCTGCGACCCCGTACGAGTGGTCGGAGTCGCTCGCCGACCAGCTCTCCGAGGGTGTCCTCATCACCCGCGTGGGCGAGGGCCACACCGGTTACAACAAGGGCAACGCCTGCGTCGACGAGGCGGTGGAGGCGTTCCTCCTCGAAGACGTGGTGCCGGAAGACGGCCTGCGCTGCGAGTGATCGCGCCTCGATTCGCGAGCGAGCGCGAGACAGGGTAATATCGGTGATCGCGCCGCTCACGCGTCGCACGCCGCTTTAGCTCAGTCGGCAGAGCATTTCACTCGTAATGAAAAGGTCGTCAGTTCGATTCTGACAAGCGGCTCAGGAAAACCCCCGGAACCCTCGTGGTCCCGGGGGTTTCCTCGTCTCCGGGCTCGGCCGCGGGGCGTACGCTCGGAGCATGAGCAGAGCGCTTCTCATCGTCGACGTGCAGAACGACTTCACCGAGGGCGGCGCCCTCGCGGTCCCGGGCGGTGACGCGGTGGCCGCCGCCGTCTCCGCCTACCTCGCGTCCCACGCCGACGACTACGAGGTCGTCGTGGCCTCCCGCGACTGGCACGATGCCGACGGCGACAACGGCGGCCACTTCTCCGCCACTCCCGACTACACCGACTCCTGGCCGGTGCACTGCGTCGCCGGCACCGCGGGAGCGGACTACGATCCGCTGCTCGTGACCGACCGCGTCACCCACCACGTGCGCAAGGGGCAGGGCCGTCCGGCCTACTCGATGTTCGAGGGGGTGACCGACCACGGGGCGACCGTCGCCGCGGTGCTGAGCGCGGCCGGCGTCGTCACGGCGGATATCGTCGGCATCGCCACGGACCACTGCGTCCGTGCCTCCGCACTCGATGCGATCGCGCACGGCGTCCGCGTCCGCGTCCTCACCGACCTGGTCGCCGGAGTCGCGCCCGAACCCAGTGCCGCGGCCCTCGCCGAGCTCGCGCACGCCGGTGCCGAGCTCCTCGAGAGCGCGAAGGCGTGAGTAGCAGCGTCCTCCTCCTCCGCGCGGTCAACGTCAGCGGCCGCAACAGCGTGCCGATGATGCGGCTGCGCGAGCTGCTCGTCGCCGAGACCGACCTGGGTGACGTCTCGACCTACATCGCGAGCGGCAACATCCTCTGCGCGACGCCGCGAGAACCCGCGGCGGCTTGCGCGACGGTCCGGGCGCTCATCGCGGCGGAGTTCGGTGTCGACACGCCGGTCATCCATCGCACGCACGCCGAGCTCGCCGAGTCCGAGGCGGCCCAGCCCTCCTCGGAGGGAGAGCTGAACCTCGTGCACGCGATGTTCCTCGAGGGTGAGCCCGCCGCGGGCGCCCTCGAAGCTCTGCACGAGCGCCTGGTGCCAGGGGAGCGTCTCGCTCTGGTCGGACACGATCTGTGGATCGATTACGCCCCCGGCGGGGTGCACACGACCAAGCTCACGAAAGCCGTGCTCGACCGAGCGCTCGGGGTTCCCGGTACGGCGCGCAACCTGCGCACGGTGCGGAAGCTCATCGCGCTGACGGCGTGACCACGGCGCGGCTCAGCGCGGTCGGCGGCATCTCGGCACGCGGGGCGAGGTCGACCCGGCGGGAGTCGCAGCCCGCGCACCGGACGTACAGCACGACGCCCTCGCTGGTGGGATGGCGAGACTCGACCAGCCAGGCGTGCTCGTGCGTGTCGGCGGGGGAGGCGAGCCGGGGGATCGGGAGGGTGTCGGAGGAGGTCATGGGACCAGCGTGATGTAATGGTCTTATGCATCTCAACCCTTACGGCGAGTATGCGGTGCTCCTCGCTGCCTCCCTCGCGAACGACTGGCCGGAGGACCGCGCGGGGATCGAGGAGCGCACGCTCGCGCTGGGGATGACGCAGACCTTTCCGCCGGCCCCCGACGACCACGCGCAGGTACGGGCCGTGATAGACGACTGGCTGGCCATCGTGGATGAGCCGGACCCCGATGCCCGGGCCGTCCTGCTCAATGATCAACTCGCCACCGCGGGAGCCTATCCGCGGCTCACCAATCACGATGACGAGGGCTGGCACCTGCACTACCGGGACGACGTGCGCTCGCTGCCCTTCGTGCTGCGCGCGATCATCAACCTCGGCACGGCGCTGCACCTCGTGACCCGGGGGATGAACCGACTCGGGCGCTGCGACGCGCCGCCGTGCACCAACGTCGTCGCGGACGTGACGCGCAACGGCCGCCAGCGGTTCTGCTCCGTGAGGTGCGCGAATCGGGCGGCCGTGCGGCGCCATCGGGCGCGCGTCAGCTGAGGGTCAGGCCGTCTGCCCTGCGTGCTTGCCCTCGCCGATCTCCTCGACGAGCTTGGCGTTGAACGCCGGGAGGTCGTCCGGGGTGCGGCTCGACACGAGCCCCTCGTCGACCACGACCTCCTCGTCCACCCAGCTCGCCCCGGCGTTGCGGAGGTCGGTCTTCAGGCTCGGATAGCTCGTGATCGTCCGGCCGTCCACGACGCCGGCCTCGATGAGGATCCAGGCGCCGTGGCAGATGACGCCTACGGGCTTGTGCTGCTCAAAGAACGCTCGGGCCAGGTCGATGGAGGCCTGATCCATGCGGAGGTGATCCGCGTTCACGACGCCTCCGGGCAGCACGAGCGCGTCGAACTGGTCGGCGCTGGCGTCGGCGGCCTTCAGGTCGACGGCCTGCTCGTGGCCGTTCTTGCCGGTGATCGCCGCTCCGTCCGGGGCGATGAGGGTGGCGCTGGCGCCCTCCGTGGTCACCGCCTCCCAGGGGCTCGTGAGCTCGCTGTCCTCGAAGCCGTCCGTCGCCAGGAATGCCACGCGGTTTCCGGTGAGAGTCATGGTCCGTCCTTTCGGTGGGAAGTCGCCCTGATCCGGGGACTCCTCGACCCTCTCGCGGAGCTCCGGGCATCGCCAGGGGGTGGCCAGCCGTGGACGACGGTGATACAGAGCGGCCGCGCTGGAGGGAATGGCAGCGGCGACTCGATACCATCCAGACATGCGCCTCCGCCCTGCTCTCCTCCTCCTGCCGGTGCTGGTCGTCCTCGCCGGGTGCACGCCGGCTCCGGACCCGACGCCGACCGTGACCTCCACCCCCTCGGAGACGCCGTCGTCCTCGCCCGTCCCGACCACGGCCCCGACGCCCACGGAGTCGTCGTCGCCGCCGGCTGCCGGCGCCTTCGCGAAGGGGCAGCTCGTCTCCCTCTGCACCGAGAAGATCCGTACGATCTCGCCGAACGCCACGTTCTTCGCCGACATGGCGACCACTGAGTGGCTGGAACAGTCGGCGGTGTGGTTCGTGGCCGTCCCGGAGACGATCGACGGTCAGGACAACGTCGCCGTCTGCGGTATCGGGGGGAGCCCCGAGGCCCCGGACTTCGTGCTGCACGGCGAGACCCTGCCGGACGGTGTCGCCGGGATCCGCGACGACCTGCTCGCCGGGGACGTCGGCGGCGACGACTGAGGATGCGGTGGGCCCCGTGGGGCTCGAACCCACGACCCGCGGATTAAAAGTCCGATGCTCTGCCAACTGAGCTAGAGGCCCGTGCTCCCAGTCTAGGGGGCGCACGACGAGGGGCCGTCGGCGCCACAGCCGCCGACGGCCCCTTCACCTGCCCCGTGTCCCTCCTGACAACAGGGGAGGCCGTGTGCCGGTCGGGTCGCCGGCACCATCCCTGGCTTACTCAGCCGGGGGCATCAGGACCGAGTCGATGAGGTACACGGTCGCGTTCGCGGTCTGCACGCCGCCGCAGATGACGTTGGCGTCGTTGACCATCCACTCGTCACCGCTGCCGGTGACCTCCAGGTCGGCGCCCTGGACGGTGGTGTGCGTGCCCTCGATGTCGGACGGCTCGATCTGGCCGGGGACCACGTGGTACGTGAGGATCGAGGTCAGCAGGTCGCTGTCGGTCTTCAGCGTCTCGATGGTCGCGGGGTCGATCTTCGCGAAGGCGTCGTCGACCGGGGCGAACACGGTGAACTCGTCGCCGTTGAGCGTGTCGACGAGGTTCACGTCGGGGTTCAGCTCACCGCTGACCGCCGATACGAGCGTCGTCAGCATGGGGTTGTTCGAGGCGGCGACCGCCACCGGGTCCTGGGACATGCCCTGGATGGAACCGGCGCCGTCCGGGACCTCTTCCGCGTAGGCCGCACAGCCGGGACCGACGAGGTTCGCGGCGGGGTCCATCTCCATCGGCGTCGACTCCGACGACTCCGGGGTCGTCGGCTCCGACGACTCCTCCGTGCTCGTTCCGCTGCCCATGGAACATGCCGAGAGCAGGAATGCGCTCGCCAGACCCAGGGTGACTGCTGCGGTGACCTTCTTCTTGGTGCTGAACATGTCGAGCTCCTTCGAAACTCCGGCCACGGCCTCTCCGTGGCGTCGAGGGCTGTTCGGAAGCGTCCCCGGATCGGATGGGAAGAATTTCGAGATTCTCCGAAATCGGATCCGATCCAATCCGCTCCGGGGGGTCGGCGCGAACAGCCCCCGACAGAGACGAGGACCTCATGGACCTGATCATCATCGGCCTGCTCGGCGGGCTCATCACCGGCATCTCGCCGTGCATCCTGCCCGTGCTCCCGGTGATCTTCCTCACCGGCGGTGCCCAGTCGGCGTCCTACGAGGGGGAGGCGGTGCCGGCGAAGCGCAGCCGCCCCTACTTCGTCATCGCCGGCCTCGTGCTGAGCTTCACGCTCGTGACGCTCGCCGGGTCGCTCCTGCTGGGCTTGCTGAACCTGCCGCAGGACATCATCCGCTGGGTCGGCATCGCGGTGCTGGTCGTCATCGGGGTGGGACTCATCGTGCCGCGGTTCCAGCACATCCTGGAGCGGCCGTTCCAGCGCTTCGGACAGCGCGAGGTGAAGAACCGCGGCAACGGCTTCGGCGTTGGCCTCGCTCTCGGGGCCGTGTTCGTCCCGTGCGCGGGCCCGGTCCTCGCGGCCATCATCGTCGCCGGCTCCACGGGGCAGATCGGCGTGGGCACTGTGCTGCTCACCGTCTCGTTCGCGATCGGCGTCGCCGTGCCCCTGCTGGTCTTCGCGCTCGCGGGTCGCAGCGTCATCGAGCGTATCCGCGCCTTCCGGACCAAGGAGCGTGCGCTGCGGATCGCCGCCGGTGTCGCGATGATCGCGCTCGCCGTGGGTCTCGTCTTCAACGTGCCCCAGGCGCTGCAGCGGCTGCTGCCGGACTACACCGCACCGCTGCAGGAGCAGATCGCCGACTCCGAGCAGGTGCAGGATGCCCTCGACCTCGGCGGCCTGGTCAACGACGAGAACAAAGACCTCGACAAGTGCACGAACGGCGCGACCGAGCTGGAGTCCTGCGGGACGGCGCCGTCCATCAAGGGGATCCAGCAGTGGCTCAACACCCCGGACGGGGAGGCGATCGATCTGAAGGACCTGCGCGGACAGGTGGTCCTCATCGACTTCTGGGCGTACTCGTGCATCAACTGCCAGCGCTCGATCCCGCACGTCGTGGCCTGGGATGAGACCTACCGGGACGCCGGGCTGCAGGTGATCGGCGTCCACTCGCCCGAGTACGCGTTCGAGAAGGATCCGGGGAACGTCGCGGCGGGCGCCCGCGACTTCGGCATCGAGTACCCCGTCGCCCTCGACAACACCCTCTCGACCTGGACCAACTACCGCAACCGGTACTGGCCCGCGCACTACCTCATCGACGCGGAGGGGACCGTCCGCCACATCTCCTTCGGCGAGGGCAACTACGCCGCGACGGAGGCGATGATCCGGGAACTGCTGCAGGATGCCGACCCCGACGTCGAGCTGCCCGCCGCCACGGACGTGAAGGACGAGACCCCCGAGGTGGGCGCCACGACCCGGGAGACCTTCCTCGGCTCCTCGAAGGATATCAACTACGGCGGTGGCGACGAGTACCGCCGCGGCGAGGGCAGCTTCCGCTTCCCCGATGACCAGCCCGACGACAGCTTCGCGCTGGACGGCGATTGGACCGTGGACACGCAGTACGTCACGCCGACCGCTGACGACGCGCGGATCCGGTTGCAGTATCGGGCGGCCGAGGTGCGCATGGTCGTCGCGGGGTCGGGCGAGGTGGTGGTCACCGACGCCGACGGGAACGCGCAGACGATCCGGATCGACGGGACGCCACGCTCCTACGGCCTGCTCGAGCAGGACGACATCGCGAAGGGCACGTTCACGCTCGAGGTCCCCACCGGCGTCGAGGTGTATTCGTTCACATTCGGGTGACGTCTGCACGGGAAGAGGGAGGAGATACGGCATGCTTATGGAGATGGTCATTGATGGGATGGACGTCCCCGAGGACGGGGCGGCGCCGCAGGATGCTGTCGCCGACCTCCTCGTCCGCGTCGCCTCCGGTGATCAGGCTGCCTTCGCGGCGCTGTACGACTCCCTCTCCTCCCGCGTGTTCGGCCTCATCCTCCGCGTGCTCGTGAACCGCGCGCAGAGCGAGGAAGTGCTCCAGGAGGTCTTCCTCGAGATCTGGCAATCCGCTTCCCGGTTCGCTCCGAACAAGGGACAGGGACGAACCTGGGTGATGACCATCGCGCATCGCCGGGCCGTGGATCGGGTGCGGGCTTCGCAGTCGAGTGCGGACCGGGACGTGCGCGCGGGCTTCAAGGACCTCGGCGTCGCGCACGACAGCGTGGCGGAACGGGTCGAGTTGGGGATCGAAGGAGAGCGGGTCGTGGCGGCGCTGACCGGGCTTCCGGAGGCGCAGCGGGAGGCGCTCGTCCTCGCCTACTACGGCGGTTACAGTCAGAACGAGATCGCGGCGCTCGTGGGAGCGCCACTCGGAACGATCAAGACACGGATGAGAGACGGGCTGGCCCGGCTCCGCACGGCGATGGGGGTGACGGCATGAACGAGAAGGACTTCGCAGAACTCGCGGCAGGTGCCGCGCTCCACGCGCTGTCGGCGGACGACGAGCGCCGGTACCGCCGTGCCCTCGCCGAGCACCCGGAGTGGGCGGCGCAGGACGACACCGACACCGAGACGGCCGCTGTCCTCGCCGACGGCGTGGCTCCGGTCGCTCCGCCCGCCGGCATCCGTGCGGCTCTGCTCGCGCAGATCGCCCAGACTCCGCAGAGCGATGCCTCCGCGCCCGAGCTCGCGGGCGAGAGCCCTGCCTCCGGTGCCGCCGCTCCCGCTCCGGCTCGCCGCTGGACCCGGCTCGCGTTCGCGCTCGCCGCGTGCCTCGCACTCCTCGTGGGCGTCGGGATCGGTGCGGTGGCTCTGAACGATCAGCTGAACAGGCCGGAGAGCGTCGTCGCGCTGCAGGAGATCGAGTCCGCGGGCGACGCGCAGAAGGCGACGGTCGAGCTCGACGACGGCGCGACGGCGACGGCGCACTGGTCGGGTTCGGTCGGCAAGGCCGTGCTCGTCACGGACGGATTGCCCGAGGTGGCGGACGGCAAGACCTACGAGCTGTGGTTCGTGCGCGGGGAGGATCCCATCGCCGCCGGTGTGTTCGACGTCGACGACGGAGAGGCCACGGCGCTCCTCGAGGGCGAGATGCAGGCCGGCGACGCCATCGCGGTCACGGTCGAGCAGGAGGGCGGATCGCCGTCCGGGCTCCCCACGACCGACCCGGTGATCGTCATCCCGACGGCCTGAGCGCGGGAGGCGGGGCGTACCCTGGAGGGATGCCCGAGCAGCACCATCGCCCCGTGCGCCGTCCGACGAGCGCCTTCGACAACATCGTCGGCGCCCATGATCCCGCCGAGGAGACGCGTGTCGCACACGCCACGGCCTCCGCGCTGCTGACCCGCGTCCGCGAGGACGAGAGCGGGGCGAGCGTCGAGCGGCTGATCGCCTTCACGAGCGAGCACGGCATCGACGAGATCGCGGAGCTGTGGTCCAAGGCGCCGTCGCGCACTCTCCCCGGGTCGCTGTGGCGGCTGTACGTGCTCCAGCTCGCGATCCACGGCGACCCACGCACCGCCGCCCTGCTCTACGACCGGGGACGGGTCGAGCTGCCGTCGGCCGATGCCGTGGTCGCCGGGGCGCCGGTGCCGGCGAGCCCGGACGAGCTCGTGGCGCTCATCGACACGATCCTGCGCGGCGCCTTCCGCGGCGACTTCGCCGTGGCACTGGAGCGCGCGGCGGCGTTCTGCCGGGTCCAGGCCTCGGGGGCGACGCACACCGCCGACGGCTACGAGCCCACGGAGCCCGCCCGGGCGAGCGAGCTCACCACGCGGGCGCTGCGGCTGAGCAGCTATGCCCAGGACCTCGCGGCGTCGGCAGTTCTGTGGCGCACCGGAGCCCTGGCCTGAGTCCGAGCGGGGCGGAACAGCGTCCGGACAGAGAAAGACCGGGCCGCAAGAACGCCTCTCGGCGGAAGGCCGCTCGCAGCGGCGAAAATTGGAGCCCGGGGTTATGCGGCCCGGCCACTCCAGTGTAACGCGAGGACGCGGTGGGTATTCCCGGCGGCCTAGGCTCGTGACATGACCCGTCGCTTCGCCCTCATGATCGATCCCGTCGCCGCCGACGAGCAGCGTGCCGACTATGCCGACACGTTCACGCAGGTGGACGCCGCGGCCCCCGCCCTCAGCGTCGGCGAGCTGAGCACGCAGCGCGGCGACGGTGTGTTCGAGTCCATCGGGGTCGTCGACGGACATGCGCAGGAGGTCGTCCCGCATCTGGAACGCCTTGCGCACTCGGCGCGACTCTGCGACCTCCCGGTGCCGAACCAGGAGCAGTGGCGGCAGGCGATCCAGCAGGCCGCCGCACAGCTCGGGGCGGGGGAGTCGGTCATCAAGCTGATCCTCAGTCGCGGCGTCGAGCACGGGCCGACGCCCACCGCCTGGGTCACGGCGGCTCCGGCGGCGGACTTCGCCGCGGTACGGCGGAACGGCGTCAAGGTCGTGACCCTCGACCGCGGATACGACCTCGGCGCCGCAGAACGGGCACCCTGGCTGCTGCTCGGAGCCAAGACGCTGTCCTACGCCGTCAACATGGCGGCCCTGCGCGAGGCCAAGCGCCGCGGAGCCGACGACGCGATCTTCCTGTCGAGCGACGGCTTCGTGCTGGAGGCTCCGACGGCCTCGCTCATCCTGCGCTTCGACGACCGTTTCACGACGCCGGCCCCGAACGGCGGGATCCTGCACGGCACCACGCAGCTCAGCGTCTACGACCACCTCCTCGCGCGCGGCTTCGAGGTCGGGTACGACCGCATCCCCGCCGCCGATCTGACGCGGGCCGACGCCGCATGGCTCGTGTCGAGCGTGCGTCTCGCCACCGCCATCACCGCGATCGACGGCACGCCGGTGCCCGTCGACACCGCCCTCACGGACGACCTCAACGCCTACCTCCTCTCCCCGCGCGACTGAGCCTCCGGGGTCCCCGGGCACGACTTCGGAGATGCCGGACGACACGCCGTGGCCCCGGCCCCGACACCGGCGTGTCGTCGACGGTCTCCGAAGCTGTGCACGGCACAGGGGTGACCGGGTCAGGGACGGCGACGCATGGTCTCGACGATGGCGCGCTCGACGAGGGGCCAGTCGTGGAGGACCATCGCGTAGTCGAAGCGGAGAGTGGGGTGGCCCCAGCCGGCGGCGGTCGCATCGCGGACCAGATCGCGGTGCCGGAGCGAGCCCTCCTCGTGGTTGGCGCGTCCGTCCGTCTCGATGATGAGCCAATCGTCGATGAGGAGGTCTACCCGGCCCGTCCCGACCACGCCGACCTGTGTCCGCACGCGCCACCCGTGGCGCCGGATCCGCAGCCGCACCAAGGATTCCAGGCCGCTGTCGGCGTCGGCCCGCGAGAAGGCGATGAGGTCGCGCCCCTCGGGCCCGAGCCGGTCACCGAGTCGGCGCAGCTCGACCGCATCGATGAGTCCGAGCCGCCGGGCGGACTCCAGAGCGACGAAGAACGCCTCCGGCCCTCGGCAGCCGTAGATCTGCCGGAGCACGAGGGGCACCCCCGGCTGCTCGAAGGCACTGCTCGACCTCGCGGCATCCCAGTGCGTCACGCAGTCGCAGTCCTCGTGCGGATACTGATGACGGTCGTGGTGCATCCAGACGTGCAGAGCCGGCTCGTCGAGCACCCAGATCCCGAGGTGCCGGGCGGCGGACTCACAGCCGAGGACCCCGCCGTGAGCGGCGGCGGTCACGACCTCCACGCACGCAGCGGCGGTCGCGTAGATCCCGCGCCGCACCCGGACGAGGGTACCGTCGCGCATCTGACGCTCGATCTGCCGTCGTCGGTGCCGGGCGCGGAGCGCGGCATACGTCCACACCTGCGTCCCTCGCCCCGTGCACATCCCGCCATCATTCGCGCCGCCGCGGCCTCTCCGCCCGGTCTCGACCTCAGAGTCCGCCCTCTGTGGACGATCCGCCTCACGGCCCCGTCGGTGCAGGACTCACGACCCGTGCACGGCTTCGGAGACCGAAGGGGACGCGCCGCGGCCCTGGAGCGGGTGCCGGCGTGTCGCGCGGTACATCCGAAGTTGTGCCCGGGGCGGAGGGGGAGAGGACGGACGGGCCCGATGACCGAAGGGTGTGCGGGTCAGCCGAAGCGGCCGGAGACGTAGTCCTCGGTCGCCTGCACCGACGGGGTCGTGAAGATGTTCGTGGTGTCGTCGTACTCGATGAGCTTGCCGGGTTTGCCGGTGCCGGCGATGTTGAAGAACGCGGTCTTGTCGGAGACTCGGGACGCCTGCTGCATGTTGTGCGTCACGATCACGATCGTGAACTCGTTCTTGAGCTCGCCGATCAGCTCCTCGATCGCGTAGGTCGAGATCGGGTCGAGGGCGGAGCACGGCTCGTCCATCAGCAGCACCTCGGGGGAGACGGCGATCGCGCGGGCGATGCAGAGACGCTGCTGCTGGCCGCCCGAGAGCCCGGAGCCCGGACGGTCGAGGCGGTCCTTGACCTCGTTCCACAGGTTCGCGCCGGTGAGCGACTTCTCGACGAGGTCGTCCTGCTCGCTCTTCGACATCCGCTTGTTGTTGAGCTTCACACCCGCGAGAACGTTCTCCTTGATCGACATCGTGGGGAACGGGTTCGGGCGCTGGAACACCATGCCGACCTGGCGACGCACGAGCACCGGGTCGACGCCGGCGCCGTAGAGGTCCTTGCCGTCGAGCAGCACCTCACCCTCCACGCGGGCACCGGGGATCACCTCGTGCATGCGGTTGAGGGTGCGGAGGAAGGTGGACTTGCCGCAGCCGGACGGGCCGATGAAGGCCGTGACGCTGCGCGGCTGGATGTCGAGGGAGACGCCTTCGACCGCGAGGAAGTTGCCGTAGTAGACGTTGAGGTCGTTGACTTCGATGCTCTTGGACACGTGGATTCCTATTCTGAGTGGTCGGGGCCTCAGCGGCCGTTGACCTTCGGGGCGAACAGCTTCGCGATCAGGCGGGCGAGCAGGTTCAGCACCATGACGATGAGGATGAGGGTGAGGGCGGCGGCCCAGGCGCGCGCGACGGCGGCGTCCGGGCTCGTGCCCTGGTTCATGTACTGGTTGTAGGCGAACACCGGGAGGGTCATCATCTGACCGTCGAAGATGTTCGTGTTGAGGCTCTGCGTGAAGCCGGCGGTGAGCAGCAGCGGGGCCGTCTCGCCGATCACGCGGGAGATGGCGAGCATGACGGAGGTCATGATGCCGGCGATCGAGGTGGGCAGGACGACCTTGAGGATCGTGAGCCACTTCGGCACGCCCAAGGCGTAGGAGGCCTCGCGCAGCTCGTTCGGGACGATCCGGAGCAGCTCCTCGCTGCCGCGGACGACGACCGGCGTCATCAGCACGGCGAGGGCGAGCGCGCCCATGAAGCCCATCGAGATGCCGGGGCGGATCAGGAGGGCGAACACCGCGTAGATGAACAGACCCGCGACGATCGAGGGGATGCCCGTCATCACGTCGACGAAGAACGTGATGGCCTTGGCGATCTTGCCGCGACCGTACTCGACGAGGTAGATCGAGGTCATCAGACCGACCGGCACCGAGATGATCGTGGCCGTCAGCGTGATGAGGACCGTGCCCCAGATGGCGTGCACGATACCGCCGCCGTCACCGACGACATTGCGCATCGAGTAGGTGAAGAACTCGGCGTCGAAGCGCTCGAGGCCGTTCGCCACCACGGTCCACAGCAGGGAGATCAGCGGCAGCAGGGCGATGAGGAAGGCCGTGGCGACGAGGGCCGTCATCAGGCGGTCGACGGCCTTGCGACGGCTCTCGGCGATGGACGAGATCACCGTGATGATCACCATGTAGAGCAGGATGCCGACGATGACGGTGCCCGCGATGTTGAAGTCGGCGAGCGGCGTGTCCGAGCCGGCGGCGGCGACACCGAAGACCGCGGCGGACACGACGAAGGAGACGCCGAGGAGGGCCCACGGAGCCCACTTCGGCAGGCGGCCGGAGGTGAGCGCGGTGCTGCTCGCGGCGGGCGGAGCGCTGGTGAGGGCGGTCATGTCAGTTCGCTCCCGAGAACTCGGCGCGGCGGGCCACGATCCAGCGCGCCAGCGCGTTGACCGCGAAGGTCACGACGAAGAGGATGAGGCCGGTCGCGATCAGCGTGTTCACGCCGGTGCCGTGCGCCTCCGGGAACGCGAGCGCGATGTTCGCGGGGATCGGCGTGGGGTTCGTGGCGGTGAGCACGAGGAAGCTGACGACCGCCGAGGGGGAGAGCACCATCGTCACGGCCATCGTCTCGCCGAGCGCGCGGCCGAGGGCGAGCATTGCCGCCGACACCATGCCGCCGCGGGCGAAGGGGAGGACAGCCATGCGGACCATCTCCCAGCGCGTGGACCCGAGGGCGAGGGCCGCCTCCTCGTGGAGCTTGGGGGTCTGCAGGAAGACCTCGCGGCAGATCGCGGTCATGATCGGGATGCACATCACAGCGAGGACGAGCGCGGCGGTGAGGATCGTCTTGCCCGTCGCGGAGACCTGGCCGCCGAAGAACGGCACCCACGAGGCGTTCTCGTTGAGCCATACGTAGATCGGCTGGAGCATGGGGGCGAGCACGAGGCCGCCCCAGAGTCCGAACACCACGGAGGGGACTGCGGCGAGCAGGTCGATGATGTAGCCGAGGAACGACGCGAGCCGTCGGTGGGCGTAGTGAGAGATGAAGAGCGCGATGCCGATGGCGATGGGGGCCGCGATCAGCAGGGCGATGAACGAGGCCCAGAGGGTGCCGAAGACGAGCGGCCACACGTACACCCAGAAAGACTCGCCCCGGAGGATGTGGTTGTCGGTGGTGTCGAGCTGGAAGGCCGGCAGGCTCTGGATGATGAGGAAGGCCGCGACGAGCGCCAGCACGACCAGGATGATGATGCCGGCCGCCAGCGCGGTACCGGAGAAGACCCGGTCGCCGAGGCGCTGCTTGGCCTTGATCGGTGTGGGCGGCGCCGGTGTCGGTGCCGGTGCCGGTGCCGTTGTCGGCTCCTGCGCGGTCGTGCTCATGATCTCCCTGTTTCGGGCCGGGTGGAGATGGATCGGGTGCTGACCTGGCGGAGCCCCCGCGCCCGCTCGGGGACGCGGGGGCACCGTCGTCAGTGGATCGGCAGGATCAGCCGACCTGGATGAGGTCGATCGCGGCCTGGACCTGCTCGCGCAGGCCGTCCGAGATCGGGGCGCTGCCGGCGTTCTCGGCGGCGGCGTCCTGGCCCTCGGCACTCGCGATGTACGTGAAGTACTCCTTCACGAGCTCCGCGACGTTGCTGTCCTCGTACTGCTCGCAGCCGATGAGGTAGCTGACCAGGGCGATCGGGTAGGCGCCGTCCGCAGCAGCGGCCGGGTCGACGTCGAAGACGAGGTCGCCCTCACCACGGCCCTCGGCGAGCGGCGAGCCCTCGACGAGCTTCGCGGCGGCCTCGGCCGAGTAGGAGACGAAGTCCTCGCCGACGCCCACGGCGACCTGGCCGAGGCCGTCCGCCTGGGACGCGTCGAGGAAGCCGATCGCGCCGTTGCCGGCGGTGAGGGCCTGCTTCACGCCGGAGGTGCCCTGCGCGGCCTCGCCACCCTGGATCGGCCACTCGTCGGAGACCTCGTAGGTCCAGACGTCGGGGGCCGTCGCGCTGAGGTACTTGGCGAAGGTCTCCTGGGTGCCCGAGGGGTCGGAGCGGTGCACGGGGGAGATCGCCAGGTCGGGGAGCTCGACGCCGTCGTTCAGGGCGGCGATGGCCTCGTCGTTCCAGTTGGTGATCGTGCCGGCGAAGATGCCCGCGATCGTGGCGGCGTCGAGGTTCAGCGTGTCGATGCCCTCGAGGTTGAAGGCGACGGCGACGGGGGAGATGTAGAGGGGGACCTCGACGATGTCGTCGGTGGTGCAGGCGCCGAAGCCGCCGGCGGCGATCTCCTCGTCGTTGAACGCGCGGTCGGATCCGATGAAGTTGCTGCCGCCCTCGAGGAAGTTCTCGCGGCCGGTGCCGGAGCCGGTGGGCTCGTAGTTGACCGTCACGTCGGGGTGGGCGGTCTGGAAGGCGGCGACCCAGGCCTCCTGGGCTGCGGTCTGCGAGGACGCGCCGGTCGCGTCGATCGTGCCGGAGAGCGTGGACTCCGAGGGCTCTTCGCTGGAGCCGCCGGCTCCGCCTTCGTTCGCGGCACAGCCGGCGAGGGCGAGAGCGGCGACGGCGCCGATGGCGCCGATTCGTGCGATTCGGGAGATCTTCACTGTGGATCCTTCGATCTTGGAGGGGTGGGGCCCGGTGCAGGGCACACAGTGACGCTAGGGGCGACGGTTAACGAGACTCTCCCGCGCAGGTGAACGGCAGGTGAACGGCCGGCGACTCTCTGGAGCCGGCCCCCCGTCACCGCGCGCCCTTTTGAATCGCCCACTTTGCGCCATTTCGGGCACAGATGCAGCGAAGTGCGCGACTCGAACGACGGGAAGGGTCAGACCTTGGGCGCGTGGGTCTCGATCGAGATGATGCCGGAGCCGGGGTTGGTCGCCGAGACGTGGACCACGGAGAACGCGCCGGTCTCCAGATCGGCAGCACTGCCGACGTACGAGCCGTGCACGGTGCCGGTCGCGAGGGCGATCTCCGAGAGTAGCGCGGGTAGCACGGGGCCGTGGCTGCAGAGTACGGCGGGCTTACCGGCGCGGATGCGGCGGCCGACGACGGAGCGGAGGTCGGCGACGCCGTCCTCCCAGGCGTCCTGGCTGATCTTCTCGGCGAGGACCGGCGTGCGGTCCAGGGCCTTGGCGAGCGGCGTGACGGTCTGCACGCAGCGCACCGCGTCGCTGGTGACGATCTTGCGCACGCCGAAAGCGCGGAGCGGCCCGACGATGGCTTTGGCCTGGCGCTTCCCGCGGTCGGTGAGCGGTCGGGCCGCGTCCGCCTTGTCCCATTCCGAGCGGGGCAGGGCCTTCGCGTGCCGGAGGGCGATCACCGGGAAGGTCCGCAGCACGCCGTCGTCCACCAGCGCCGCGAACGCATCGAGGATCTCGAGGTCGACGGGGTAGCTCAGCGCGGCACGGGCCTTCTTCACGCTGACCCACTCGAGGGCGGCGATCTCGCGGTTCGGCACGAAGGTCGAGGCGCGGATCGCCGCGTCCGTGGCCTCGGCCGCCCAGTAGTGGACGACCTTCTGCTTGCGGGACGCGAGGTGGTAGCGGCTGATCCCGACCGGCACGCCGAGCGCCACCCGGATGCCGGTCTCCTCGTGCACCTCGCGCACCGCGGTCTCCGCGAGCATCTCGCCCGGGTCGACCTTCCCCTTCGGCAGGGTGACGTCGCGGTACTTCGTGCGGTGGATGAGAAGGATCCGCAGCTTGCCGTCGACCAGACGCCACACGACGGCACCGGCCGCGTACACGGCCTTGTCCGCCCACTTCGCTTCGGCCGCAGACGGCGGGAGCTGGACCTGCCGCGCCGTCATCGAACCGCCCGCGCCCGACGACGTCGTTGGATCATCCCCATGGTCGTATCCTGCAGGTCGACGAGGGGCTTGCCGTCGGCGTCCACGGCGTGACGCTCCCAGACGCCGTCGCGGCCCAGGTGCCACGAGGAGGTCCGGTCGTCCATCGCCAGGTCGAAGAAGGCGATGAGCTCCTTGAGATGCGCGGGGTCCGTGACCCGGACCAGGGCCTCCACGCGACGGTCGAGGTTGCGGTGCATCATGTCGGCGCTGCCGATGTACACCTGCGGGTCGCCGTCGTTCTCGAACGTGAAGATCCGGGAGTGCTCGAGATAGCGGCCGAGGATGCTGCGGACCGTGATGTTGTCGCTGATCCCGTCGAGGTCGGTCCGCAGGCTGCAGATACCGCGCACCCACACGTCGACCTTCACCCCCGCGGCACTCGCGCGATAGAGCGCGTCGATGATCTCCTCGTCGACCATCGAGTTGACCTTGATGCGGATGTGCGCCGGCTTGCCTGCCTCGGCGATCCGGCGTTCGGCGTCGATCAGCCGGACGAGACCCTTGCGGAGGTGGAGCGGCGCGACGAGGAGGCGCTTGAACTTCTTCTCGATGGCGTAACCGCTGAGCTCGTTGAACAGCCGGGTGAGATCCTTGCCCACCTGGGCGTCGGCGGTGAACAGGCCGAAGTCCTCATAGATGCGGCTGGTCTTCGGGTTGTAGTTGCCCGTGCCGACGTGCGAGTAGTGCTGGAGCCGGCCGTCCTCCTCGCGGATGACGAGGGCGAGCTTGCAGTGGGTCTTGAGCCCGACGAGGCCGTACACCACGTGCACGCCGGCCTTCTCCAGCTTGCGCGCCCACACGATGTTGTTCGCCTCGTCGAATCGCGCCTTCACCTCGACGAGCGCGAGCACCTGCTTGCCGGCCTCGGCGGCGTCGATGAGCGCCTGCACGACGGGACTGTCGCCGGACGTCCGGTACAACGTCTGCTTGATGGCGAGCACATGCGGGTCGCGGGCGGCCTGCTCCAGGAACGCCTGGACGCTCGTGGTGAACGACTCGTACGGGTGGTGCACGAGGACGTCGGACTTGCGGATCGCCTTGAAGATGTCGGCGCGATTGCTCGACCCCGCGGGCTGGAAGGCGACGGCGGTGGTGGGCAGGTGCGGCGGATACCGCAGGTCCGGACGGTCGATCCGCGACAGGTCGAACAGTCCGCGGAGGTCGAGCGGCCCAGGGAGGCGGTACACCTCGAGGTCGGTGATGTCGAGTTCCCTGACCAGCAGGTCCATGGTGACGTCGTCCATGTCGTCGGTGATCTCGAGCCGGATGGGCGGACCGAACCGACGACGCAGCAGCTCGGCCTCGAGCGCCTGGATGAGGTTCTCGCTCTCGTCCTCCTCGATCTCCACATCCTCGTTGCGGGTGAGGCGGAACGCGTGGTGGTCGAGCACCTCCATGCCGGGGAAGAGGTCGCCGAGGTGGTTGGCGATGAGTTCCTCCAGCCGCAGGAAACGCTTGATCTCCCCGCCGCCCGGGACCTCGACGAAGCGCGGCAGCATGGGCGGCACTTTGAGGCGCGCGAACTCCTGGCGGCCGGTCCGCGCGTTGCGGATGCGGATGGCGAGGTTCAGGGAGAGGCCGGAGATGTAGGGGAACGGGTGCGCCGGGTCGACCGCCAGGGGCATCAGCACCGGGAAGACCTGCGCTCCGAAGTAGTCCGACAGTGCCCGGCGCTCGTCGTCGGTGAGATCGGACCAGTCGGTGATCTCGATGCCGGAGTCGGCAAGAGCAGGACGGACGAGCTTCGTCCAGGCGTCCGCGTGGCGGAGCTGCAGCGCGTGGGCCTCCCGCGAGATGTCCGCGAGGGCGTCGACGGGCGACCGCCCGATGTTGGTCGGCACGGCGAGGCCGGTCATGATGCGCCGTTTGAGGCCGGCCACACGCACCATGAAGAACTCGTCGAGGTTGCTGGCGAAGATCGCCAGGAAGTTCGCCCGCTCCAGCTCGGGCAGCGACGGGTCCTCCGCGAGTTCGAGCACCCGCTGGTTGAACGCGAGCCAGCTCAGCTCGCGGTCCAGATAGCGGTGGTCGGGGAGCTGCGAGTCCGGCGCCTCGACGGCGTCGTCGAAGTCGTCGTCTTCTGCGTCACCGAGTCCGGCGTCGGCGAGTGCGGGATCGATCATGGGGTACATCTAAGCACCGGCAGGTGTCGGGCGTGTGAACGGCGGTCAGCGCGAGCCGACCAGGCTGTCGTCCTCGTAGACGTTGAAGCGGTACCCGACGTTGCGCACGGTGCCGATGATCTGCTCCTGATCGCCGAGCTTCGCGCGCAGCCGGCGCACGTGCACGTCCACGGTCCTGGTGCCGCCGAAGTAGTCGTACCCCCACACCTCGCTGAGCAGCTGCTCGCGGGTGAACACCCGCGAGGGGTGCGTGGCGAGGAAGTGCAGGAGCTGGAACTCCTTGTAGGTGAGGTCCAGCGGCCGGCCGTGCAGCTTCGCCGAGTAGGACTGCTCGTCGATCGTGACGCCGGAGGCCTGCACCCGCGCCGGTTCCGCGACCTCGTCCCGCCGGGCGAGGGCGAGGCGCACGCGCGCGTCGATCTCGGCGGGGCCGGCGGTGGACAGCAGCACGTCGTCGATGCCCCATTCGCCGGAGAGCGCGCTCATGCCGCCCTCGGTCACCACGAGCAGCAGCGGCGCATCCTGGCCGGTGGCCCGCAGCAGACGGCACAGCGATTTCGCCCCGACCAGGTCGTGACGGCCGTCGACGATCACGATGTCGTACTCCGGGGCGTTGATGAGCTGCGCGGGCTCCGCGGGGATCTGCCGGGTGCGATGGCTCAGCAGCTCGAGGGCGGGCAGCACCTGCTCCGAGAGCGGAGCATTGGTCAGAACCAGCACCAGGGCCACGCGCACTCCTCACCGGCGGGGGGATCGACGCCGTGCCGCCATGATAGCGGCCACCGATGCGCAAGAATGGAGACATGTCAGAACCGGCACTCGCGCCCCGCAACGCCTTCACCGGCGTCATCGCGGTCTGGGCGACCGCGTTCGTCGGCAGTATCGTCATCGGGATCTTCGCTCCCGAGGAGTGGCGCATCCCCTGGATGCTGGTGGGCTTCGGGGCGGTCGTGCTGCTCTCCTTCGCCGTGCAGCTCTGGTACGGCCGCACGCAGGGTTTCATCTTCCGTGTCGCGAGCAGCGTGACCGGTGCGCTGCTGCTGATGGGGATCATCTCGGTCGGCTTCGGGCTGGCTGCCCTCATCCCCTCCTGACCCGGATCGCCGGGGGTAAGGTGGAGGTCATGGACATCATGGCGCTCGAAATCTTCTTCATCGGCCTGCTCGGCCTGGCGAGCCTCGCGATCGTTTTCGTCTCGGCCGTGGTGCTGCGCAACCTCTTCCGCGGCCAGCGCTGACGACATGATCGAACTCCCCACCGACCTTCCCGCCGACCTCGCCCCGCTGGCGTGGCTGATCGGCGTGTGGGAGGGGTCCGGGGTGATCGACTACCCGGTCGGCGAGGAGCGTCTGCAGGGCGAGTTCACGCATCGCGTCAGCTTCAGCCACGACGGGGGGCCGTTCCTCAACTATGCGGCCACGGCGACCTTCGTCGGTGACGAGGGTGCGCCCGCCGTCCCGCTGACCGCCGAGTCCGGTTTCTGGCGTCTGGCGCGCCCGGCCGCGGCGACCGACGCGGGACCGGCGCTGCTGCCGCCGACGGCGACGCCCGTCGCCCGCACGGTCGACGACGTGGAGGCGCTGCGGTCGGCCAACGGCGCGTTCCCGCTCGAGGTGTCGCTGGCGCGCTCGGACGGCATGCTCGAGTACTACCTCGGCGAGATCAACGGACCGCGGGTCGACCTCGCGTCGGACGCGATCGTGCGCGGCGCCGGCGCCAAGGACTACGGCTCCGCCTCGCGGATGTACGGACTCGTCGACGGGCACCTGCTGTGGGCGTGGGACATCGCCGCCCTCGGCACACCTCTGCGGGCGCACGCCTCGGCGCGTCTCGCCCGCGTCTGAACGGAGCACACGGTGAGCACCAGCGTCTTCGACGGCGTCCCCGGCGCGACAGCGGGGGAGCGCGGGATCGCCCACTTCGGCGATCCGTTCCGGGAGCAGCGCCGCCTCGCGGCCGGAACGGCGATCGCGCCCCTCGACGACCGGACGGTCATCGAGGTGTCCGGCCCCGAACGCCTGCCCTGGCTCGACTCCATCACGTCGCAGGCGGTGGTTCGCCTGCGCGCGGGGGAGAGTACCGAACTCCTCGTCCTCGATCCGCAGGGACGGGTGGAGCACGCGGCGGGCGTGCTCGACGACGGCACCTCGACCTGGCTCCTGGCGGACGCCGGCGACGCCGAGGGTCTGGCGAGCTGGCTGACGCGGATGAAGTTCCGCACCCAGGCCACGGTCGAGCTGCGCTCCGACCTCGCGCTCCTTGGCTTCGTCGACGGGGGTCCCGCGGCCGAGCGCGTGCGTGGCCTCGACGACGCCCGGATCTGGGTCGACCCGTGGCAGCAGGTCGCCGTCGGCGGGCATCAGTACGCTGACGTGGCCGCGCACCCCGGGGCCGACCTCGCCTGGCGGGTCGCCATCGTGCCCGAGACGGTGGCGCGGGCGCTCGCCGCGGAGCTCGATCGGGAGGACGCCGCTGGTCTCCTCGCCGCCGAAGCGCTGCGCATCGCCGCCTGGCGTCCGCGGTGGGCGGCCGAGGTGGACGAGCGGTCGCTGCCGCACGAGTCGGACTGGCTCCGCAGCGCTGTGCACCTGAACAAGGGCTGCTACCGCGGGCAGGAGACCGTCGCGAAGGTGCACAACCTCGGTCATCCGCCGCGGCGGCTCGCCCTGCTCCAGCTCGACGGCAGCGACGCCGTGCTTCCGGAACCCGGAGCCCCGGTGTTCGCGGGCGACGACGAGGTCGGGCACATCACCTCCTCCGCGCGGCATCATGAGGACGGGCCGATCGCCCTCGCCCTCCTTTCCCGCCGCGCTCCCGTCGGCGACCTCGTCGTCCGGGCCGAGGGGATCGACATCGCCGCGTCCCAGCAGATCATCGTCCCGGCCGACGCCGGCGCCACCGCGGACATCCCGCGGCTGACGCGGCTGTCCCGCCGACCGACGGCACCCGATCCCCGCGACGCCGGCGTCTGAGCCGACGGGAGCCGGTCAGCCGTTGGCGTCCGAGCCGCCGGCCGAGCGCTGTGCGGCGAGCTCCGCGATCCGTGCTCGGGCCAGGAACCAGCCGCCGATGAGCGCAGGGATCAGCACGCCGAGGCTGGCGACGGTCCAGGTGCCCGTCGGATAGTCGAAGGCCATGAGCACGACGACGGACGCGAGGAACGCCAGCGTCAGGTATGAGGTGTAGGGCGCCCCGAAGAGGCGGAACGACGGTCGTTCGACGAGGCCGCGCCGCGAAAGCCGGTACAGCCGGAGCTGGCAGAGGATGATGGTCGCCCAGGCCGCGATGATCCCCAGGGCGGACAGGTTCAGCACGATCTCGAAGGCCTGGGTCGGAACCACCGCGTTCAGCAGGACACCGGCGAGGGCGAACACCGCGGTGAGAAGGATGCCCACGACGGGCACGCCGCGACGGCTCATCCGGCCGGTCGCCCGTGGTGCGGCGCCCGAGGCCGCGAGCGAGCGGAAGACCCGGCCGGTCGAGTAGAGGCCGGCGTTCAGCCCCGAGACCGCGGCGGTGATCACGATGAAGTTCATGGTGCTGCCGGCCACCGCTCCCACGTCCGGCCCTCCCACGTGCGAGAAGAACGTCACGAACGGGCTCTCCCCGGCGCGGTACACCGTGTACGGGAGCAGGAGGGCGAGCAGCAGGACCGATCCGACGTAGAACACGGCGATGCGCAGGATCACCGAGTTGACGGCCCGGGGCATCACCTTCTCCGGGTTCTCGGTCTCGCCCGCGGCGGTGCCGACCAGCTCGATCGAGGCGTAGGCGAAGACGACTCCCTGCATCACGATCACGGCGGGGAGCACCCCTTCCGGCGCGAAGCCCCCGTGTGCGGCGAGCATCGCGACTCCCGTCGGTCCCTGATCCGTCTGCCAGCCGGCCGCGAGAAACACCACGCCGATCACGAGGAAGAGGGCGAGCGCGGCGACCTTCACGAGCGAGAACCAGAACTCCATCTCGCCGAACAGCCGGACCGAGACGAGGTTGAGGCCGACGACGACGATCAGGGCGATCAGTGCGAGCAGCCACTGCGGGACGACGCGGAACGCCGACCAGTAGTGGACGTACAGGGCCACGGCCGTGGAGTCGACGACCGCGGTCATGCCCCAGTTCAGCAGGTACAGCCAGCCGGCGGCGAAGGCCAGCTTCTCGCCGTAGAACTCCCTCGCATACGAGATGAACGATCCGGAGGAGGGGCGGTGGATGACGAGCTCCCCGAGGGCGCGAAGGATGAAGAAGGCGAACACGCCGCACACGAGGTACGAGACGGCCAGCAGGGGACCCGCGGCGTTCAGGCGTCCTCCCGCCCCCATGAACAGTCCGGTCCCGATCGCGCCCCCGAGGGCGATCATCTGCAGATGCCGTGCCTTCAGCGCGGTCCGGTAGCCGGACTGCTCGTGGGCGAAGTCCTGCGCCGACGTCAGGACGTCGCCGAGTCGTTCGCGGTCGTTCTCCTGTGCCTCCGCGGATCCTTCCGCCTTCGCGTTCTCGGTGGTCATCGCCTCTCCTGCCCTGGGAACGCATGGCGATCGAGTCGGCGCACGCGTCGGTACGGCCCGCCGCGTACGACGCTAGCGGTGTGCAGGCCCGGAGTGAGGTGCGCACCGGTATACAGCAGGAGTGCGTCCTCGCGGGGTGCCGTCAGGCCGGTGCCACGGCCTCCCACGGCAGGGTGAGCTCACCCAGTCGCCAGCGGCTCCGCCCGCCCTGCACGGGCCAGCCCTGCGCGCGCAGCGCGGCCACCGCGGCGAGGAATCGCTGCGTGGCGCCGAAGGTCGACAGCGGAGCGGCGCGCTCCCACTCTCGGTCCAGATCGACCAGCAGCGCGTGGATGCGCTCGCCGGGGACGTTGCGGTGGATGAGCGCCTTGGGCAGCCGCTCCGCCACGATGCTCGGGACCTCGAGCTCGCGAAGCCGGAGGGACACCGTGAAGCGGACCGGAGTACCCAGCGGATCCACGTCCACCCAGCTCGCGACGCGTCCGATCTCGTCGCACGTCCCCTCCACGAGCAGTCCGTCCGGAGCGAGGCGGTGCGCCGTCGTCCGCCAGGCGGCGGCGACCTCTTCCTCGTCGTATTGCCGCAGGACGTTCATCGCCCGGATGACCGCGGGCCGCCGACCGCCCGGGAGCGGCACCTCGAACCCGCCGCGGCCGAAGGAGACGCGGAGGTCGGCGGGGAAGGGGCTCCGGCCGGCCTTGACCTCGGCGAGCTGCTGCTCCGCGGTCGCCACCCGGTCCGGATCGAGCTCGAGACCGCGCACCTCCGCATCCGGCCGTACGCGTCGCAGCCGTGCGGCCAGCTCGAACGCGGTGACCCCGCTCGCTCCGAAACCGAGGTCGACGACGAGCGGGTCCGCCGCACGACGGAAGGCGGGGGAGGCGGCGATCCAGCGGTCGTTCCGACGCAGCCGGTTCGTCCCGGTCGTGCCGCGGGTCGGCCGACCGAGGGGAGATGACGCCATACGTCCATCCTCCCTCCTTCGCCGCCGTGCCCGCTCCGTACCCCGGATAAACTGACGACATGACTGCGAAGCGCACCCTGATCCTGCTCCGCCACGGCCAGAGCGAGTGGAACGAGCTGAACCTCTTCACCGGCTGGGTGGATGTCCGCCTGACCGAGCAGGGCAAGAGCGAGGCCCGTCGCGGCGGTGAGCTCCTCGCCGAGTCCGGCATCCTGCCCGACGTGCTGCACACGTCGCTGCTGAGCCGGGCGATCCAGACCGCCGACATCGCGCTGGATGCCGCCGACCGGCTGTGGATCCCGGTGAAGCGCTCGTGGCGGCTCAACGAGCGCCACTACGGGGCTCTGCAGGGCAAGGACAAGGCGCAGACGCTCGAAGAGTTCGGTCCTGAGCAGTTCCAGCTGTGGCGCCGCTCGTTCGATGTGCCGCCGCCCCCTCTGGACGACGCCAGCGAGTTCAGCCAGGTAGGCGACGCCCGCTACGAGGGCATCGACGGCGAGGTGCCGCGCACGGAGTCGCTGAAGCTCGTCATCGACCGCCTCCTTCCTTACTGGGACGCGGAGATCGTTCCCGACCTCGACGCCGGCAAGACCGTGCTCGTGACGGCGCACGGCAACTCGCTGCGCGGCCTCGTCAAGCACCTCGAGGGCATCAGCGACGACGACATCGCCGGCCTCAACATCCCGACCGGCATTCCGCTCGTGTACGAGCTCGACGAGAACAACGCGCCGACCGGTCCCGGTCGCTACCTCGACCCGGAGGCCGCCGCCGCCGGTGCCGCGGCCGTCGCCGCCCAGGGTAAGAAGTAACCGAGACCCCGGTTTCACGCCGAGACCCCCTGCTGCAGGCGACTGCAGCAGGGGGTCTCGGCGATAAGGCGGGGTTTCGGTCAGGCGTGGCCGAGCTGCTCCTGCTGCTCCACCGCGAGGGCGATGTCTTCCTCCTCGACGTGCCAGTCGCCCGTCGCGAGGTAGACCACCTTCTTGGCGACGGCGACCGCGTGGTCCGCGAAGCGCTCGTGGTACCGGCTGGCGAGCGTCGCATCGACCGTGGCGACGGCCTCGCCCTTCCAGTTGTCGCTGAGCACCTTCTCGAAGACGCTGGCGTGCAGCTCGTCGACGTCGTCATCGGCGTTGCGGATCGCGTCCGCGAACTTCAGGTCCTGGGTACGGAGGAGCTCCGTGAGCGTGCGGGAGATCTCCACGTCGAGCTCGCCCATCTTCACGAACGTGCCCTTGAGGCCCTTCGGGATCGCGCGCTCCGGGAAGCGCAGGCGGGCGAGCTGGGCGATGTGCTCGGACATGTCGCCCATCCGCTCCAGGGACGCGCTGACGCGGAGCGCCGTGACGACGATCCGGAGGTCGCGCGCGACCGGCTGCTGGCGGGCGAGGATCTCGATGGCCTGCTCGTCCAGCGCGACAGCGAGCTCGTCGATCTTCGCGTCGTCGGCGATGACCTCCTCGGCCAGCGCGACGTCACTCGTGGCGAACGCGCGGGTGGCCTTGTCGATGGAGACCGTGACGAGCTCGGCGATCTCGACGAGGCGGGACTGCAGGTCCTCGAGGGACTGGTGGAAGACTTCGCGCATGGTGGGCGCAACCTTTCGTTCGGATCCCGGCTGACGGTCCAGCGCGGGGCGGCGGGGCGTCCGCAGGGGGAGGGCTGCGCGCGCGCAGGCCTGAAGCGATTGTCTGCTCCGAAGGTTAACGAACGGTGCCCGGCGAGTGAATAGTACGTCTCCGCTCCCCGGGATGGCGCGGGAACCCGCCGGATCGACGGTGAACGCGCTCTACGCTGGAGTCATGACCCTGCCGCAGCTCGCGCTGTCCTCCCTCGCCATCGGGTTGGCGATCGGGGTGGGCCTCTCCCTCCTGGTCGTCTGGGCCTATCGGGCGCGGGCGCGGGCGGAGGAGGAGACGTCGATGACGATCCCGACCGGGATCACCGACGTGCTGCGCAGCATGGATGACGCCGCGTGCGTGGTCGACGTCTCCGGCCTCGTGCTCGCCACGTCGAAAGCCGCCGCGCGGTTCGGGATCGAGGTCGGATCGACGCTCGAGAACCCGGAGCTCCGGCAGCTCGTGCGGGGCGTCCGCTCGACGGGGGAGACGGCGACCGAGTCCCTGCGCATCACCCGCGGCGGTCTCAGCCTCGACCCCCGCCTGGTGTCGGCCAGGGCGAGCGCGATCGGCACGCGCCTGGTGCTCCTCATCATCCGCGACGTGACCGAGCAGGAGCGCCTGGACCAGATGCGCCGGGACTTCGTGGCCAACACCAGCCACGAGCTCAAGACGCCGGTCGGGGCCGTGAGTCTGCTCGCGGAGGCCATCGAATCCGCCGCCGACGACCCTGCCCAGGTGCGGGCGTTCGCGTCCCGGATCTCGGCGGAGGCGGGCCGCCTCGGTCAGCTCACCGGACGCATCATGAGCCTGTCCCGGCTGCAGGCGGAGGACGGGCTGACCGAGGTCGCCCCGGTCTCGATCGACGAGGTCATCGCCTCCTCGATCGAAGCCCACGTCGTGCAGGCCGACTCCGCGGGTGTGGAGCTCGCCCGCGGCGGCGATCGCGGGGTGTGGGTCCGCGGCGACGCGCAGATCCTCATCGAGGCGGTCGGCAACCTGATCGCCAACGCCATCGTCTACTCGCCCCGCGGCTCCCGCGTGGGCGTCGGGGTGAAGGCCGACGACGACGTCGTGGAGATCGCCGTGTCCGACCAGGGCATCGGGATCGCCGAGGCCGATCGCGAGCGCATCTTCGAGCGGTTCTATCGCGCGGATGAGGCCCGCTCCCGGCGCACCGGCGGCACCGGCCTCGGGCTGTCCATCGTCAAGCACGCCACCCAGCGGCACGGGGGAGAGGTGCGGCTGTGGTCGCGCCCCGGCCGCGGGTCCACGTTCACCATCCGCCTGCCCCGGATCGATGCTCCCGCGAACGCCGGACAGGGCAAGAAGAGCAAGAACAAGCGCGCGCGCAAGGCCGCCCCCGCGACCGGGGCGACGCGCGTCCGAAACGGAGAGACCGCATGACCCGCATCCTTCTCGTCGAAGACGAACCCGACCTCGCCGACCCGCTCGCGTATCTGCTCCGTCGCGAAGGCTACGAGGTGGAGATCGCCGAGGACGGTCCCGGTGC
Organism: Microbacterium sp. UBA7513; assembly: GCF_002478345.1. Classification (NCBI taxonomy): domain Bacteria; kingdom Bacillati; phylum Actinomycetota; class Actinomycetes; order Micrococcales; family Microbacteriaceae; genus Microbacterium; species Microbacterium sp. UBA7513. The sequence continues at coordinate 95,185 of NZ_DLNJ01000015.1, forward strand.
CCTCACGGCGTTCCGGGAGCGCGGCGCCGACATCGTGCTGCTCGACCTCATGCTTCCCGGGATGCCCGGGACGGAGGTGTGCCGTCAGATCCGCTCCACCTCGGCCGTGCCGATCATCATGCTGACGGCGAAGGACTCCGAGGTCGACATCGTCGTGGGACTCGAACTCGGAGCGGACGACTACATCACCAAGCCCTACTCGTCGCGGGAGCTCCTCGCCCGGATGCGGGCGGTGCTGCGACGGGTCGTGCAGGCCGAGGGTGAGTTGGACGAGCGGGTGCTGGAAGGCGGGCGCGTCTCGCTCGACATCGATCGGCACACGGTGTCGGTCGCCGGCGAGCAGATCAACATGCCCTTAAAGGAGTTCGAACTCCTGGAGGTGCTCATGCGCAACTCGGGACGCGTGCTCACGCGCGGCCAGCTCATCGACCGCGTGTGGGGGAGCGACTACTTCGGCGACACCAAGACGCTCGACGTGCACATCAAGCGCATCCGCTCGCGGATCGAGGAGAACCCCAGCGAGCCGGTGATGCTGGTCACGGTCCGAGGGCTGGGCTACCGCTTCGAAGGCTGAGGAGACGCGAGAGGCCGGCACCCACGGGTGCCGGCCTCTCGCGTCCCCGGGGACTCAGTCCTGAGGAGCGAGGTCCGAGTAGTACGGCAGTGTGCCGTCGAGGACCGGGATCTCGGTCGTGACGCCGGCGGAGTCGCCGGACTGGAAGTGCATCGCGACGGTGGCACCGGGCATGGTGTCGAGCCCCGTGATCTCCACGGGCTCCTCGTCGGCGCCGAAGCTGACGGTCCCGCCGGCCGGCACGGTGATCATGAAGGGATCGCCGCCCTCCAGCGAGACAGTGAGGGTGGCGCGGTCCTGCGACGGGTTGACGACGGCGCCGACGAAGTTGCCGACCGTGCCGTCCTCGTTCGCGATGATCAGGGCGTTGCGCACGGCGATGGGGCCGTCCTGATCGGAGACGTTCACGCCGTCGGAGGCCGCGTACTCGATCTTCGTCGACTGCGGTGTGATGAACGTGCACCCGGTCGCGCCGAGCAGAACGAGGGCGCTGATGGCGGCAGACGCGACAAGGCGCGATTTCACGGGTCCTCCTGAGGTCCGACGGGATATCCCTCCCCATTCTATGGGTAAGTCGGGAGCGCGCAGGGAACAGGGAGCGCGAACCTTAGCGCATATCCCCTGTGGTATCCTTGAGGTTGCCGAAAGGACATGTTTTTATGCTTTTTGAGGTTGGCGAGACCGTCGTCTATCCGCACCATGGCGCTGCGACCATCATCGAGGTCAAGGAGCGCATCATCAAGGGCGAGGCGAAGAAGTACCTAAAGCTCAACGTCACGCAGGGCGATCTCATCATCGAGGTCCCGGCCGAGAACGTCGACCTCGTCGGCGTCCGCGACGTGATCGGCAAGGAGGGCCTCGACCACGTGTTCGAGGTGCTGCGCGCGCCGTTCACCGAGGAGCCCACCAACTGGTCGCGCCGGTACAAGGCGAACCTGGAGAAGCTCGCGTCCGGCGATGTCATCAAGGTGAGCGAGGTCGTGCGCGACCTCTGGCGCCGCGACCAGGACCGCGGCCTGTCCGCGGGCGAGAAGCGGATGCTGGCCAAGGCCCGGCAGATCCTCATCTCGGAGCTGGCCCTGGCCGAGAAGATCGACGAGGACAAGGCGGGCGCACTGCTCGACGAGGTCCTCGCGTCCTGAGACGTCCTCCACGGAAGGCGGGTGCTGCGGCACCCGCCTTCTGTCGTCTCCGCGGGTAACGTGAAGCTGTGAGCATCCTCCCCGTCCCGCATACCGCGATCATCGTCGTCGCCGCCGGTTCCGGCACCCGTCTCGAGGCCGGAGCGCCCAAGGCGTTCGTCGGCATCGACGGCCGTACCATCCTGCGGCACTCCCTCGACGGCGTGTTCGCGGCGGCACCCCTGCAGGTCGTCGTCGTCGCGCCCGCAGGCTACGAGGGCGACGCGCAGACCGAGCTGCTCGCGGCCGCCGGCGATCGTGCCGACCTGGGCCGCGTGGTCACCGGAGGCGCGACGAGGCAGGAATCCGTCGCCGCCGGACTCGCGGCGCTGTGGGGGGACGTGCGCACAGTGCTCGTGCACGACGCTGCGCGCGCGCTGACCCCGCCCGAGGTGATCGACGCCGTGGCGGAGGCCGTGATCGGCGACGCCGGCGCCGTGCCGAGCCTGCCGGTCGTGGACACGCTCAAGCGGGTCGCGGACGGTCTCGTCGTGGGCACCCTGGATCGTGCGGAGCTCGCGGCCGCGCAGACGCCGCAGGGGTTCCCTCGTGGCCCGCTGGAAGCGGCGTACGCGGAGGCGACGGCTCAGCGTGTCGAGTACACGGATGACGCGGCGCTCTTCGCCGCGGCGGGGCACGCGGTGCGGCTGGTGCCCGGCTCCGAGCGTTCGTTCAAGATCACCACCCCTGCCGATCTGGAGCGCGCCCGCCTGCTCGTCGCGACCGCGCCCGCCACGCCTTCCGTTGCGCCTCGTACGTCGGCCGTCGTCGGGGGCGCGCCCCGCGTGGGCATCGGCACGGACGTGCATGCGTTCGGCGGCGACGGACCGCTGTGGCTGGCCGGGCTGGAATGGCCGGGGGAGCCCGCGCTCTCCGGGCATTCGGACGGGGACGCGGTCGCCCACGCGATCGTCGATGCCCTGCTCGGCGCCGCCGGGCTCGGCGACATCGGCGAGCACTTCGGCACCGCCCATCCGGAGTATGCGGGGGCCCACGCCGACGTCTTCCTCTCCCGTACCGCGGAGCTCCTGGCGGAGGCGGGCTTCGCGATCGGCAACGTGTCGGTCCAGTTCCAGGGCAATCGTCCGCGCTTCAGCGCACGTCGAAAGGAGGCCGAGGCGGTTCTGTCGGCGGCGCTCTGGGGTGCTCCGGTGGCTGTGACGGCCACCACGACGGACGGCCTCGGCTTCCCCGGGCGGGGCGAGGGAATCGCGGTCACGGCCGTCGCGGTCGTCATCCCGCGACCGGAGCGGGGTCTCTCAGCGCCCGCCGAGTAGGCTTGAGCGGTGACTCTCCGCCTCTACGACACCCGCGCACAGCTGCTGCGCGACTTCGTGCCTCTCGATCCCGAGAACATCACGATGTACGTGTGCGGACCCACCGTGCAGTCCGGCCCGCACATCGGCCACGTCCGGGCGGCCCTGAGCTTCGATCTCCTGCGCCGCTGGCTGACGCACCGTCACGGCCGCGTGACCTTCGTGCGCAACGTCACCGACAT
>NZ_DLNJ01000015.1:98625-194768 GCF_002478345.1 Microbacterium sp. UBA7513
CGTCACCGACATCGACGACAAGGTGCTCGCCAACGCCACGGAAGCCGAGCCGTGGTGGGCGCTCGCCTATCGGATGGAGCAGGAGTTCGCCACGGCCTACGCCGGCATCGGCATCCTGCCGCCCACGTACGAGCCGCGGGCGACGGCCTCCGTCCCGCAGATGCAGGAGCTCATCGCGCTGCTCATCGACCGGGGCCACGCGTACCCCGCTCCCGACGGGTCGGGCGACGTGTACTTCGATGTGCGCTCCTGGCCGTCCTACGGCGATCTCACCCATCAGTCCGTGGACGCGATGGAGGCGGCGCAGGACGCCGACCCGCGGGGCAAGCGCAACCCCCAGGACTTCGCTCTGTGGAAGGGCGCCAAGTCCGACGAGCCCACCGACGCGACGTGGGCGTCGCCGTGGGGGCCGGGGCGCCCGGGCTGGCACATCGAGTGCTCGGCCATGGCGAAGCGATACCTCGGCGCGGAGTTCGACATCCACGGCGGCGGTCTGGATCTGCGGTTCCCTCATCACGAGAACGAACTGGCGCAGTCGACCGCAGCAGGAGACGGCTTCGCCCGCTACTGGGTGCACAACGGCCTCGTGACCGTCGACGGCCAGAAGATGTCGAAGTCGCTCGGCAACTTCACGCTCGCGCGGGACGTGCTCGCGGAGCGGGACCCGCTGGTCGTGCGCTACGCCCTCGCCGCCGCGCACTACCGGTCGAGCCTCGACCTCTCGGAATCGTCCTGGACCGAGGCGGAGGCGGCGCTCGGCCGCATCCGCTCGTTCCTCGATCGCGCATTCCGGGGGGCCGAAGAAGGGTTCGGTGGCGGTGACGCGCAGAGCCTGCCCGCCGCTTTCGTCGAGGCGATGGACGACGACCTCGGCGTGCCCCAGGCATTGGCCGTCGTCCATGAGAGCGTGCGGGCCGGGAACTCGGCTCTCGACGCAGGTGACACCGCGGCGGCTCTGGACGCGGCGCAGGCGGTGCTCGCCATGACCGGTGTGCTCGGCCTCGTGGAGGACGCGGGCTCCCGGAAGGCCGGGGATGTGCAGGCAGCGGCGCTGGACGCGCTGGTGCAGGAGATGATCGCGCAGCGCGCCACCGCGCGCGCGGAGAAGGACTGGGCGGCGGCGGATCGCATCCGAGACGCGATCGCCGCCGCAGGTATCACGCTGGAGGACACTCCGGCCGGAACTCATTGGAGTATCGATGGCTAAGCCAGGGCGCCCCGGCGCGAGCAAGGGAAACAAGAAGGGCCCGACCAAGGGCACCGGCGGTCTCGGGCGCAAGGCGCTCGAGGGGCGTGGCCCCACGCCGAAGGCGGAGGACCGCGCATGGCACCCCGCCGGTAAGCGCAAGGCCGCGGCCGAGCGCTACGCGGCTGCGGGCGGAAAGGGCAAGCCCGGTGGGCGCCCCGCCTCCGGAGGCAACCCGAACCGCAGCGCCCGGTCGAAGGACAACACCACCGACACCGAGACGGTCACCGGCCGCAACTCGGTGCTCGAGGCGCTGCGTGCGAAGATCCCGGCGACGGCGATGTACATCGCGCAGCGCGTCGAGATGGACGACCGCGTCAAGGAGATGCTGTCGATCGCGACCCACCGCGACATCCCGGTGCTCGAGGTCACGCGTCAGGAGCTCGACCGCATGGCCGGCTTCGACGGCGTGCACCAGGGCGTGGCCCTCAAGGTGCCGCCGTACGAGTACGCGCACCCGCAGGACCTCCTGGAGCAGGTCATCGATCGCGGCGAGACGCCGCTGTTCGTCGCCCTCGACGGGATCACCGACCCTCGCAACCTCGGTGCGATCATCCGCTCGACGGCGGCGTTCGGGGGCCACGGCATCATCCTGCCGCAGCGCCGTTCCGCCGGGGTGAACTCGGCGGCGTGGAAGACCAGTGCGGGCGCGGCTGCGCGCATCCCGGTCGCGCTGGCCTCGAACCTCACCACGCAGCTCAAGGAGTTCAAGAAGCAGGGCGTGTTCGTGCTCGGACTCGACGGCGACGGCGACGTCTCGCTGCCGGCGCTGGAGCTGGCGGACCGCCCCGTCGTCATCGTCGTGGGCTCGGAGGGCAAGGGCCTGTCTCGCCTCGTGACCGACACCTGCGACCAGATCGTCTCCATCCCCATCTCCGCGGCGACCGAGTCGCTGAACGCGGGAATCGCGGCCTCGGTCGCGCTGTACCAGGTCGCGACCGTCCGCGCCGCGGACTGACCGAGAGGAATACGCATGGCCCGCATCATCGTCCTGGGAGGAACCGGCTACGCCGGACGCCACATCGTCGCGGAGGCGGTGAGTCGTGATCACGCGGTCGTCGCCATCTCGCGTTCGACTCCGGCGGATCCGGTCGCGGGTGCCGCCTACGTGCAGGGGTCCGCGCTCGACCCTGCGACGCTGACCGAGGCGTTCGCGGGTGCCGATGCCGTGGTCTCCGCGCTCTCCCCGCGCGGCGACATGGAGGACCGTGTCCTCGAGGCGCTGACGAACGTGGTCGGGCTGCTCGACGGCACCGAGACCCGGCTCGGCGTCGTGGGCGGCGCGGGCGGCAGCCTCGTCGCGCCCGGTGGCCCCCGTCTGTTCGATCAGGGGTTCCCGGAGGAGTACAAGCACGAGGCGCAGGTCGGCATCGACTCCCTCGCGCTCCTGGAGCGCACCGCGGACAGCCTGGACTGGTTCTTCGTCCACCCGGCCGAGGTCTTCGGGCCGTGGGCGGAGGGCGAGCGCACCGGCCACTACCGGGACGGTGGTGACGTGCTCGTCCGCGACGAGGACGGGAAGTCGTACATCTCCGGGGCGGACTTCGCCGTCGCCATCGTCGACGAGATTGAGCAAGCCAACCACCACCGCGAGCGGTTCACCGTCGGGTACTGACGCCGTCGGGCGCGGCGCCGACGTGCGGGCACGGTCTCAGACGAGGTCGCGCCAGTCCACCTCGTCGTCGTCGCCGAGCGCCAGCGTGCCGGTGACGACGGGGAGGCCCATCGTCTCGGTCGGCGGCCCCATGATGGTGGCCTCGTCGCGCCGGTGGCGGAGCACGTCGTTGATGTAGCTCGTCAGCACCTCCGCGAGGGCCACAGAGCGTCCCTGCGCCTGCGACAGGTACCAGCGGTGCTCCAGCACCTGGTGGAACACCTCGGCCGGCTCCAGCTTGGCGCGCAGGTCGTAGGGGATGGCTCGCACGACGGGCTCGAAGACGCGCGTGAGCCACTCGTGCGCGTACATCTCCTCGTCCGCCCACTGCTTGGTGGAGCGGGCACGGAACTCGTCGAGGTCGTTGAGGAGCCGCCGGGCCTGGTTCTCCTCGACGTCGAGACCAGTGAGACGGATGAGCCGGCGCTGGTGGTGCCCGGCATCGACGACCTTCGGCTGGATCTCCACCACGGTGCCGTCGGCGGTCGTCGACATCGACATCTCGTCGATGTCGAAGCCGAGGGCGTTGAGCCGCTCGACGCGTTCCGTGATGCGCCAGGTCTCGGCGGCGGAGAACGATTCCTGCGCGGTGAGCTCGGCCCACAGCGACCGGTAGGACGACACGATGCCGTCCGCGATGGCGACGGCGTCGACGCCGTGCTCCAGGCGACCGCCCGCGGCGAGGTCCATGATCTCGCCGGCGATGTTCGTGCGCGCGAGGTCCAGGTCGTAGGCGCGCTGTCCGTCCGTCAGACCCTCCTCGTGCAGCTCTCCGGTCTCCGCGTCGACGAGGTACGCCGCGAAGGCTCCGGCATCCCGGCGGAACAGAGTGTTGGAGAGCGAGACGTCGCCCCAGTAGAAGCCGACGTTGTGCAGGCGCACGAGCAGCAGCGCCAGCGCGTCGACGAGGCGGGTGGCCGTGTCCGGACGGAGCACCCGGGTGAACAGCGCCCGATAGGGCATCGAGAAGCGCAGATGCGAGGTGACCAGTGCCGCGGGGAGCGGCGCCCCCGACGCGTCGGTGCGCCCCGCGATGACCGCGACACGTTCCACGCACGGTACGTCGAGGCGCGCGAGGTTGCCGAGCATCTCATACTCACGCCGCGCCATCTCGGTCGTCGTCTCCTTGACGGCCACGACGCGACCCGAGAGGTCGGCGAAGCGGACGAGGTGGCGCGAGAGGCCCTTGGGGAGGGAGACGATGTGCTCGGACGGCCACTTCTCCAGAGGCGTCGACCAGGGCAGAGCGAGCAGACCGGGGTCGACCGTCTTGGCCGTGATCCGGAGGGATTCCTGCATGGGGGCTCCTGAGGGTGCCGGGGAAATGACGCGGCGCGGGCGACCGAAGTCAGCCCGCGCCGCGGTGGAGGTGTCCGATCAGGCCGAGACGACCGGCTTGTCATTCAGGCGGTCGCCGGACTCGAGGTCGAAGGCGTGCACGTGGCCCGGGTTCGCGGCGAGGGTGACGGTCTCGCCGGCGTTCGGGTGGTTGCGGCCGTCGACGCGGGCGACCAGATCGGTGCGCTTGCCGTTGATCTCCGTGTGGCCGTACAGGTAGCCGTCGGCGCCGAGCTCCTCGACGAGGTCGACGACGACCGACAGGCCCTGGCCGTCCGCCGGGCCGACGGTGATGTCCTCGGGGCGGACGCCGACCGTGACCTGCGAACCGTTGGCGCGGCCCACGGTGTCGCGGTCGAGCGGGACGATCTCGGTGCCGAAGCGCACGCCGCCGTCGGCCAGGTCGGCCGAGAACAGGTTCATCGCGGGCGAGCCGATGAAGCCGGCGACGAAGACGTTCTCCGGCTTCTCGTACAGGTCGCGCGGCGAGCCGACCTGCTGGAGCAGACCGTCCTTGAGCACGGCGATGCGGTCGCCCATGGTGAGCGCCTCGGTCTGGTCGTGCGTGACGTAGACCGTGGTGACGCCGAGACGACGCTGCAGCGAGGCGATCTGCGTGCGAGTCTGGACACGGAGCTTCGCGTCGAGGTTCGACAGCGGCTCGTCCATGAGGAAGACCTGGGGCTGACGGACGATCGCGCGACCCATGGCGACACGCTGACGCTGACCACCGGAGAGGGCCTTCGGCTTGCGGGTGAGGTACTGCTCCAGGTCGAGGAGCTTCGCGGCCTCGAGGACCCGCGCGGCGCGCTCCTCCTTGCCGACGCCGGCGATCTTGAGCGCGAAGCCCATGTTCTCGGCGACGGTCATGTGCGGGTACAGCGCGTAGTTCTGGAACACCATCGCGATGTCGCGGTCCTTCGGCGGCACGTCGGTGACGTCGCGGTCGCCGATGAGGATGCGGCCGGAGTTGACCTCTTCGAGGCCGGCGAGCATGCGGAGGGAGGTGGACTTACCGCAACCGGAGGGACCGACCAGGACGAGGAACTCGCCGTCTCCCACCTCGAGGTTGAGCTTGTCGACAGCCGGACGGGTGCCGCCGGGGTACAGGCGGGTGGCCTCGTCGAAAGTCACAGATGCCATCGTGTTTCTCCTTCACCGGCAGGTACGTGCCGGACGATCCGTAGTGAATGAAGCGGCGGAGCGACCCGCCGTGACCCTTCATCGGGTCGAAATCAGTATGGCACGAACCCTCGCACCTGGGTATTTCTCAGCCTCACTGGTTAGCATCGAACCCGGCCGTGCGCAGCGGCGATCACCGCCCGACGGTGGTCGGGGCCAACCCGGACCCCCTGAGACTCAAGAGGAACGATGTCGAGCGACGAAACGCCGAACGTCCCCGCCCCTCGCACTTCGCGCGAGGCCGTGCGGGAGAAGGCGCAGAAGGTGCACGCCCAGCAGTCGCGGGCGCGTCTCATGCGACGGATCATCATCGGTGCGGTCGCAATCATCGCGGTCGGCGCGATCGGGACCGCCGTGACGCTCGCCGTGACCTCGCAGACGTCCAAGCCGCAGCTCAGCCCGACCGGCATGGAGGCCGACGGCGTCGTGGTGACCGACATCGCGTCCGCGGCGATCGCCGGTACCGCTTCCCCCACGCCGGACCCCGAGCCCAGCGAGGCCGGCACTAGCGAGACGCCGTCGCCCGAGCCGTCGGCGGCAGGTGCTGTCGAGGTCCACGTGTACGTCGACTACCTCTCGCCCGACGCGGGCAAGTTCGAGCGCGCCAACGCCCGGCTGCTCGCGCAGTGGATCGAGGACGGTGCCGCGACCGTCAGCTACCACCCGGTCGCTCTCCTCACCGCCAGCTCCAACGGCACCAAGTACTCGCTGCGTTCCGCCGCGGCCGCCGCCTGCGTGGCGACGCACTCGCCGGACCAGTTCTACGCGTTCAACCACGACCTCCTCGACGACCAGCCCGATGTGGGCAGCGACGGGATGTCCGACGAAGAGCTCGCCAATCTCGCGGGCGCCGTCGGCGTGGACAACGCCAAGACTGTGCGCTCCTGCATCCAGGACGGCGACTACGTCAGCTGGGCGAAGGAGGCGACGACCCGCGCGCTCGAGGGGCCGCTCCCCGGCTCTGACGACCTCGTGCTCACCGCCGCCCCGATGATCGTCGTCAACGGCGAGGCCTACGTCGGCGCGCTGGACGACCCGCAGGAGCTGTCGACGTTCGTCATGTCGGTCGCCAGCGAGGCCTACTACGAGTCGGCGACTCCAACGCCGACCCCGACAGCCACCTCGGCGCCGGCGCAGTAGTCCGTCGCACGCGCCCGCCATCGCTAAGCTGTGATGGCATCCGCCGACTTGGCGCAATTGGTAGCGCACCGTACTTGTAATACGGGGGTTACGGGTTCGAGTCCCGTAGTCGGCTCGAAAAAGACCATTTCAGACCCAAGAAAATCGCCCCGAATCCGGACCGGATTCGGGGCGATTCGTTGTTTAGTCGTGGTTTTTAGGTGAACAGCTTCGCCAGAACAAGTCCGGCCGCGGGTCCGCGGTGCACCTCGTCGGCGTAGTGCATCCGTGTGGTGCGCTCGTCCTCGTGGCCGAGCTGCTCCTTCGCTGCTTCGATGCCGAGCTCGTCGCGGACCACGGTGGCCACGGTCTTTCGGAAGCTCTTCGGGGTGGTGCCCTTCCAAGGCGTGTCTCGCAGTGCTTCGCGCCAGGTCGTCCGGTAGTTGTTCGGATGTCGGAAGGTGCCCACGCTCGATGCGAAGACGAATGCGGAGTACGACGCGACGCGCCGCCGCATCAGCATGTCGACGACGTGGTCGGGAAGCTCGAGCTCGCGATACCCGGCGTCCGACTTCGTGAACTCCTGCACGAAGAACTTCCCGTCTCGGTCCTGCGCGATCGTGCGGCGGATCGTGGCGAGCTTCGCGTCCAGGTCCAGTTGGTCCCATTGCAGGGCGAGCAGCTCGCCGGTGCGGATGCCGGTGCCGATGATCATGTCGGTTGTGTCCAGCAGCTCGCTCGCACGCGGCCGGCGACGGCGGCGGTCGTCCGCCGGCCGCGGCTCCGTGCCGGCGTCCCACTCCTCGAAGCGTGTCCGCATCGCGCGCACGACCTCGACGTTGGGCGCTGCGCGCTTCACGGTCCGCTTCGCCTTCTCGGGCGCCGGAACGTCCGTCATGGGATTGGGCCGTACCGCTCCGTGGCGGGCGGCGAGGGTGAACATCCCTCGCAGGACGACGTGAGCGGTCGTCGCGGTCCCCGCACCGGAGGACCGGGCGAGCGACGTGACGAAGCGGTCGAGTCGTGGCACCGTGATCTCGGCGAGGCGGACAGAGCCGAGCCCGGGCGTGATGTGCTTCTCGATCGCGTTCTTGTAGATCCGGATGGACCCCTCGGCGAGGCGAGTCTTCGTGTCGAGCCATGCGGTCGCGAGGTCGCTCACAAGCGAGTCGGGGGTGAGTAGCTCACTCGCTGGTGCGAGTCGCTTCTTCAGCGCTTTCACGAGGTTGCGTTCGGCGTCCGCGCCGGTGCGACCGCTCCGCTGCATGAGGCGGGTGACGCCGTCAGAGTCGCGGTAGTAGGCAACGGCGGTCGGCTTGCCCTTGACGGTTGTTCGGCGGATCCGCCCCCACGTCTCAAGCTCGAGCGGCGGGCGCGCCACTATGCGACCTCGATGCGGTGCGCGAACTGGCCAACACCCATGCGGGGCTGCACGTAGGTCGCCTGTTCAGTGCGGAGCAGGGTCTGCCGGTAGAGCAAAACGAACTCGTCGGGGACGTTCAGGTCGATCGCCATGCCTGTGGCGTGGCCCTCGCGGGACCGCTCGGCCGCTGCATAGGTCTCGGGTGTGATCAGCTGGCGGATCGCCCAGAAGTTCGCCGCGTGTTCCTGTCGTTTTCGGATCAGGCCGAACTCGGTCGGCCTATGTCCGAGGACGTGGTGCCCGATCTCGTGGTACATCACGCCTCGCAGGACGCGTCCGCGCATCCCGGGAGTGATCTCGATGTAGTTGGAATCGGGGGCGTAGCCGCTGCGGTGAATGCCGCGCTTCTCCCGAACCTCGAGGCCGAGATCGGCGGCGAGGTTCCACGCGTCGAGCGGCATCACGGAAGACCGATCTGTACGCGGTGGTAGGTGGCGTTGGGATGCTCTGTGGTCGCGCTCATGTTGACCCCTCCGTTCATGCGTGGTCGTAGTCGGTGTCGTGGCCCTCGGGGAACTCGTTGATCGATTCATTAGCGACCAAGTCGTAATCCTGGCGGCGACGTGCGACATTCTCAGCACGGGTGATCAGCTCGACCTCCGAGATGCCGAGGGCCTTGGCGATCGCGGAGATGTCCCAGACGTTGAGGATGACCCTGCGGCCTGTCTTCACGTTGCCGCCGTCGAGTCGGTCGGACATGTACTGAGACGACTTGCCTATGAGGCGCCCGAGGCCGCGGGAGGAAAGGGACTGCCGCCCCATCTCGGCTTTGATCTCGCTGACGAGGGCGTCGGAGAACAACTCGGCGAACTCTGTTTCGGTCATGGGGACCATCATGGCAGTTGCATGAATATTGCACAATATGCATGGCGAGGTTGACGGTGCATGGATATCCATGCGAAGGTACCTGCATGGAACTTCATGCATCGGCTCACGGGGATGTAGCCGCTCGGCGCTTCGCAGACGAGGTCCGCGCGGAGCTCGCGCGGCAGCGTCGCACCGCAGCCGAACTCGCGCTCGCAGTGGGGATCACCCAGCACACGATCGGTCGGCGCCTGAACGGAGTCACTCCCTTCAACGCGGTCGAAATGGCTCTGGCGTCGCGCTTCCTCGGCGTCAGCCTTCCCGTGCTCTGGGAACGCGCAGCGACTCCGGTGCATGCAGCAGAGGCGGTCGCATCATGACCGGCGCAGCCGTTCACGTCGGCGCACGACGGGGAGCAGTGCTCACCACCCGCGACGCCGCGAAGTACTGCGGTCTCGCGTACCAGACCCTGCGCAATCTGCTTGCCGCGGGCGAGGGGCCAAAGAAGTTCAAGCAGGGCGCCCTCAACGTCTTCTATCCGGTCGACCTGGATGCGTGGCTCGCTACGCGCATTACCGACCCTGACGAAGCGGCCGCATCATGATCTCCCGGTCTGGGGTCCGGGTGCCCGCTGGGGTATCGGGCATGTCGGGTCGGGGCACCGTGGGGACGGCTGCCCCGACCGGACGGCTGAGCCCGATCGTGCGGGCCACGTCCTACGCCTACACCGTCCTCGCCGTCGTCGCCGCGGTCTTCGCGTTCGTCCTCGCACCATGGGGGCTGCTGCTCCTCATCGTGACGCTCGCCGCGTTGGCCGTCGCTGTCCTCCTGCGGCTGATGGCCGCCGGTCTCGCCGCGATCGAGGAGGACGAGTCGTGAGCGTGCTCGAGGTGTTCGACTACGCCGACCGCCAGGTGCGCACGGCGACGATTCCTGGGGCTGCGCCGCTCGCAGGTGTCGAGAAGCACATCTACGCCATCGAGGTGGGGCGGGTCGGCATCAAGGTCGGCATCACCGAGCACCCGCACCGCCGTATCCAGACGCATGCTCGGGCAGCTCGCGCCCACGGGCACGAGCTCGGACGGATCGCCGTCACCGAGGCATGCGAGAACGCCCGGGACAACGAGCGCATCCTCATCGCGCTCGGCGGCGAGGGTAACCGCAGTGAGTACCTCGACGTCGACTTCGACGACGTGATCGCCGAGATGCGGTCCCTCGTGATCGAACGCGCCGACGCCGAGAAGCACGAGCAGCGGGCCGAGGGCGTCAAGAACCTGTTCGCCAATCTGATGTTCGGGGGAGTGCGATGAACGCCGTTGCTGCTCTCCGCTTCGAAGGCGTCGAGGTTCGCACTGTCGTGCGCGACGGACAGCCGTGGTTTGTCGCGAAGGATGTGTGCGATGTCCTCGGCATCGCCAAGTACCGCGACGCCTTCGCGCAGCTCGACTCCGGCGCCCTCACACCCTGACCCCACACACGAAAGCGGGGCGCCCGCGGCAACGGACGCCCCACCAGAAAACGAAAGGCAAGCACATGCCTCAGACACAGGATACCGACGACAACGTCGAACCGGTGGACGACTTCGCCCCGATGACCGCTGACATGCACCTCAGCGTCGCCGAGCGCACCGCGCCCGTGATCGACGGACCGGTCGCGACCGATCACCGCAGCATCTGGCCGCTGTCTCCCGGACGCATAGTCGCCGTCGTGGCCGCGCTGCTCGGCACGGCCATCTGCGGCCCCGCCGCGGCCGACCCGACGACCGGGGTCAACGGCGCCGACCTCGGCGTCCTCCTCAGCCTGGCGACGTTCGTCGCCGCGTTCCTCATCCCGCTCCCGAAGAAGGGCGACCAGTCATGACCCCGCAGATCACCGCCGCCCGCGTCGTCGTCCCCGGCGACGCACCCCGCACCGTGTGGATGCTCGAGCGCGGCGAGGGCGTCACCGCCTCCGACGTATGGCGCATCGCACGCGCCGGCATCAAGGCGCGCCGCGCCATCGTCGAGCAGAAGATGAACGGCTCGACCTTCCGCGGCAACCGGGCAACGGCGGCCGGGCACGCCCGCGAGGCCGCCCTACTCGACGAGGCCGCCGAGCGCCTCATATCGCTCACCCCCAACGCCGCACTGTGGGCCGCGCTCGACAACGACCTACACCGAGCCACCCCGGACGCGATCGGCATCGACCAGGACGGCGCGCTCGTCGTCATCGAGGTGAAGTCCCACGAGTTCGGCTGGGACTCCTGGACGATCCCCATCGAGCACATGGCGCAGATGCAGTGGCAGATCCACGTCCTCGGCGCCGACTACGCCCTCTACGGGTTCGAGGTCCGCGACGAAGACGACATGCCGCCCGCCGACGGCGCGACCTGGATCCCGGTGCCCCGGGACGAGGAGATGATCGCGTACCTCGTCGACCGCGCCGACAACTTCATCGCCTGGCGCGACGCCGGCTGCCCCGACGTCGACGACCTCCCCGACGACGTCACGGACGCCGTCGCCGCATGGGCGCCGCTGAAGCGCGACCTCGACGCCGCAGTGAAGGCGGAGAAGGCCGCGAACGCGAAGGTCAAGGCCGCGACCGCCAAGCTCCCCGGTGCTCAGCGCTTCGGCACCGTCGGCATGACCGAGCACGGCGGGTTCCAGACCACCGTCGCCGAGACAGTGTCGATCGACGAAGCCGCATGGAAGGCCGCCGCCCCCGAGGTCCACGCCCACGTCGAGGCGCTGCGCGTCGAGCTCGCCGTGCTCGAGGCATCGGCGCTGAAGCACTTCCCCCGCACCACCCGCAAGGCGCCCGCTCTGAAGTTCCAGGAGGTCGAGCATGTCAACGACTGAGCTCATCGAGAAGAAGACCATCGGCGAGGTCGAGCACATCGTGCACGCCTCGGGTGAGTGGGACGGCACCGGGCCCGTCGAGTTCTCCGACGACGGGGAGACCTGGACCCAGGCGTGGGCGCCGACGATCGTCACCGGCACGGACGGCGAGACGATCCGCGTCGAGGTCGCGCACCCGGAGTTCGCGCGCGTCGAGGTCTACCGCAAGGGTGTCCGCATCCCGACGACCGTGACGATCCGCTGGGCGGAGCAGTACCCCGCCGCGTCCGAGGAGTGGGCGGCGAAGTGGGACCGCTCGCCGATGCGGCACCTCGGCCGGACCGTGCGCATGGTCGCGTTCCGGCAGACGTTCCGTGATCTCCTCGGCGACATCCGCATCGAGGAGGAGGTCGACGAACGCGACCTCCCGGAAGCCCCCGCGAACACCGCGCCGGCGGCGGAGCGCGACTGGGCGGCCGAGTTCCTCGCCACCGAGACGATCGAGCAGATCGACACCCTCGAAGCGGAGGCCCGCGCCGTCCGCGCCTTCACGCCCGACAAAGCCGGCACCGACCTGCACCGCACCGCCCGCAACCAGCGGAAGGCGCTCGCCGAGTCCGCCTGGGCGATCTCCGCCGCCGCGGCCGCCCCGACGGCGACCGAGCCCAAGACTCCCGTCATCGAACGGCCCGCGCCGCGCGACCACCTCCCGCCCCAGAACCGATCCGCCCGCCGCGCCGCCGCACGCAAGAAGGGACGCCGCTGATGTACACGAACCCGAGCACGGGCGAGGCGATGACCACCGAGGCTGCGACGTTCGCGATCAAGGCGGGCGCGCAGCTCCTCGACTACCAGCCGACCAACCCGACCGAGATGGAGTACTTCATCCGCGAGTCCGTCGGGCTGATGGAGCGCATGCCCGACGTGATGCTCGAGATCAACGCCCGCCGCTACGCCGCCGAGCGTGCCTACATCGCGAGGAAGCAGACCCAGCTCGCCCACTACGGCCGCAACAACGTCCCCGCGACGTTCGCCCGCGCGATGGCCGACACCGACGCGCAGGCCGAACTCGAGGCCTGGCACAACGTCAAGGCCGAGTACCACTACGCCGAAGGCACCGAACGCGCTCTGCGCACGAAGGTCAACTCGATGCTCAACATCAACCGTGCGATCGCCGCGCAGTTCGGAGCGCACCGATGAACGCGCTACACGCCGCGGGTTCGCCGCAGTGCGATCTCGCGAGCCTTAGCCTCACCCGCTGCAACCCCGATCGCGGCAGCCTGATCCTCGAGGCCGTCCTCGAACCGCGCCTTGTTCGATGCGTCCATGGCCGCGCGGAGCGCTTCGGCGTATTCCGCGTCGGTGAGCTTGTACGTGAACTCAGTCATGCCCGCACTCTATCGGGGCAACGCTCCTACGCGTCTCGCTCAGAGGTAGTAGGTCCGCGACAATTGTGCGCCGTCTTCGCGCGTCCAGTCGAGAGTCACTCCAACCACCGCGGGGCCGCCGAGAACTCGATGGATGAGCAGGTCGAACGAAGCGGTCGAAGGCACCTCGAGCGGGAACTGGGCTCGAAGGGTCAGGTCGACTCCGCCTGTGGCGGACGCGCCAGTAACGGTCAACGTCTCGCCGCTGGTGTTGCGAAACGTGCCTCTCTTGCCATCGCGCTCAAAGGTCCAGGGCTCGACGACTACTGCGGTAGCGGTCCCAGATACTGTCGCGGACACGTCCGCGGTGCGATAGATCGTGGGGGTGCTCTGATTCACCGAATCGCGCATTTCCTCGACGCCTCCGCGCGCCGATCGGCTATTGATGTAGGCGAAAACCGCTACGGCGGATGCCGCGATCGAACCGGCCGCACCAAGCCAGGCGGGTACGACAACTCCCCAGAAGTCAGTGGGCACGGGTTCCATCCCCGCACTCTATCGGGGGTGACCCGATGAGCGCCGCGGTCGGCTACCGGCACCCGGAGGTGCCGTGGAACGGCCTCACCGTGACCGACCTGTTCTGCGGCGCGGGTGGCTCGTCTTCCGGTCTCGTCGAGGCGGGATACAAGGTCGTCATCGCGGCGAACCACTGGGCGCTCGCGATCGAGTCGCACCAGATGAACCACCCCGACACCGACCACTCCCAGGCGGACATCTCCCAGGTCGACCCGCGCTACTTCCCGCGCACGCATGTTCTCTGGGGATCCCCGGAGTGTACGAATCACTCGATCGCGAAGGGCATCAAACGGCAGCGCCAGCAGGACCTCGCACTGTTCGAGCTCGACGGCACCGCACCGCTGCCCGACGAGGCCGCGAACCGGTCCCGCGCGACGATGTGGGACATCCCGCGGTTCGCCGAGCACCACCGGTACATGGCGATCATCCTCGAGAACGTCGTCGACGCGTACCGCTGGGACCAGTTCCCGGCGTGGCAACTTGCGATGGAGAAGCTCGGCTACCGGATGCAGTTCGCGTGGCTGAACAGCATGCACGCGCAGATCGGCGGCCTCCCGGCCCCGCAGTCCCGCGACCGCATGTACATCGTGATGTGGCGCGAGGACCTCGCCTCGAAGAAGAAGGGCCTCACCGGTCCGAACGTCGCGAAGTGGACCCGCCCGATGGCGCTCTGCCTCGAGCACGGCGAGATCCAGGCCGTGCAGGCGTTCAAGAAGACCGAGCAGTGGGGTCGCTACCGCGCCCAGTACCTCTACCGGTGCCCGAAGTGCTGGCAGGTCGTCGAGCCCGGATGGCTCCCGGCCTCCTCGATCATCGACTGGTCGATCCCAGCGCCGCGCATCGGCGACCGTGCGAAGCCGCTCGCCGCGAAGACCGTCGAGCGGATCCGCCGCGGCATCGAGCGCCACTGGGCACCGATCGTCGCGAAGGCCGCCGGGAACACCTACGACGGCGTCACCACCGGCTCGAACTACTTGCGCGTGTCCGAGCTCGACGCGCCGATGCCGGTCCAGACCGGCAGCGCCGAGCACGGCTTGGCGATCCCGCCCGCGTTCCTCGCTCAGTTTCGGCAGCGCGACCGCACTCAGGATCTCGGGGATGCTCTGCCCACGGTCGTCGCCGACGGCGCGAACCACGCGCTCATCGTCAACAACCTCTCGGGCGCCGACGACTCGCGATCTCGACCGATCTCCGAGGCGCTGCCGTCGCTCGTCGCCGGCGGGAACCACGCCTCGCTGCTCGTGCCCGTCGAGGGCCGCGAGGGCAAGAGCGTCGCCTCCACCGCCGAACCGCTGCGCACGCAGTCGACGCGCAACGAGACCGGGCTGCTGGTGCCCGCGGGTGGCACCTGGCGCGACTCCGCGGTGCCCACGTCGGCGACGATGCCCGCAATCACCACGCGGGAAGCTGACGGCCTGGTCGTGCCGCTGCGCAACCACGGCGTCGCGAAGCCGACCTCGCACCCGATCGACACGGTCAGTGCGGAGGGCAACCACCACGCCCTCGTCATGAGGAACAACCGCGGCGGCGCGGAGATGTCGACGCCCGTGACCGAGCCGATCCGCACGCTCACGACCGGCGGTCATCAGTCCCTCGTCGAGCCGGGCGAGCCGATCAGTCTCGACGTCGACGACGCCGGATTCCGGATGCTCGAACCGCACGAGATCCAGGCGGGCATGGGCTTCGCCCCCGACTACCTGCTCCTCGGATCGAAGCGCGACAAGGTGAAGCAGGCCGGGAACGCGGTCACGCCGCCCGCGGCGCGCGACCTCGGCCATGCCGTTGCCGAGTTCCTGCTGGCGGTGGCAGCATGAGCGCTCCTACGCCTGCGACTCGAGAGGCTGTCTACCGACGCGACGAGCGCCGATGTGCCGCCTGCGGAGTCATGGTGCTCACCTTCCAGCATCGTCGAGCGGTGGGTATGGGCGGCTCGAAGAACGTGCCCTCGCCGGTCGATGGCCTGTCGCTCTGCGGTCCCTGCAACGAGGGCTGCGAGGGGGCGCTGCAGGCGACGGCGCTTCGATTCGGGTGGAAGGTCCGCCGCTGGGTGACGCACCCTGAGCGCGTGCCCGTGTTCTATCCCCTCGAGATGTCTTGGTTCCGCCTCGAGGGCGTGACCCGGGTGCGGATCTCCCGCGCGGTCGCGATGGAGATGGGCTGCAGCGTCTACGGCGCCCAGTGGCTGCTCTGGCATGAGGCGATCGCATGAGCGCGCCGCAGACGACCCAGACCGGCATCCGCATCATCCACTGCGAGCAGTGCGGCCGCCGGCATCCGGAGACGCGGAAGCACTGTTCTACGTGCGGATCTCCGAGCATGTTCCCGCATTCCGTTCACGGAGGTGTGTCGTGAGCATTATCAGCGAAGCGTTCTCCGCGTGGCGCGAGTGCCGCGCCGAGTACGACGACACCCTCTATGCGCAGTTCGTCGCCGCGGAGGAAGCTACGCGCGGCGCGATGCTGAACGCCCGCGGCCGCGAGAAGGGCATCGACCCGTTCACCCTGTTCATGGGCACGGAGACCCGCGCGCTCGCGTACGCCTCGCAGGAGCTCGTCGAGCACTGGCAGTCGCACCCGCGGGTCACCTTCGCGAAGTTCGAACGGCAGTGGCAGGCGCGTCGTGAGGCCGAACTGATCGAGGACGCGGCATGATCGCCGTGCTCGAGGCGAACATCGCGCGGTCGATCGCCGCGGCGACGTCGATCGAGGCGAAGCCATGGGCGCCGAACCGTGAGGTCACGCTCGAGCAGCTCCGCGTCGTCGACATGATCCACGAGGGCAAGCCGGCATGCCGCCTGTGCGGGCAGATCACGAACGGGCTCGACCGGTTCGGACTGTGCTCGAAGGTCTCGCCTGCACATCGGGAGTGGCGCGGCGACGTCGCGCCGGCGAAGAAGGCGAGGACGCGATGAGTGCGATGCCCGAGTACGCGATGACGTATGTCGTCTGGCATCCGGAGTCGTGGACGTTGAAGATCGGCCGCGCGTGGGCGTGGTCGCGAGTGCAGCGGTGGCTCGATCGGGGCTGGTATCCGATCGTGTGCCAGCGCGGCACGGACGCGTCGTGGGAGCGGGAGGCGCTGCGGGTGCTGCGTCGGATCTTCCCCGCCGCGTTCGCGTCCTGGGCTGATGCCGAGGACGTGCTCGGCCCCGGCGGGAAGGGCTACTCCGAGTGCTTCACCGTCGAGCCCGAAGACCTGAACTTTGCCCTGGCCGCGTGTATCCGGGGCTTCGCGAGAGGAACCGATGTCCACCAAGCAACGAATGATCAGCCCCGCCGACTTCGAGACGCTGGCCGGAGTGCCGGACGTCGCGAAGCCGTCGGCGGTGTGGCTGTGGCTGAACCTCGACCCGCTCGGCCGGGGGCGGTTCGACACGAGGGCGATCTCGTCGGCGATGTACCCGACGCTCGACCTGACACCGGACGAGGTCGACGAGCACCTGGTGTTGTTGGCGGAGGCAGGGTTCCTGACGACGTTCCTCGCCCCGGACCCGGACACCCGGGAGACGGTCGAGTGGCTGCTGCTCCTGCACCCGCTGAAGGTCGACCTGCGCGGCACCACGATCCGCACCCCGGAGCCCCCCGGCGCTTTCCATGGAAGCTCCATGGCTATGGGTGGGGGCGGGCGCGCGAGGGCGCGAGAGCGGGCGCGGGGGAGTGCGCGGGAGCGGGCGCGGGCCGGGGTGCGGGCGGAGGACGCCGCGCGAGCCGCCGCCTGGGACGCCGTGCAGGAGGACCGGGAGCCGGCGCCAGAGCGCCCCGAACGTCCGGCCGTCCTGGATGCCCCGCCGATGTTCTGCGACGAGCACATGCCCAGGGGAGCGGGAGCGAAGAAGTGCGGCCCCTGCCGGGACAGGCGTCTCCTCCGCGACGAGTGGATGCAGCGCCGGGTCTACGAAGACCGGCTGACCGAGTTCTACGAGCTCAACGACGAACCCGAGGAGGTGTGGGATGACACGGTCTTCTAGCAGCCCTGCCGGCGGCTACTTGCCCGTGCGGGTGAACGTGCCGCTCGACGTCTACCAGCAGCTCAACGCGGAGGCCACGCGCCGCGGCATCGACGTCGCCGACGTGATCCTGCGTCGCGTCACCCCTGCGGCTCACGGCGGCTACCGCCCGAACTCCGGACGCCGAAGCGGCTACACCACACGCGCCGGCGAGGAGATCAGCGCCGGGCGCCGCTTCAACCAGTCCTGGGCGGAGATCGCCCGGGACCTCGGGATCTCCGAGCACACCGCCCGCACCTGGGCGGCGAAGTACGCCACCGAGGTCAGAGAACAGAACATGCGCGACCGCGCAGGAAGGACAGCATCATGAGCACCACCGAGAACTACCACCACGTCGAGCTGAAACTCCAGGGCGGGGAGCTGCACCGCGGCTTCACCTGCACGGCGCCCGAGGATGCCTCCTGCCGTCGTCGCCCGAAGGATGCGGACATGCGCGAGTCGTGGACGCGTGAGGAGGCAACCGAGACAGGGCACCCGTGCTGGGCATCCGAGTGGGTCGACGCCGTGGGCATCGAGGACGCGATCGTCGGCACCGTCGAAGATCAGGTGCTCGCATCCGTCCCCGTGGCGATCAGCTTCGAGGAGGGTGTCGGAATCGAGCCGATCGCCACCGCCGGAGAGTCCCGCTGATGGCTGGCGAGACCGTCATCTCCGTCGTTGGCAATCTCACCGCCGACCCCGAGCTGCGCTACACCCAGAACGGTCTCCCGGTCGTGAACTTTACGATCGCGAGCACGCCGCGGACGCTGAAGGACGGTGAGTGGAAGGATGGCGAACCGCTGTTCCTCCGCGCGAGCGTCTGGCGCGAGTTCGCCGAGCACGTCGCCGGGTCGTTGACGAAGGGCATGCGGGTGATCGCGCAGGGCCGCCTCCGCCAGCGCTCCTTCCAGGACCGCGAGGGCAACCAGCGCACCGCGATCGAGCTCGAGGTCGACGAGATCGGCCCGAGCCTCCGCTATGCGACCGCGCAGGTGACCCGCGCGGCGCGCACCGATGGACAGAAGCCGGCGGCCGCGGCCCCGGCACAGGAGCAGTGGGCGACCCCCGAGCCGCCTGCGGAAGGGGGATGGACCTATGGCGACGACACACCGTTCTGAGCCGCGGGCGGACTGCTCACGGTGCAAGGGGTCAGGCATCATCTCGGTGTGGAAGGATCCGGACGAGGTCGCTGACTGCGTGTGCACGGATCCGCCGCGACGCGTGCAGCTGTCGAGGCGGGCCGGGTGGCGCAAGCCGGACAACACGGTGGTGGTCGCACGGCCGACACGGTTCGGGAATCCGTTCAAGGTCGTCGACGGCGACCGTGAGCGCGCCGTGCGCCTGTTCGAGAAGTCGGCGGTCGGCTTCGGCGACTTCACGGTCGAGAAGATCCGCGCCGAGCTCGGGGGCAAGAACCTCGCCTGCTGGTGCCCGCTCGACGAACCATGCCACGCCGACGTCCTGCTCGAGATCGCGAACGGGGGCGGTCGCCATGGCTGAACCGAAAGCGATCGTGGAGGTCGACTGGGCTGAGGACCGTGCAGGGAACCCTATCGAGGGACCAATCGGGCCGTTCGACAGCGAGTACCTCGCGGACGAGTGGGCGCTCGCGACGATCTACAACGGTGAGTGGAACACCGCAACGCTCCGGCCGCCAACGCCCGTGACCGTGTCCGTTGAGGAAGTAGAGAGCCGTGGCTGAGAAGGAAGGCGCGTGGGCGCGCGAGTACCGCCAGGGCCGGGCGGCGCAGGTCGAGCAGCAGCGGATCGCGAACCTGATCGCGATCTCGGACTCGCCGTGCATCAGCTCGGACGAGCGGAGCTGGGCTGCGAGGACCGCACTGAAAGCGCTCGTCGCCGGGGAAAGGGGAACCGATGTCTGACCGCTACTGCATCCGTGGGTGCGTCCGATGGGGTGAGCACTATGCCGCCTGCCAGTTCAGCGGGCCCGACTACGAGGGACAGTTCCCGTGCGACGGGTGCGCGCCACGCGAGTGCCGGGACGGGTCGCTGATCTGTGACCGCTGCTTCGGCCGGATGCGTGCGCTGCTCGCCGACGGCCCTGACCTGATCGGGCGGGTGCGGTCGCTGGCGGATCCGATGAAGGCCACGCCGACGGACAAGGCTCCGGGAGGGCGCTCGTCGGTGTCCGAGCCGCCGGCACCGATCGATGCGGACCTCGTGGACGCGCTGGCCGTGCTGAACAGGCTCGAACCGTGGTGGCACGTCACCCTGTCGGACTACTCAAACGACCGCGAGGTGATGACCTGGCTCGGGGAGGTGGTGCTCGACCGTCACCCGGAGGTCGAAGGTCTGCGCGATGGCTGGTCGGTCGCGGACGCGATGGCGAAGTGGGGCACCGAGCGACGCACCGACGTGTTCGTCTACCCGGACGACGAGGGTGAAGGCGAGCCCGAGGCGGCCCCCGTGCGCGAGTGGTACGACCCGCTGCTGACGCTGCAGCAGGCGGCGAAGCGCGCGAAGGTCTCGCAGCGGCAGATGCAGCGGTGGGTGCAGAAAGAAGTCGTGACCGTGGTCGCTCAGCACCGGGGCCCGCGCGGGTCGGTGATGAAGTACGTGCACGCCTCGGCAGTCGACGCTGCGGGCGCTGGGATGCGATCGAACCAGCAGCGGACGCAGTTCACGCCATAGCGAACGGAGAAGACACGACCAGTCGAGAGGACCTGATGGGGCGTCTACTCGCCGATCAAGTCCTTGAGACGTTTCCGGGCATCCGCGGCACGCAGTTCGCCGGAAACCCACTCGACCAACGTCATCTGCAGAGCGTGTGTCGTATGCAGCACGAGCGCTTGAGGATCGCCATCGGGTTTCGGAGACGGGAGAGCGTGGTCAAGCACGTCGCCGATATCCTGCCGCTCGGGTGCGGGCACTTCCAGGAGAAGGCGGGCTGCTGCTCGCTGACGCTCGGAATACGCCTCGGCGAGCTTGTTGCCGTTCGCCGTGACGACCGCGGTTGCCATTCCAGCGTTGATGGCGAGGAGCTCGACTATGGCGTCATTGAGACGTTCTTGAGAACGCTCTTTACGAAGTCGTGCCGATGCAAGCGCCTCGCGGATCCAGGGAATTACAGAGGAGCCGGCGAGAGCAATGACTGCGCCAAGCACCACCGCCCATCCAGAGTCCATGCGGGAACCCTACCGGAGAGGGGTGGGATCCTCGATGGCTGAGTACCTCACCCACAGGCAAGCCGGCATGCGCACACGTCGATCGCCCGTATGAGCCATCATCGGATCATGACGCCAGAGCAGATGCGAGGTCTCGCGATCGATGTGCTCATCCCGATCGCGGCGATCCTCGTTCCCACACTCATCTCCATTGGGCTGTACCGCGCCGAGCGAAAGAGCGCTGCTGCTGACCGGGCGGCAGAGCGGCGGCTAGAGGCCGGAGCAGAGATCGCTAGGGCGATCGCCCCCCTCGCCACCTTCGACGGCACATCCGGGGACATGCGACAGCTCATCTCAGACCTACGCGGTCGCATCACGATCTACCGTGCGTGGACAGCCCCCGATGACATCGTCGGCGACTGGCTGGCGTTGCGGTTCAAGCGACTCATGAAGGTCTGGGGAGACACGCTCGGCTCGTTCGACCCCGCAGGCATGTCCATCGGCCAGGTGATGGATGCGCAGCGCGCAGCGCATGACTACTCGGCCGAAACGGCGGAGCTGCTCACCGGTTGGCTTGCGGGGCACGTCTCCACGGAGACGATCAGGCGGGATGGCGCTGACATCCTGGCTGAGCGCCCCGATCTTTGGCGGGACACGCGCCCGTGATGTCTTCTGCGGTGTGTCGCCAGTCGGTGTTAAGCTGTGCTTGCACCTGAACTATGACCGAAGCCCTGCCGATCCGGCGGGGCTTCCGTCGTCCATCAGGGAGTCGCTGATGCGTCGGTCGGTATCGGGATGCGCATCCGCTTGATCGCGTTGCCGACCTGGAGTTCGGTGAGCTGCAGTTCAAGCTCGTTCGCTGGCCAGTCCTTCAACACGGCGAGGACGACCAAGCCTCCCTGCATCGTCTGCACGGGGCGACCGAGACGACGGGCGGCTTCCCGCGCCCGGTTTCGCCATTCGACCGCATCGGCTTCTGTGCCCGCCCTGCGCTGAGCGAGACCGCGCCGCCGCAGCTCGCCCGCGAGCTCCTCAACCGTGTTCATGCGGATCAAGCTATCCGATCAGCTGAGGAGCGGGAGCACCGGGCAGCGTGGATCCTGCATCGCGCGGCTGGGCCTGTCAACTGGCGGGGAGTGCTGTAACGGCGAGGGACCAGAGCTGGTTGTTGTCCGCTTGTCCTCGAACGGTGATGCGGTCTACGTAACGGGCGTCGAAGGTGTTGCGTGTTCCCGGGTCGTTGGCGTCAGTGAGGCACTGTTGCTCGAACTCTGCAATGCCCTCAATCTCGATACTTACGGCTCCTTCGCCGAAGCAACGTACGTACACGGCGATCCCTTCGCTGTCCCGGTCGAAGGGTCCGAGCTCCGCAAGTCCTCGAACGGAGTTGAGCTTCCCGTATGCCTCCTCGTCGTCAGCGTAGGTTGCGAGCAAGGCGGCTGGGGAGGGCGGCGCCGTCGGTGCAGATGTGGCTGAGGGGCCCGACGGCGGGCTGGTCGGTTGGGGCTCCGCGCCTCCGGTACAGCCGGCGAGGGCCGCCACCAAGATGGCGGCCCCGCTGACTGTAAGTGCGTTCCTTCTCAACTGATCCACGTGTTCCAGCCCACGCGGTACGGCGCCCACACATTCGTCGCGGAACTTGCTCCGGACGTGCAGTTGTTGAGGTAGTACACCTCTTTGCCCGTGACGTACGTTTTCCAAATGCCGTAGTCACCGTTCCCCGTCTTGCCCGCTGGCACGGTGATCGTGATCGAGTTGCCGACGGTTGCGGTCACGCTCGCCTGCGCGTTGATGCCGAAGGTGCCAGAGATCGAAGCGAGCTTCACGCTGCCCGATACGTTGGTCGACCCGGTCCATGCAGCTCCCACTGTTCCGGACACCGTGGAAGTCAGGGTCATGCTCGCGGAGGAACCCGTCCCGTTGCGACTCGAATGCGTGGGGCCGATCTTCACCAGAGAGCTGCTGGTGCGCTGGAGGGCCTGGTATCGCCAGCCCGAGACGCACATAGGGCTCACGTCCGTGTCGGTCGTTACCGCGCTGGGCGGGGGCGCTTCGGTGGCGGCTGCAGGGATGACCCCACCCGCCAGTACGGCCACCAGAGCGAGGGCAGCAGCGTAGGTGCCCTTTGTCTTGTTCTTCACTTCTCTCCGATCGTCAGCGAAGGCTGCCCCCAAGACCGGAAGCTCCAAACCTTCGATGCGTAGTTGAGCCTCCCAGAGCCGCCGGTCGGCAACAAGTCGGCCATTTGGGGGACAGCGCATGATTCACAGAGTGGAGGGTGCCCGGGGCGCCCGCTTCCAGACTCTCGGAGGTGGGCTGTGGCGAGCATCCCAGCGAACGCGAACGGCCATCGTCGCCGCCAGGTCCGCATCCGTGTCCTCCGCGAGGAGCATGTATGCGCCCTGTGCGGGGTGGCCGTGGACAAGTCGCTGAGGATGACCCCCGGTGCTCATGGCCCGAAGTGTGGGGGAGCGGGGTGCGCGGGCTGCGTGCCTCACCCGATGCGTGCCGAGGTCGACGAGGACGTGCCCCGTGCTCGTGGAGGCTCGCCGTACGACCGTGCGAACACCCGTCTGATGCATCGCAAGTGCAACAGGTGGAAGGGCACAATGACTCTCGCTGAGGCCCGGAGGAAGCTGCACGCGGCCGCCGAGACTGCAGCGAGCCGGATCATCACGAACCTCGTGTCCTGGTGAGAGCGCATGGCAGGGGAGAGGAGACGCGATGGTCCTCACCGTAGACGCTGCGCGCGCAGAGAGCGCACAGGCGTACGCACGCACCCATGAGCGCCTGCAGGGCGAACCCGATTACGAGGCACTGCGCACTGCTGCCGAGCACGAAGCCCGCACCGCTCCGCGGCAGTGGACCGCCCGCAACCGTCTCGCCATCCACGTCGAGCTGCACACGCCCTTGCGCTGATCCCGGGCGGGTAGGGGGCGCACCCCCTCCCCCCGCGTCCCCGGCCCTCCCGGAGGCATAGGGCCGATCTCTCCCCGGGAACTTTCCACTTTCCAGGGGGTGATACCGCATGGCCTCATCCAATGCCCCGCTGCGTGCGGTCGGCGCCCCGAAGTCCGCAGGATCCCGCGGCAAGACCGCCTACACCGAGGCCTTCAAGCGCGACGCCGTCGAGAAGGCGCGAGCTGCAAAGTCGATTTCACAAGTGGCAACTGCTCTCGGGGTGTCGCGTCCGACGCTTCGGAAGTGGATGGATGCCGCCGCGCCCCCGCCGATGACCCTCGTCGAGGCCGCCCGCTCCGGTAACCGAAAGGCGTTCCTGCAGGCGCTTCGCGACGAGCTCGCGCAGAAGATCGCCGAGGGCATGGCACCGCGTGACCTGCCGCCGAACGTCCGACTCCTGGACGCGACGATGCGCGAGCTCGACGAGATCGAGGCGCGCGAGTCCGAGGAGGCCGCCGATGCCGCGTCCGCGCCCGACGAAGACCTCGACCCCGACGACCTCTGAGCGGAAGCTGTCGGACGTCGCGAAGCACCTCGTCGTCCCGTCCGGAATCAAGACCACCGGCTACCCGGCGGTCGAAGCCCAGTGCCGAAAGATGGGCGTCCAGCACGACCCCTGGCAGAAGGGCCTCGCCCGGGCCATCCTCGCCAAGCGCGCCAACGGCCTCTACGCCGCAGGCATCGGCGGCGTGCTCATCTCGATCTGCCGCCAGGTCGGCAAGACGTTCTCGATCGGCACCATCGTCTTCGCGCTGTGCATCCTGTTCCCCGGCATCAAGGTGCTCTGGACCGCCCACCACTCCGCGACCTCCGACGAGACCTTCGAGACTCTCTCCGCGCTCGCCCGTCGTCGCCGCATCGCCCCCTACATCGCCCACAACGGCATCCGGCAGGGCAACGGCAAGCAGCGCATCAAGTTCGCCAACGGCTCTCGCATCATGTTCGGCGCTCGCGAGCACGGCTTCGGCCGAGGCATTCCAGGCGTGACGATCGTCGTCTTCGACGAGGCGCAGATCCTCAAGGCCAAGGCGCTCTCCGACATGATCCCGGCGGCCAACACCGCCAAGAACCCGCTCATCATCTACATGGGCACCCCGCCCAAGCCCGACGACCCCGCCGAGGTGTTCCGCGCTCGCCGCAAGAAGGCGCTCGCCATCAAGGAGCAGCGCGCGAAGGGCGAGGCCGTCGACTACGACACCCTGTACGTCGAGGTTGGCGCGGACGCTGGCGACGACGTCGAGGACCGCGCCACGCTCGAAAAGGCCAACCCGTCCTTCCCGCACCGCACCCCCTGGGAGGCGATCCTCCGCCTCCGCGAGAACCTCACCGACCCGAGTGACTGGGCGCGCGAGGGCCTGGGCATCTGGGACGAGGAGGAGGTCGGCGGCTCCCGCGAGATCACCGCGGAGGAGTGGCAGGCCACCGAGGTCGAGTCGGTCCCGCAAGAGGGGCTGCGCGCGCTCGGCGTCGCGTTCTCCGCCGACGGCACGCGCGTCGCTGTGGCTGGGGCGCTCAAGCACGGCGCGAGCAGTCACCTCGAACTCATCGACGCGAACACCGGATCCCTCGAGGACGGCATCGGGCCGCTGGCCGACTGGATCGCGCTGCGCGCTCACACGATCGCGCAGATCACGATCTCCGGGCGAGCGGGCGCCGACGCGCTGGCGCTCGCGCTGCGTGAGCGGAAGGTGTCGGCGAAGGCGATCCGCGTTGCCTCGACTCCGGAGTACTTCGCGGCGTGCTCGATGCTTCCCGACGCGGTGCGCGGCAAGACCGTCACACACCCCGCAGCCCCGGAGGGTGACCTCCTCGATGCGTCGGTGGCGGTGTGCGACAAGAAGTTCCGCGGAACCGCCGGCGCCTGGGGATGGGCAGCGACCACCCCCGACGGCGACGAGACACCGACCGAAGCGATCAGCCTCGCCCTGTGGGGCGTGCGCACGACGAAGCGCCGACCCGGCAAGAAGCAGGAGGTGATCTGAGTGATCGCATCATCGACCTACATGGACAACATCACCCCGCAGTACATGCAGGGTGTCACCGACCAGGAGCTCGACATCATCCGCGGCCTGGTCGCTGTCTGGGCGAAGAAGCGGCCCCGCAACGTGCTGCGCAGCGTCTACTTCGACGGCAAGATGCCCTTCCGCGACCTCGGTATCGGAGTGCCGCCGCAGATCCTCCGCAAGGTCAAGGCCACCCTCGGATGGCCCGCGAAGGCCGTCACCAAGCTCGCCGAGCGCAGCGTCTTCGATGCGTTCGTCGCGCCGAACAGCACGAGCGACCCGTTCGCGATCTCCGGACTCCTCGACGACAACCGGTTCGACCTCGAACTGCCGCAGGCGATCGAGTCGGCCTATAAGCACTCGTGCTCGTTCATGACCACCACGCTGGGGGACACCGAAGCCGGAGACCCGGACGTGCTGATCATGGCGCGCTCGGCCGAGTGGTCCGCGGGGACATGGGACAAGAAGCGGCGCGTCGTCTCGGCGATGCTCGCCATCACCGACGTCGACCAGGACGGCCGCCCCACCGGCATGGACGTCCTCCTCCCCGACGTCGTGCTCATCTGCCGGCGACGCCCGTCCGGAGCATGGGTCACCTCCCGTCAGGAGAACCCGCTCGGCGAGGTGCTCGCCGAGCCGCTCGCGTGGAGCCCTCAGCTGGACCGGCCGTTCGGCCGCTCCCGCATCTCCCGCCCCGTCATGGCGATCACCGACAACGCGATCCGCTCTGTCGTCCGCGGAGAGGGCGCCGCGGAGTTCTTCGCCGCCCCGCGCATGATGGCCCTCGGCGTCTCCGAGGACGCATTCAAGTCGGGCAAGTGGCAGGCCGCGATCGACCGCTGGTTCGCCATCGGCCGCGACGAAGAGGGCGAGCTGCCGAAGGTGGAGCAGCTGCCGCAGATGACCATGCAGCCGCTCATCGAGCACTACCGCATGTACGCCAGCCAGTTCGCCGGCGAGACCGACCTGCCCATCTCCGCACTCGGCATCGTCCAGGACAACCCGCCATCCGCGGAGGCCCTCTACGCCGCCGAGAAGGATCTCATCGTCGCCGCGCGGGCATCGAACCGCGTGCTCGGCGCAGCGCTCCGCCGAGTCGCGCAGCGCGCGGTGATGCTCCGCGACGAGATGGACAAGCCGTCGGACGAGTTGCGCGGGCTCCGGCCGACGTGGGTCAACCCGGCCTTCACGTCGCCGACCACGGCCGCGGCCGCGCTCAGCCAGCTCGTGAGCGTGTTCCCGTGGATGGCCGAAACCGACGACGCCCTGCGCTACGCCGGGTTCGAGGAGCCAGAGATCGCGCGCATGAAGTCTGACCGCACCAAAGCGGGCGGCGCGGGAGTGCTTGAGCGGATCTTGGCCGGGCAGACCCCGACGGCCGATACCGCCCCGGCTCCCGCCGGTCAGCCGCAGGCAGCAACCGGCGACGACCCCGCGGCGCTCAAGGCGAAGTTCGACGCCCTCGGCACGGCCATCCGCGCCGGCGTCGACCCCGACGACGCAGCGAACCGACTCGGCCTCGCTGGGATCCGGTTCACCGGAGCGACCCCGGTTGCGCTGCGCCTGCCGAAGGACGACGCAGACCAGCTCGAAGAGAGGTGACCATGACGACGCGCGCCGACGTGACTCGACTGTCCGCGGCGCAGCGTCGTCTGGTCACCCTCGCCCAGAACGAGCTCACCGGGTACTTCGCCACCCTCGACCTCACCCGGCCCGAGGCGGTCCGCGACGCACTTCTGGAGATCGTCCCGCTCCTCGTGCGCGAGTACGGGGATCTCGCCTCGGTCGCCGCCGCGGAGTGGTACGAGCAGATGCGGCCCGGCGTCGGCTTCAACGCCCGCGTCGCACCCGCCGCCGCTGCCGACGTCGTGCAGGGCTCGACGCGAGCGCTCGCGGGCGGGCTGTTCACCGACGACCCCGCGTCCGTCCTCGGCGGGCTCGCGGGCGCGGTCCAGCGCCACATCACCTACTCGGGACGCACCACCATCGCGCTCAACTCCATGCGCGACCCCCTGCGGCCCCGATTCGGGCGCGTTCCCACCGGCGCCCAGACCTGTGCCTGGTGCGCGATGCTCGCCTCCCGCGGCTTCGTCTACGCCACCGCCCAGACAGCGGGCGAGATCGCCGACCACTTCCACGACGACTGCGACTGCCAGATCGTCTCCCTGTTCGACGCAGACGCATCGCACATCGAGGGCTACGACCCCGACCAACTCTTCGACCGGTACGAGCAGGCCCGAGCCGCCGCAGACAGCAGCGACCCGAAGGCGATCGCCGCCGCCATGCGGCGCATGTTCCCGGACGAGTTCACCGACGGCGTGCACGAGCACGACGCCTAAGACCACCCGCCGCCGTGGCGGGTCTACGCCGACCCGAGCGGTCAATCGGGGCGAAAGAGGAACGGCAATGGATTTCCCCATCACCATCGACTCCCAGGACAAGTTCGACGACCTCGTCAAGGACCGCCTCGCGCGGGAGAAGACGAAGGTCGACGAGGCCCTGCAGCGAGCCACCGACGCCGAGACGGCGAAGACGGCCGCCGAGCAGGAGCGCGACGCCCTCAAGACGGAGGTCGGCGACCTGCAGACCAAGGTCACCGGCTTCGAGTCGAAGACGCAGCTGGACACCTGGCGCGCCGACGTCGCGAAGGCGAAGGGCGTGCCCGTGGACGTGCTGCGGGGGACGACCAAGGAAGAGCTCGAGGCGCACGCCGACGAGATCAAGCCGCTCATCAAGAGCCGAGGCCCGGTCCTCCCGGACCCCGGCAAGACCCCTGAGAACACCCCGACCGGGGACGAAGCCGAGCGCGCCGCAGTGCGGCAGCTGTTCGGCTCCGAATCCGGCGAGGACTGATCGCTTCTGAAAGGAGCACCCCAACATGGCAGTTTTCAGCACCGCAGATGCGAAGGTCCTCATGCCTCGCACCATCGCGGACGGCATGGTCAAGGAGTCGAAGTCGCTCTCCACGGTCGCGCGCCTCTCGGGCCGCGAGCCGATGCGCTTCGGCGAGGTCGACCTCATCACCTTCAACGACTTCCCGAAGATGGAGTACGTCGAGGAGGGTGGCAACAAGTCCTCCACGTCGACCGGCTTCGGTGCGGTCACCGCGAAGCCCCACAAGGGTCAGGTCACTCTCCGCTTCAGCAATGAGGTGCAGTGGGCCGACGAGGACTACCAGCTCGGCATCCTCCGCGAGGTCGCCGACGCCGGGCAGGTCGCGCTCTCGCGCGGCCTCGACCTCGGTCTGCTCCACCGCATCAACCCGCTCAGCGGCTCGGTGATCACCGGGTGGGACATCTACGTCACGGCCACGACGAAGCGCGTCGAGCAGGACACCGCCGACGCCGACGACGACTTCCGCGCCGCAGTCGGGCTGCTGGTCGGCGCGTCGAAGCAGGTCAACGGCGCCGCCATCGACCCGAAGTTCGCGTGGGCACTCGCGAACCTCAAGCGTCGCGACGGCTCCGGTGACACCTCCGACCTGCGATACCCGCAGCTCGGCTTCGGCACCAACGTGACCGACTTCATGGGCGTGCCCACCGCGCAGGGTGACACCGTCTCCGGTGTCCCCGAGGCCCCCGACACCGGCGTGCGCGCCATCGTCGGCGACTTCCGCAACGGCATCCGCTGGGGCGTCCAGCGCGAGCTGCCGATCGAGATCATCCGCTACGGTGACCCGGACGGCCAGGGCGACCTCAAGCGGAAGAACCAGATCGCCCTCCGCCTGGAGATCGTCTACGGCTGGTACGTCTTCACCGACCGATTCGCCGTCGTCGAGGACAAGGTCGCCTGATGGCTGACCAGATCCGGCTCACTCACCGCCGTACCGGGGTCGTCGTCAACGTCGACCCCGGTACCCGCGCGATCCTCGATCGCGAGTGGATCGAGGAGGGCGAGGAGCTCGAGGAGTGGCTGCACGAGCTCGACTCGGACGGCTCCGACGGCTCTGAGGACTCCGAGGACTCCGACGGCTCCGAGGACTCGGACGGCTCCGACGGCTCCGAGGACTCCGACGAGTCCGACGAGCCCACCCAACCTCCGGCGGGCAACGCGTCCCGAGACGAGTGGGCGGCGTTCGCCACCGGCCTCGGGATCGTCGTCGAGGACAGCACCAAGCGCGACGAGATCCGCGCGCAGGTCGAGCAGTTGCTCGACGCCGGCGACGAGTCCGGCGAATAACACAAGGGGGTGGGCCGAATGGTCGAACCGTTCGCCGACAAGGCGTACTACGAGGAGAACTTCGGCACACCCCCGGCCGCGATCGCGGGCCGGCTCGACAAGGAGCTGGCCCGCGCATCGCGGTACCTGCGCGCCGAGTGCCCTGGCATCGACGGGCGCATTCAGCTGTGGGCCATCGACCCGACCGCCGACGGCGCGATCGACCCTGACCTGGCCGCGGACGTCGTCTGCGAGATGGTCAAGACCGCGGCCGCCTCTGTGGGTGACGGCGTCGAGTCCTCGCAGATGGCCGCCGGCCCGTACTCGCAGTCGGTGAAGTACATCAATCCCTCCGGCGACCTGTTCCTCACCAAGAAGCAGCGCCGCCTCCTGGGCTACTCCGCCCAGCAGGCCTTCACCGTCAGCATGGCCCCGGCATACCGCGACGACCCGCTCGCCGACCTCGGGCTGGTCGACCGATGATCGGCGAGACCGTCACCGTGCTGCATCGCGTCGACGGCGAGGAGAACGCGCACGGCGAGCCGACCCACACGCTCGTCGAGACCGACGTCGACGACGTGCTCGTCGCCCCCGGCCCCCGCGCCGACGTCCCCGACACGGCTCGGCCCTACGGCACGGTCGTCGCCTGGAACCTGCACTTCCCCAAGACCTTCACCGGATCACTGCGCGGCGCACTGATCCGCGTCCGCGGCCAGGCGCCGTGCAAGGTGATCGGCGACCCTCAGCCCTACACCGCCGAGAACACCCCGACCCGCTGGTGGATGCCGGTCGAGGTCGAACGCTCCGACGGGTAGGTGATCGCCGTGGCTCAGCGCATCCCCGTGCAACTCAACCTGCGCGGCCTGAACACCATCATGCGGTCACCCGAGGCTCAGGCCATCGTCGAGGACGTTGGGCGGCGCATGGCGGCCGCCGCCGGCAACGACTTCGAGTACGTCGCCTCTCCGCACCGCTGGGTCGCCCGCGGGTACGTCCAACCGAAGAACGCCCGCGGCATGCGCGAGCAGGCGAGGAACGCGGCGCTCGAGCGGGCGCTCGGCCAGGCCAAGAACACCGGCAGCTGACCTCACGGCGAAGGGAGACGCGATGCCTTTCCCCGACGCGCAGGCGATGACCCGCCAGTTCCTCTTGCCCGTCGTCGCGCCGCATCGCGTGGTCGGCACGGTACCCGCCGAGCGGCCCGCGACCTTCGTGCGCGCCTGGCGCAACGGCGGCAGCGCCTCGAACCGCGTCGTCGACCGCCCGCAGATCACCGTCGAAGCCTGGGCGCCCGATTCGGTCGCGGCCTTCGAGCTGCTCGAAGCGTGTCGCACGGCCCTCCTCAACGACCACCGCCGCATGCCGCTCGTCCGGCACGTCGAGGAGATCGCCGGGCCGTATTGGTCGCCCGACCCCGACACAGACACCCCACGTTGGCGCTTGACCGTGCAGCTCACCGTCCGCGCCCGTAGGGGCCTGGCTCACCCCACAGCCTGACCTCCGGCATTCGGCCGGTCGTCACCAGCGCCGGTCATGTCCGGCTCAACCCAAGGAGACACACTCATGACCGTGAACGCGAACAACGCGCGGATCTTCGGATCCGACAACGACGCGATCTACCTGGCCCCACTCGGCACCACGCTGCCGACCAGCCTCGACGACGAGCTCGACCCGGCGTTCGAGGACGTCGGCTGGCTCAACGGCGACGGCATCACCGAGTCGCTCACCGGCTCCGTCGAGAAGTCCCGCGGCTACCAGGGCAACGGCGTCGTCCGCACGCGCATCAGCGAGCCCGGAACCACCGTCGCCTTCGTCGCACTCGAGACCAAGAAGCAGACCAACGAGCTGCGCTACGTCACGAAGGCGTCCACGACGACTGCCGGCGTCCGCAAGACGACCCGCGGATCCGGCCAGCGCGTCGTCAAGCGCGCCTGCGTGATCGACAAGTTCGACAGCGACGACGTCACGATCAAGGAGCGCGACGTCATCGGGGTGCTCGAGATCAGCCCGAACGGCGACCGTGTCGCCACGAACGCCGACATCGCCATGTACCCCTTCCTCGGGGAGATCATCGGCGACTACGACCACTACGAGACGGATCTCGAAGCGGCCGACGGCGCCGGTGCTCAGGGCTTCGCGGCCATGTCCGCTCCCGACGAGTCGTGGACGGTCTCGCAGCTGAAGACCTACGCGGCCGACAACGAGATCGACATCACGGGCGCGACGCTCAAGGCCGACATTCTCGCCGCCGTCGAGTCCGGCGCGACCGCGACCGACGCGGGCGAGACCACCCCGGATGCCGCCACCGGCACCGCGGGCGAGACCAGCGCCACGGACACCTCCGCGGCGTGACATACCGGTGGGCGGCGTTCGTGACCCCGACGCCGCCCACCTCATCAACCACCCCGGGGTCAGATAGGGGTCAACCATCATGGCAACACCGAAGAAGCCGCAGGACCACCAGCCGAAGAAGCAGAGGCCGATCGACGTCGAGATCGACATCGCCGACCCGACCGAGGAGGAGCCCGAGCGCGTCCGCAAGGTTCCCGGCAAGCAGGTCACCGTCGACGGCATCGACGTCCGTGTGCCGGACGAGGCGCTCGACGACTTCGAACTCCTCGACGACATTCGCGGCGTCCAGGACAGCAACGACGTCTCCCGCATGCCGTCGCTGCTGCGCCGCCTCGTCGGCCACGACTACCGCCGCATCCTCGACGAGATGCGCGACAAGAGCACCGGGCGCGTTCCCGCCGGCAAGGCCTCGGAGTTCGTCTTCGCCGTCTTCCAGGCGCTCAACCCTTCCTCCTGAAGCTCGCGAACGCCCTCGCACACCACGAGGGCGCTCTGCGGGCATCGCTCCAATCCGAATACCGCCTGCGGCTCCTCCCGGATGGGAAGGGCCGCACCGACCCGGCCCGATCGATCGCCGAGCTCAGCGACTACGTCGAGCACCTTCCCTCCGGGTGCGCGCTCGGCCGCGAGCTCGGCGGCGAGGGCGCACTCTCGGTCGAGGCGCAGCTGCTCCGAGAGGTCGAGTTCACCATCCGCCGCGTCTCCTTCCAGGAGGCCGGCGGCAAGGGCACGCCGCCGAAGCCACTTGAACTGCCTAAGCCCGCGCACGAGGCGCGCGCCGAGGCCGCCGAGATGGACGAGAAGCTGCGCCGCCACCACGCGCGCGCCGCTCGCCGCCGCGCCTGACCGCCCGACGAGGCACAGCCCGGCACCTGCCGACCCGCTGTGCCTCGTCGCGCATCCGCCACGCCCCTGGGGCGTCTCGCCCGAAGGGGGTCACCGTGGCAACTCCGGTCGAGATCGCGAACGCGTACGTCGCCCTGACGGTCAAGGCCCCCGGTGCGAAGCGCGAGGTCGAGAAGGCTCTCGGCAGCGCGACCGGAGCCGCCGACGGCGCTGGCCGCTCAATCGGCGATCGCCTCGTCGCCAGCGCGTCGAAGGTCATCAAGGTCGGCAGCGCGACCCTCGGCGCCACACTCGCCACCGGCATCGGCACCGCCCTGTGGAAGGGCTTCTCCCGACTCAACGCGATCGACACCGCTCGCGCCAAGCTCACCGGACTCGGCAACGACGCCGGCTCCGTCGAGCAGATCATGAAGAACGCGCTCACCTCCGTGCGCGGAACGGCCTTCGGTCTCGGCGATGCCGCCACCGTGGCCGCGCAGGCGGTCGCCGCTGGCATCAAGCCCGGCCGCGACCTCGAGGCCGTGCTCAAGACCGTCGCGAACACCGCGGCCGCGGCAGGCACCGACCTCGGCGAGATGGGCTCCATCTTCTCCAAGGCGATGTCGCAGGCCAACGGCATCCAGAACGACGTCCTCAGCCAGCTCGCCGACAAGGGCATCCCGATCTACGCCGCTCTCGGCAAGCAGCTCGGCGTCACTGCGGGCGAGGTCTTCAAGCTCGCCTCCTCCGGCAAGATCAACTTCGACCAGTTTGCCGCCGCTGCCACCGCGGCCGCGGGAACCGTCGCGTCGGAGATGGGTAACACCGTCGGCGGCTCGTGGGCGAACTTCATCGCCTCACTCGGCCGCATCGGCGCCGGACTCCTCGGCGGCGTTTTCCCGCAGATCGCGCCAGCGCTGCAGGCCATCACAGCCGCTTTCGGCCCACTCGAAGACATCGCCGGGCAGGTGGGCGACAAGATCGGCCAGGTGCTCGCGCCCGCCGCCGAGTGGTTCGTCCGCGCGCTGCAGGGCAAGGTCGACGTCAGCTGGATCGGCGAGCTGTGGACCACGCTCTCTCCCGTAGCTGTTCTCTTCCAGGCGCTGCAGCCGATCCTGCCAGTCGTCGGTAAGGCGTTCTCGGACATCGGATCCGCGATCGGCGGAGCGCTCGTCCCTGTCCTCCCGGCGCTCGTGTCGCTGATGGACGCCGTCGTCCCGCTGCTGACGACCACCATCGTCGCTGTGCTCCCGATCGTCGTGTTCCTCATCCAGGGACTCGCGGCCGCGGTCTCCTTCCTGGCTCCACTGATCCTCGACGTCGTGACAGCCGTAGTGAGCTTCGTCGCTGCGAACGCGGACTGGATCTCCGGTCTCGTCGTCGCTGGCGGTGTGATCGCCGGAGTCGTGGCGGCCGTGAGCACCTACCGAGCAGTCCAGGCCGGCTATGCCGCCGCAACCTACGGGGCGACGGCGGCCACCTACGCCTCAGGTATCGCGGCGAAGGTCGGCGCAGCTGCCTACGCGATCCAGAACCTGGAGCTCATGAAGCTGGCCGCGAGCCTGCGCACCAACGAGGCGCTCTCGATCCGGTCCAAGGTCGCGATTCTCGCGAGCGCGGCCGCCACGAAGGTTGCCGACGCTGCCACTCGACTCTTCAACGCGACGGTCAGGGCGAACCCGATCGGCTTCCTCATCGGAGCGATCACGGCGCTCGTCGGCGCACTGGTGTGGTTCTTCACTCAGACCGAGCTCGGCAAGACGATCTGGCAGGAGTTCACCCGCTTCCTCGGCGAGGCGTGGGCGAACATCTCCGGGTTCTTCATCGCGGCGTGGGAGAACGTCATCCAGCCGGTCTTCCAGAAGATCGGCGAGATCGCGACCTGGGTCTACGAGACGATCCTCAAGCCCGTGTTCGACGGGATCATGGCCGTTGTCTCGTTCCTCGCGGCCGGGTTCAAGCTGCAGTTCGACCTCATCGTGAACGCTTTCCGCCTCGTCGGCGCGGTCGCGGTATGGCTCTGGACGAACGCCCTGCAGCCCGCCTTCACCGCGATCGGCGCGGCCGCGGCGTGGCTGTGGCAGAACGCGATCAAGCCCGCCTTCGAGGCCATCGGCGCGCTCGTGTCCTGGCTGTGGACGACGATCATCCAGCCGGTCTTCGCCGCGATCGGCGCGGTCTTCTCATGGGTCTGGACGAGCATCATCCTCCCGATCACCGAGTCGATCAAGGCAGCGATCAACGCCGTCGGCGCCGTCTTCGAATGGCTCTACAAGAACATTGTGAAGCCGGTCTGGGATGGCATCTCCGGAGCGATGAAGGCCGCGTGGAACTGGATCAACGCGTACGTCTTCACCCCGTTCAAGGTCGGCGTCAGCCTCATCGGGCAAGCGTTCGAGAACGTCGCGAAGACGATCGGCAAAGCATGGGACGGCATCAAGAAGGCCGCCGCCGTGCCAATCAACTTCGTGCTCGATACCGTCTGGAACAAGGGCCTGCGGTCCTTCTGGAACGACATGGTCGGCACCCTCGGGCTCGACGATATGAAGCTCCCGAAGGCGTCGCTGGTGAAGTTCGCCTCCGGTGGCGTCATGCCCGGATACACCCCGGGCCGTGACGTGCACCAGTTCTGGTCGCCGACCGCCGGTGGGCTCGCCCTGTCGGGCGGCGAGGCGATCATGCGCCCCGAGTTCACTCGCCTCGTCGGCGGCGCCGCTGGGGTCGATGCGCTCAACGCAGCGGCCCGCAACGGGCGGCTGCCGTTCGGCGACGGAGAGGGCAACTTCTTCGGCGACGTGTGGGACTCGATCACCAAAGCCGCGTCCGTCGCGTGGGAGTTCATGACGAACCCCGCGCAGGCGATCAAGACGCATGTGATCGAGGGCATCATCCGGCCGCTCATGGGCGGGCAAAACCTCTTCGGGCGCACGGTCGGCGGACTGGCGGAGAAGACCCTGATGGGCTTCGTCGAGCTGTTCAAGGCCGCAGCGCCTAAGGGCGTCGGCACCAAGGGCATGGGCTGGGAAGCGATGTGGGGCATCGTGCAGAACGCGCTGCCCGGTGCGGTGATGACCTCGAACTTCCGACCGGGAGCGAGGACCGTCAACGGCGGCCAGTCGTACCACGCCCTCGGGCGTGCGATCGACATCGTGCCGGCCAGCATGGCGACCTTCAACGCGATCGCGAAGCTGTTCCCGAACGCGTCCGAGCTGATCTATACCCCGGCAGGGAACCGGCAGCTGCAGAACGGCAAGCCTTTCGCGGGCTGGTCCGAGGCCGTCAGGCGCCAGCACTACAACCACGTGCACCTGGCGATGGCCTCGGGCGGTGTCGTCCCAAAGCTGTACGACCAGGGCGGGTGGCTGCCCCACGGAGGCATGGCGGTGAACCGCTCCGGCAAGCCCGAAGCCGTGCTCACCAACGACGAGTCCCTCGCTCTCCGGCGCGGACTCGGCGGCCTCGCCGACGGGGACCAGGTGGTCATCGTCGTCGAAGGCACCCCGCTCACGGGCACGGTGCGTCGCGTCCTCAAAGACTCGATGCCATCCGCAGTCGCCGTGCATTCGGCGCTCGCGCGCTGATCCTGCCCACCGCAGTGGCCCCGCCCTCGCGGCGGGGCCACTCGTCATCGAGGAGTCCACATGGTTGACAAGAGCGTCGGATCCGCCGGCACGCTGCGAATCACCGACGACGGGACCACGGTTCGCTATTACGTGTTGTGCGGCGACCCGCAGACCAACGTCGGGACGTATCGGTTCTCCATCAACGGGACCGCGTACACGACGACGCTCCCGGCGGGGTTCGGAGTCAAGCTTCTCGCCTACCGGACGTTTACCGCGAGCGGGACTGCGACGCTGTCGCAGCAGGCCACTGGCACGATGGGACTCGGCGGCGCAGCGTCACTGTCGGTTGGAATCAACCGGGCGAAGCCGGCAGCCCCGAGCGGCCTCTCGGCAACCCGCCACAACGAGGAGATCCAGATCCTCAACTGGTCGCGCAAGGCCACCTACACGAGCGTCGTGGTCCAGCGGCGGGTCGACAACGGAGCGTGGCAGCAGATCGGCATCCCGTCGGGGAACGCGTACACGTTCGCCGACGTGAACACGTCATTCGACCACAAGTACGACTACCGCGTCGCCGGTCGCACCGCCGCGGGGCAGTCCGCATGGTCGAACATCGCGACGATCTTCACTACCCCGGCACCGCCGACGCACGTTGTCGCCAAGCGCGTCGGGAACAACATCGAGGTCGGTCTCCGCTTCGACGAGGACGGGACCGCATGGGTCGACTCGTACGAGATTTACGACGGCGTAGGTTTCGTCGCGTCGGGCGTGGAGTACCTGCCGTGGACGCACGTCAACCCGAACCCCACCGTTCCGCACACCTACACGATGAAGGGCGTCCGGCAGGGGCTTACGAGCGCCCTGTCCGCACCGTCCAACACGGTCCAGATTCTTTCCGTCCCGAATGCTCCGACGGGTCTCGCCCCGAATGGTGCGGTACGTCCGAGCGATGAGCAGGTGCGGCTCTCATGGACGCACAACCCCATCGATGCGTCTGCGCAGTCCGCCTACGAGCTCCAGTACCGAGCAGTCGGCGGGTCGACCTGGACGACCGTCTCGGGCACCACGGCGGCGTTCCGTGAGCTGGCACTCGTATCGGGATCATGGGAATGGCAGGTGCGGACAAAGGGCGCGCACCCGGCGCTCTCGGCATGGTCCGCGACGGCTACAACCGATGTGGTTGAGCGCCCCGGAGTGGCCATCACCCAGCCGGACACGGTCTGGGAGGCGTCCGTCCTCCCCGTCGAATGGTCGTGGTTGCAGACGCAGGGCCGCCCGCAGTCAGCCTGGCAGCTCGAGCTGCTCAACGCGGCCGGGGACGTGGTCGAGTCGCGCGCCGGCAGCGGGGCGGCGACGTCTGCCACGCTCAACCGCCGCCTCACCGCGGCCGACTGGACTGTGCGCGTGCGCGCGGCGACCGGTGACATCTGGTCGGACTGGGCTGAGGAAGCCTTCACCGTCGTCTTCGACCCGCCCGGAGAGCCCGCCCTGTTCGGGGAATGGGACGAATCTCAGGGAGGTGTCGAACTCACGATCACGCTCTCAGACGATCCGGACGCCGTGCCGACCGCCGCTGTGATCGTCGAGCGCTCACACGACGACGGAGAGACCTGGGATCTCGTCGCGGAGCTTGCGCAGGACACCGTAGTACTCGACTTCGAGTCGGTCAGCTTCGGGGATGTTCGGTATCGGGCAACCGCGTTCACCGCAGAGGGAGCGACCGCAGTCACCGAGCTGGCGGTCGAGGCGCGCTCGGACGTCGTGTGGCTGGCCGGAGGCCAGGGGTTCGGAGTCACAGCACGGCTGCCCTACGACCCCAGCATCCAGATCACGGCGGGACGGGAACGGGCGCTGAAGCGCTACGCGGGCCGCACCCACCCGGTTGCACTGACCGGGCAGGCGCTCTCCCGGACGGTCGGCATCTCCGGCCGCACGTTCGACCGCGACGAGGCCACCGCCGGCGTCGAAGAGCTCGTGCGCATCGCACAGCTCGAGACCGAGCTGTTCCTGTTCCGCGACCCCGACGGGCGCCGCATCTACGGCGCGATCGGTGACATTCAGCTGCCGCGCCAGTCGTCGACTCCTCATCCGGACGGATGGGAGGGCGTCTGGGGCTACAGCCTCACCCTGACGGAGGCCACTCGATGAACGGTTGGTCGTTCGAACTCCTCGACAGCGAGGACCGCCCCCTCGGCACCCTTGACGGGGTGACCGGGGGGTCGGGGGAGATCGTCGCTCAGAGCGCGCTCGGCGGCTCTGGCTCCCTCGACATCGACCACCGGCAGGACATCGACTGGATGCGCCACCGCGTGCGCGCTCTGTTCACCGCCGGGGACAGCTCGTGGCCCATGGGCACCTACCTGCTCAGCTCGCCGAGGGAGAACCACACCGAGATGGGGGTCTCGTACTCGGTGGGTCTGCTGACCAAGATGAACGTCCCCAACGAGGACACCGTCGAGGGTCGCTACACGCTCCCCGCCGGGACCGCGATCATCCCGACCGTGGTCGCGCTCATCGAGTCCACCGGCGAGACGCGCATCGCCGCCACCGCCTCGGCCGCCGTGCTGACCGCCGGTCTCACATGGGAGGCGGGCACCTCGAAGCTCACCATCATCAACGACCTCCTGCAGGCCGCCGGGTACTGGTCGCTCTGGTGCGATGGGTCCGGGTTGTTCCGTGTCGAGCCGTACGTCGACCCGGCCTCTCGGCCGGTCGCGTTCGAGTTCGAGCACGGAGAGAAGAGCCTCCACTTCCCGGACTGGAATCGCGAGCAGGACCACACCTCGGTGCCGAACCGGTTCGTCGCCGTGGGGCAGGGAGACGAGGAGGCGCCGCCGCTGGTCGGCGTCGCGACGAACGAAGACCCGGGCTCGCCGTATTCCTTCCAGCAGCGCGGCCGCTGGATCACGGCCACCGAGGAAGGCGTCGAGGCGGCGAGTCAGGCCGTGATCGATCAGTACGCGGCTCGCAAGCTGATCGACGCGATGACCCCGGTCTCCCGACTCGCCGTGACACACGCGATGCTCGCGCTCGATCCGAACGACCTCGTCGCCTTCACCCCTGAAGACGGCCGCCGCCGCCTCGCGACCGTGCAGCGCATGTCGTTCTCCTTCACCTTCGACACCGACGTGCAGGCCGAATGGCGGGAGGTGCTCTGATGGCAGGTCTCCTCGCACCGATGCAAGACCTCTTGCGCCCGATCATCGAGCAGCTCGACAAGCTCTGGACGCGCGTGGACCTGACGCCCGTGATCCGGTGGGGGACCGTGACACAGGCGGATCCCCTGCGCGTGCAGCTCGACGGCGACGCCGAGCCGCTGCCCCTGACCCCGCAAACCACGCTCCCGGAGCTGCGCACCGGCGATCGCGTGGTCTGCGTCGAGCAGCACCGACGGGTTCTCATCGTCCAGGCAGCGAGCCCCGCACTGCCAAAGCAGCTCTGGTTCTACGGTCCCTCGGGTTTCCAACTCACCGGCGGCGCCTCGTCCTGGCAGGTAGTCCCGAACGCCTCTCTCGTCTACACGCCACCGCGGGATCTGTGGGTCGATGTCACCGTCGGCGCCGTCGTGAAGGCGTCGTCCGGCGGGGGATACGTGATGATCGGCTGCAACATCACCGGAGGCGCGACGCTTGCGCCGGACTCGCCGCCCGACGGCGGGGCCAGCATGTCGAGCTGGACGCCCTTCTGCTCGTCGACCGTCGATACGCACATCAACGCCCCGACGAAACGGATCCGGCTGCCCGGGGGCGTACCCACCACCTTCACGTTCTGGTCCCGACGAAACGTGAGCAGCGGCACCCATACGTGCAACTACGCGATCGGCACGATCCGACCAGTGAGGTGGGCGTGATGAACGAAGAACTCCGAGCGCTCCTCGTCGCCGTCATGGTCACGGCCGGTCTGCCTGTCGACTCGTCCGAGGAGATCGGCTTCCATCTCGCCCTGCACTACCCCGAGCACGCCCAGGCGATTCTCGACTACCGGCCACCCGCGCCGGCGGACATCGCCGAGGACACCGAATCCACCGTCGAGCCCCCGGTCACCCCGGGGGCTCAGGACTAACCAGGAGGTTGCGCGATGTCCGACACCCCCGAAACCCCCGGCGCGCTCGTCGCCGTCTCGGACCCTGAGAAGCTGTGTGAGCTCCTCGCCGCCGAGGACGGTCCTGACGTCGCGCTGATCGACCCGGCCGACGGCGAGCCGTTCTACGTCGGCCTCGACGACGACGGCACGCTCGTGCGAATCGAGCGCGGCTGATGGGCGGCAGCAAGTACCCCCGGTCCAAGGTCGACCTTGGCGGCGGTCGCGGCTGGCTGACCAAAGAGGCCGCGGCATCGATCATCCGCATCGACCGCGCGATCGGCCACCGTCTCCAGATCACGGAGGCAGGCCGGTCGTTCTTCCAGCAGGACCAGCACTGGCAGAAGTACCGCCGCGACGGCTGGCCGATCGCGATCAACCCTCGCAACGATCCGCCGAGCGTGCACCAGATCGGTGACGCCATCGACAGCGACGAGGCGCAGAAGTTCGTCGCGCTCATGGCCGAACACGGCTGGATCCGCACCGTCTACCGGTGGGTCGGCGGCGTGTGGACCCTCGTCGAGCGCTGGCACTTCGAGTACTTCCCGAGTCGCGACAAGCA
Source organism: Microbacterium sp. UBA7513 (assembly GCF_002478345.1). Taxonomy (NCBI): domain Bacteria; kingdom Bacillati; phylum Actinomycetota; class Actinomycetes; order Micrococcales; family Microbacteriaceae; genus Microbacterium; species Microbacterium sp. UBA7513. The sequence goes on from NZ_DLNJ01000015.1 coordinate 139,765, forward strand.
CCGATTCGACCCTGTCCCCGCGGCGAGCGGAAAGCCCGCCACCGCAATCCCCGAGGAGGAATTCATGGACATGCTCTACTTCTACTGCGAGGAGCTCGACACCGCCTACGTGGTGCACCCCTGGACCGGCAAGAAGCGCGCCCTGCCGTCCGCCGAGTATGAGGCCGCACTCGAGGCCGGCAAAAAGTTCAAGCGCGGCGTCAGCAAGGCCAAAGCCAACAAGATCCCGAACGCCTGATGGACGAGCCGGAACAGACCGGCGGAGCACACCAGATTCAGCATTCGAGCAAGATCGGCTGGGGGTGGTGGCTCGCCGCCACCATCGGCACAGCCGTGGCCGTCGCCGTCGTCACCGTCGCTCTTATCGCGTCGCTCCGCTCGGGCAGGGAGATCGACCCGAACCAGGTCATGCTCGCGCTGATCGCGCTCCTCGGCAGCCTGGGCGCGGTCATCATCCCCAAGCTCAACGCGGTGGGGAAGAACACGTCGCAGACGGCTGAGCACGTCGTGAACTCCCACTCCTCCACGATCCTGCGAGACGACATCGACGAGATCAAGCGGATCGTCAAAGCGACCGACTCTCGCCTGTACGGCGTCGAACAGACGCAGAACTTCCAGGCCCGCGACATCCTCGGCATCCGCGAAGAGATCGGCCAAATCCGAAAGAGCGAACGCGACCAGTGGGACGCGATCGAAACGACCGCCGGCAAGCGCCGGCAGAACCCAGGAGGCACTTCATGAGCAAGATCTGGTTCCCGCTGCAGCGAGCGATCCGCACCGCGGTGCAGGTCTTCATCGCCGCGGCGGCCGTCCTCGCAACGACCGTCGTCGTCGCCCCGCAGATCATCGACGCGGTCGCCGACGTCGTGCCCGGCCCGGTGATCGCCTGGGCGACGGCCGCGGTCACGACGCTCGCCGCGATCAGCGCGGCGATCGCCCGTGTGATGGCAATCCCCGCCGTCGACGAATGGCTCCGCCATATCGGCGCCGGCTCCGCCCCCGCGAAGTTCGTGGTCGCTCAGATCGACGGCAACGCGACCGGACTCACCCGCCGCCAGTGGCGCGCCATGCAGGACGGCGCCGACACCGGCACCGACAACGTGGCCGAACTCACCCGCAAGTGACGCCGAAAGACGAGACCCCCACCTAGCCTCCTGGCTGGGTGGGGGTCTTTCGTCGTTGGGGGCGGTCAGACTGCTTGGAGCTCCTTGCCCGAGAAGTAACGAGCGTGGGTGCGCTGTAGGGTCTCAAGCGAGTCAGAGTTCAGCGAGGCGATCTCCCAGTCCCCGTTGGCGCGCGTCGCTTCCAACTCGAGCCGGTACTGGAGAGCGTCTCGATGTCCCTGGGCACCCGGAAACGCTGTCACACGTCGGTCGCCGCTAGGACGGTGGTACTCGATTACGAAGCCAGGCATCGAATCTATTCCCTTCCATCGCGTTCATCCTGGAACAACGTTTGCAGCAACGAGAGATCTTCCCTCAACCGTCTCTCGTTTTTCAAACCGCGTTCCTTGAGTCTGGCAATTCTAGCTCTAATCCCATCGGGAGCCGTCGCGCCGACACGACGTTCAGCCTCTTCTATATCTAGTTCGAGACTCGCGATCTCGTTCCGATCCTCCTCGATTCTGGCGATCCGTTGCGTCGAGAGGTCGTGCAGACCCTTGACGACGTTGCGCTCAACGGGGTCGTCGGGGAGATAGTTGTAGCGAATCTCGCGGCCCATGAGGTCGGCGGCATACTCATACGTGTTCGCCCACTCGCCCTGGAGATGGGTCCTGACCTGTACCTCGACCCTGACTGGCAGACGCAGCCATATGTGAACAGCCCGGTAGCCGCTGTGGGGGTCAGCTCGAAGGTCCTTTACGCAGCTGTCTTCGTCGTGATCGAACATGCCGCAGATCGCGGTGACGACCGCGTCCTGCTCGTCGAGCGACATCTCCGCCTCAAACCGGACCCCCGCGAAGTCCTGCACGCTCGGCAGCGGCGTGGATCGGTCACGCCGTAACTTGTCGCGCAGCGTGTCAATTGTCTTCGCCCGCGACGTGACTTCCCACGGGCGGTCCAGCAGCAGCGGGGGCCAGTTCAGCGACGTGATCCGCTTCTGCACATCTGCTGCGACGTCGTTGTACCAGACCATGACCTCTGCGTACGTCGGGTGGTTGTCAGCCGGTGGAGTCTCGTCGCGGATGTGACGGCCGAGTCGCTTCAGCTCATTCGTCGTCCAGGGGCACGCGAGATCCATGGACAAAGAGTAGCGGGCACACAGACTCAGCGAGGTGAGCGACCGCACCCCGGCCTACGTCCCATACGCTGCTGGCGGTGTCCGGTGGTCGGGCATCGACCGGCGGTGCTGGCCGAGTGCGATCCACGGTTCGAGGCCCGGAAGCGTGCGCAGCGCGGCGCATAAGACGGCGACGTGCTCGTCCTCGAAGTAGCCGACCCAGGTGCCGACGGCTTCGGCGAGCACGTCGTCGCGGTCGCCGGCGGTCGCGCGGAGTTCGGCGATCACGGGTGCCGGGTCGGTGGCGTACCGGTTGCGGGAGCAGATCGCGTCGAGGGCGATGCTGAGCTTCACCGCAGGGGAGAGGCCTCGTGCTGGCATGGCCGGGTGTCCTTCCTCCGGCCGAGAACGTGAGTCTAACGCGCGGTGGGCCTACTCCGCGGCAAGCTGCTGCGCGGTGCGATTCACCGCGTCGGCGAAGCGCACGGCGTCCGGGAACTCCTTCGCCTTGCTCTCGATGACTACCACTCCGTCGGGAACGCCGATCGTCACGTAGCACTTCGAGGTGTTCTTCCGCGCGACAGCTCCGACGACGAAGCCGATCGGACCCGCGATGAGTGCGCCTGCCCCCATCCGAGTGAGGGTGGAGCGCTGAGAGGGTGCGCCCTGCGTCGCCTCCGCCTCCGCGCCCTGCGCGCTGACAGATTTGCCGCTGCCCTTCAGCACGCCGTCACGGAGCTTGTAGCCGCCGAAGTCTGCGGATGGTAGCGCGGCTGGCTTTGCCGACCTCTGCGACCCCGCCACGGTCCTCACCGATTCGACACCGGTTGCGGCTCGGAGGGCAGCGACGAAAGGCTCGTAGTCGCGATTGTTGACCGCGAAGGCAAGGCCGGAGAGGTTCGGGACGTCCGACGTCGTCCACCCCTCGACCGCGACCTGCAAGTACGCCGGGGTGCCGGGGATCAGCTTGATATCCGTGATTTCGTTGAGAGGGATCTCAGTGCGTTTCGACTGCCGCTGAACGCGAGCGAGAAGACCAAACTCGTAGATCAGGTGCGTGTCGGTGATGACGGCCTTGCCGTCGACGCTCTTGTGCTCGATCGCTGCGCTCATGACGCTGACTATACCCACGGTGGCAGCGAGTCGCGCGGCCGCTCGCCTTCGAACGACAGCAGCATGATCGGGCGGTCCCGCCCCTCCGAGAATCCATGGTTTAGTCGTGGTTTTGCCGACGTACCTGCCTGTATATGGCTGTACCGACTCGGTGGAATTGCGCCGAAGGTGCACGCAAGTACACGCATGGACTGGCCATCCGTCAAACGGGGGTTACGGGTTCGAGTCCCGTAGTCGGCTCCACACATGAAGGCCCGCGTCCCTAGAAGACACAGGGGATGCGGGCCTTCGTCGTTGCTAAGCGAGAAGCCCTGCCCACGATTTGCCCACACTCTGCTTCTTCGCAGCGGTGGCGAGGCTCTCTGCAACGGCGTCGAGGTCGTCGTCGAAGAGGTCGGCGTAGACGTCGAGGGTGATGCTCGCCGACTCGCGGCCGAGCATCCGCTGCAGCGCCTTGATATTGGCACCGGCGGCGACCGCGAGGGAGGCGGCGGTGTGTCGGAGGTCGTGCGCCGTGATGCGAGGGAAGGTCGCATCGACGGCTTGCAGGCGGGAGATTGCGCCGTCGAACCAGCCGTTTCCGAACCGGGGCGGGCGCAGATGGGCAATGCCGTCACCGAACAGTAGATCGTCTGGTCCCTTGCCAAGTGCGCACCGCTCGAGCAGCGGGACTAGGAACTTCGGGAACGGCACCGATCGCAGCTGCCACGTCTTCGGCGTGCCGACGCGGATCACACCGTTGACCTGCACGGCGTTCTCCTCGACGTGCAGCCTGTGGCGAAGGAGGTTGACGTTGCGGACCCGGAGCGCGGCGGCCTCGCCCCATCGGAGTCCGGTGTACGCGAGGGTGAGCACGAGCTCTGGCCGCGACGACTCGGCGGACAGGCGGTGCACCTGGTCGTGGCTGAGATAGACCCGGCCGGCCTTTCGCTTCGGTTTGCGGGGGAGGTTCTTGAGGCCGCGCGCGGGATTGCGTGAGATGCGGCGATCATCGACGGCTGTGTCGAGGATCCCGGCGAGGATGCCTAGCGCGCGGAGTGCGACGGTCGCGCTTCGTCCCTTCGTGCCGTCGGGCCTGTCCTGGGTGAGCTCGATCGCCCACGCCTTCACTTCGGAGGGCAGGATGCCGCCGACCTCTCGGCCGCCCCATCGCGGTTCGACGTGCAGGCGCCACGCGATCGGGAGTTGAGCGTACGCCGAGGGTTTCAGGCTCGCCTTCCCTGCGAGCCACGTCGGGTAGAGCTCGGCGATCATGGTGCGCGCGTGTGAGGGGTCGAGGTACTCGCCGCGGGCCTTCGACATGGTGACCGATGCGAGGAAGAGCTCGGCCTCCTTCTTTGTCTAGGTCAACGCCAGCGACATCGCCCGACTCGGGGAGGAAGCCGCGCGCGAAAAGTACGGAGACCGCGCCGGAAGCGGTGCCTACCGCATGGACGTGTCCGAGGCTGCGACGCTGCAGACATACCCGGCACCGTTCCCCTTCCAGGGGTCGCGCGGAAAGCAGTTCCTGCAGATCGGCAACGCTGTCCCGCCCCTGCTCGCCTTCGCCATCCTCCAGGCGCTGATCGCCCCGGTCGAGACGCGCAAGCAGGAACCCGTCATCGAGCGCATCGTCGTCGAGGCGGATCCCACCGTCGCCGCATTCGCACAGCTGAAGGCGCGGGCCGCGGAGAAGGCCGAACGTGCCTTCGCTCGCGCCGAGGAGCGCCTCGCGCAGGCCCTCAAGGGCTACGACCGTGAGGTCGCCGCTCACGAGAAGCGCGGTGACGGATTCTTCCCGGAGTCCTACATCGTCGCGCGCCGAGAGGCCGTGCTCGCGCGGAAGTTCCACGAGTCCAAGCGAGCCGCGCTCGCCACCGCCCGAGCCGAGATGACGGCCGAGACGCTGGGGGTTTTCTGATGGGCAAGATCCTGCCGCTCAGCGCCCAGCCGACGCCGCTCCCGCGCGAGCGCCGCTACGTCTGCCTGCCCTGCAAGACCCCCTACATGTGCGCGAAGAGCCGCGCCTGTCAATGCCACTCGATGGAGGAATCGCATGGGTGTTCACGTTCCCAGGAGGGTGCTCGCGAAGCTCGACGCCGAGCACGGTCGCGCGTGCGTGATGACCGGCACCCAGACCGCGCGCATCGTCCCGCAGCACCGCCAGGGCGGCATGGGCGGCCGCGCCGACAAGCACCAGCTGATCAACCTCGTCTGGCCTGACTCGATCCTGAACGGCTTTCTCGAGTCCGACGCCGAGTGGGCGGCGCACGCTCTCGCCTGGGGCGTCAAGGTGCCGCTCTGGGTGAAGGACGTCGCCGACGTTCCCGTCTACTTCGCCGCCGAGCTCACCTGGTGCGCCCTCGTCGGAGAGACGCGCACGCCGATGTCCGCGATCGTCGCGCTCGACACGATGCTCGAGATCTACGGCGACGACTACCTGCTCTGGAAGGCCGTCGCCGACGGCACCGCCCGCGCGCACGCGCTCTATCTGCGATCGGCAGGCTGACATGGCCGACGACAACGACAAGCCGGAGTGGGTGGCCGACCGCGGGCGTCGATCGGCCTCGCTGGTGTCGCTGTCGTCTTTCTCGATCTTCGGCTCATTCATCCGTGACGGATTGGGGTTGCCATGACCGAACACACCGACACTGAGCCCTCGTCGACTGTCGACCGAGTCGCGCGCAGCGCGAACCGGTGGACGTGGTTCTCGAGGATCCTGTTCGGGCTCCTCATCCTCGCTTCGATCGGCTTCGCGGTGTTCTCGTCGATTGCGAGCACCGCGAACCGCGAGGAACTCGCCTACGTCAAGGACCGGCTCGCCCAGTCCGAGACGCAGGGCCAGGCGCTCGCGGACCAGATCAGTCTGGGCGAGACACCCGTCGTCGACCCCGCGCCCGCACCGAGGCCGACCGCTCCCGTCGTCCTAAACGGCCGCGACGGGAAGGACGGGGCGGACGCGCCGCCGCCGACCGCGGCGCAGCTGCAGGCCGCGGTCGCGGAGTGCTTCACCACCGGGGCATGCACCGCACCGGCCGACGACAAGGGCGACCAAGGGGCACCCGGAGCCGACGGCAATGACGGGGCAGACAGCACCACCCCCGGGCCGACCGGTCCCGCCGGGCCAGCAGGTCCGGCGGGACCGTCCGGCTTCACGGCGACGCCCGTGTGGCTCGCCGCCGCCGAGAGCGAAACCGAGATCCCGGCGATCCGACAGGCCGTGATCTACATACCCACACCCACTGAAGGAGAACCCGCACCATGAGCAAGCTCACCGACCCTGCCTGGTGGAAGGCCGCAGTCCTGCGCGCCGTCTACACCGCGATTGCCATCGCGGTCCCGTACATCGCCGCCGCGCAGTTCGCCTTCGTCCCGTGGCTCATGGCCGCATCGGCCGCCACGGTCGGAGCGATCCTCTCGTTCGCGACATCGCTCTTCGGCCTGCCCGAGTACGAGGGCGTCGACCTGCCCTGGTGGCTCGCCGCGCTCGAACGCGTCGCGAAGACCTTCGGCCAGTCCCTCGCCGCCGGACTCACCGGAGGGGTCCTTCTCTCGGACGTCGACTGGCCGGTCGTGCTGCAAGCCGCTCTCGGAGCCGCGTTCATCTCGCTGCTCCGACTAGTCCTTGCAACCCTCCCGGCAGATCCGACGCGCGCGCCGAAGATCACGCCCGAGCGGACCGAAGACGGCACCTGGGCGGACATACCGAAGGCTGAGCCCGACCTCGGTGCCCTCGTCCGAGACCACCAGGAGAGCATGTTCTCCTGAGTGCCAGAGTCGAGTAGACCCCCACCCAGCCTCCGGCGGGTGGGGGTCTTTCGTCGTTGGGCCGACAGCTTAGTTGCAATTCGGCGCGAGTTCGTATGCCGTGGTTCCTTCTGCTGTGCTTTTGAGACCCCCGGGCGTCTCGTAATTCACTCGCATCCGTTGGGCTATGCCGGTCTGTCCCTCGAGCTTCACCACTACGACAACCGAGTAGTGCTGTCCTGCTTCCAGTCGAGCGGATTCGGCGGGGATTCTCTCGTCCCACAGGCCCCCTACCTCATCGCTGAGGGCCGCGACCGGCTGAGCGCCAATCGCTGTTGCTCCGTCTCTGAGCGCTATCACCGATGCGGAGCCTACGGTCTTCAAGCCCGCTGAGTCGAGCAGCTCCACGGACGAGACGGTGACGTCTGACTCGGCCTTCACGGTCTCTCCTAGAGCAATGTCCTCGTTGTTGGCAGCGGGTATGCAGAGCGTTCCCACGTCGCCCCCCATGGCAAGGTACGCGGGTCCTGAGGGGGTGCACGCGGTGAGCACCAGTGTGGCCGCCGCCATCGCGGCGGCAGCCACACGGTTCGGGTTCCGTGAAGTCATGTCTACTTCACTACTAGAGTTCCGGGCGTCGCTCCTGGGTATCCCTGGGATCCGCACAGTGACTTGGCTGCAGTGAACTTGATCGTCACCTTGCTCGTGGTGGAGTACCCCGTCTTTGCGCTCAGATCGAATCCGACGTAGGCCGAAACGTCGGCGCCGCCCGAGATGGTCTGTGCCGTGGAACTCGAACGAGTGAATGTGGATCCGGACACATAGCTCGTGCAATATGAAGCGCTGACAGACGCGGTGCTCGTGGAGGTTCCTCCCACGTGAGCAACGGGACGCAGCGAACGTGACTGTTCCCCGGTGCCCGTGCAAACGGTTTTGAAGACCTTGTACTGGAACTGTGTCTTAAAGGCGCGACCGCCCGATCCCGTGAGCGCGGGCCACGTCGTTGACGTGGAGCTTGCCCTGCTCACGCTGACGCTCCCGCTCGCGCCCCAGGATCCGCTCGGCGTCTTCACTGCAACGCCAAGTGTCGAACTCTGCGACGACGAATATGAGAATGAGGCGGAGAATCCACTAGTCGCCGATGACCCGACCCTGCCCACCTGCACCCAGTAGTTGCCTGCAACGCCCCCGTCTATCTGTCCGCAGGCCGCCGCCGCAGCTGCGATCGAAAATGACGATGATTGCTTCGCCGCTGTCGCCTGCGCATTGAACTCCTGCGAAGAAACAGACGCTTCGATGTCGAGGGACCGGACGCCCGCCCGCAGGTTCTCTTCTTGGGCGAACGAATAGTCCGAGATCAGGGACCCGTCCGGGCCGTACACCAACGCCTGATAGTTGACCGCTCCGTCCGCCCGGACGTTTCGTGCGGCCAATGCCGTATCGACCGGGACGGAGAAGCGGCCGTCCCTCCCCGTCGTTCCGACGCCGACTGGGGTCATAGGTACGGGATCGCCTTCGTTCAGGGCGGCGAGGACCTCGTTGCTCGGCCAGGCCGAGATCTGCACGGTCGCTCCGTCCAATGACACGCCGTTCGAACTCTCGACCACCCCAGAGAACTCTGGGGTCACCGGATTGGCGTTGTCCGCCATCGCCGGGGAAGCGACCATCGCCCCGACCAATCCCATCACCGCAGCAGCAGCTGCAGCAGATCTCTTGAACACTGCTTCCTCCGATCGATCGCCATCCCCGTTGGAGGCGCTTACATGGAGAGGTTATTTGCGGCCACCGCTACCGTCTGTAGGCCGTATGGGGGACAGGTCAGGTCAGATCGACTGTCGACCGTCATCCCGTTGGTGTCGAGCGATCGAAGGCAACGCGACGACATGGCGCAACTGGACGCGCCCAGCGCACAGACATCGCGGCGGACAACCTCACACTGAGCGCGACGTCGAGGTGCAGGGATCGCGATGGCATTGGCCGGGTGTTCCTTCCCCCGTCGAAAACGTGACTCTTACGCGCGGCGGGCATACTCCGCGGCGAGCTGCTGCGCAGTGCGATTCACCACGTCGGTGAAGCGCACGGCGTCGGGGAACTCCTTCGCCTTGCTCTCGATGACGACCACACCATCGGGAACGCCGATCGTCACATAGCACTTCGACGTGTTCTTCCGCGCGACGGCCCCAACGACGAAGCCGATCGGACCCGCGATGAGTGCGCCTGCTCCCATCCGAGTGAGAGTGGAGCGCTGAGAGGGTGCGCCCTGCGTCGCCTCCGCCTCCGCGCCCTGCACGCTGACCGACTTGCCGCCGCTCTTCAGTACGCCGTCACGGAGCTTGTAGCCACCGAACTCCGCCGACGGAAGTCGGGCGGCGCGCGTCGGCGCGCTAGGAGCGGAAGCGGACGGGGTAGTAGGAACGTCGATCCGACGCATCTCTGCTCCCGATGCCATGCGCAGCTCGTACACGAACTCTGCATAGGACTTGCGTGGGTGGAGAGCGAACGCCAGTGCCGACTTGGAGGGGTCGGGCGTTGCCGACCACCCATCGGCGGAGACGCGGAGATACATGATTGGACCGGTGACGATGTCATACGCCGAGATCTTGTCGAGCGGAATCTCCGACCGCTTCGTCATGCGCCCGACTCGACCGAGCAAGTTGTACTCGAAGATCAAGTGCGTGTCGGTGATGACGGCTCTGCCGTCGACGCTCTTGTGCTCGATCACGGTGCTCATGACGCCGACTATACCGACGCGTGCTCGTGCCCACCCTTTGCCCACAGATGCACGTATCCGAAGGGGGTCAACAGTGGTCGAAGGTGGTTGACGGCGCCAGAGATTATGCGGGGAATACGATACAGCGCAGCGCAAAGTAGAGTTCGAGTCCCGTAGTCGGCTCTCTAATCTTCGGTGATCGCAGGACCGTTACGGCTATGCCTTGGCCGCGGGCCTCAGCTGAGAGTTCATCATGCCCAGTGGACGAGTGCGCGCGTGAGGCGGTCGCTAGTCGAACGAGATGCTTGATCGTCTAGCGAATTCATGACCATTCCTTTGACTGTATCGAACCAGCGGCATCTTGTCTGTAGGTCGAAGTGAGGACAGACGCGATGGACTCGTCACCCATACGCTCCGAGCATGACCTCTCTCACGTTAGGCAATCGAGCTATCACCTTTGTCTCGGATGGCCAGGAGGAAACCTTCATCTATGAGGACGCAGAGGCTCTCGTCGTTGCCCTCGACGGGATCCTCGGTGGCGCACCCGCGGTGACGGAGGATCCGAACGGCTACGAAGTGACCTATTTCGATTGGGATGGCATCCGCGTGCTCAAGCCGATGGGCGCCGGCGCGACAGTATCGGTTTCACGAGCCTCCGTGGGCGGTGTTGAGATCGGCACGCTGGAGGGTGTGTCCGTCGGTACCGGTCGTGCAGCGGCGGAGGCCGCCGGGGCCGTAGACGTCGGCGAAGGAGACGACGCCTTGGGGATCTCGATCCGCGAGGTCCCGTCCGCGCAGTCGCTGACGCGCCCGGGCGCGGTCGGGCTCGACTTCGTGCGACTTCATCTGGCGGATGCTGCTGTCACCCAGCTGCAGGCACCTGCCTTCGACTACGGCGACCTATGAGCACGATCAGACCGATCTCCGACGAATGCGAGCCACAGATGGTTGACGCCGAGTCCTCTCCGTCGATGACGGTACCGAAGCTCACACTTCACGGAATCTCGCGACGTGGCTTGTTGACGACCGCAGGCCTAGCGATTGCCACGGGGACGCTGGGCGTGAACGCGGCGCTGGCAGCGCCGGCCGCCGCCGCCCCGCTTCTGCTGCGGAGCGGAGCATGGGGAGGGCACGCGAACGGGAGGATCCCGCTTTCATCGCTCTCGACAGTGCCATGGAACACGGCGCGTCGACTCCGCTCGGATGCGGTTCAGGCGCTGGGTGAACTCAACAAGGCATTTCGCGCCGCATTCGGTCGAGACCTGCCGCTCAATGACGCGTACAGGGACTATGCGGGCCAGGTCGAGGCGCGGAACTACTGGTGCAGCCAGGGGAACTGCGGGTTCGCGGCTGTTCCCGGCACGTCCAACCATGGTTGGGCCCTCGCCATCGACATCGGCGTGCCCCGGACCGCCTGGACGAATCCGATCTACGTCTGGATGAAGGCTCACGCGGCAGCCTACGGGTGGACTCACCCGGCATGGGCTGAGCCGACCGGAGCCCACCCGGAGGCGTGGCACTGGGAGTACACGGGATCGAACACACCGCCATCTACACAACCGGAGGACATCGTGCCCATCTACCATCGCCGTCAGGGCGACTACACCGCCCTTATCGGCACGAGTGCGAACACACGACTCTACTTCTCAGCTGGCGTGTTCGATATGGCCGCTGGGGCGGGCGGCGCCGGCCTCTACCAGGTGACGACACATGCGTACTTCACCGGTCTCACGCCCGAGAAGACGCTGCTTCTTCAGTACTACCTGCTTAACGCCTCTACCGGCGTCTACAGCGGGGGGTTCGCCGGATCCTTCCCCGGTGTCGTCGGGGGAATCGCTCAGATTGAGTTCAGCACCATGATTCCTGTTCCGTCGGGTAACCACCTCTTTGTGGCCGCGCGCAGTCCCCAAGGCGGGGTGAGCCAGACGAAGGTGGCGAAGGTGAGTCTCAACTTCGGCAACGTCTGACGCCAAGATGCAGTGCACGCCCGCATATCGCGTATAACTTCGGAGGGTGTTATGTTACTGGGGTGCAGGTGGTCGGCACCCCGCCCCGGCCACCTGCGCATCTTCGTGTTCCGCTTCCGGGAATGTTCGCGCCGCTCGTCGCGGTTGTCTCGAACATGACCCGCATCGGCTCCAGTGACCTCGACGTCTTCCCCCTCGCCCTCGGCGGCAACGTGTTCGGCTGGACGGCCGACCGTGACGCCTCCTTCGCCGTCCTCGACGCCTTCGTCGATGGGGGTGGCGACTTCATCGACACGGCGGACTCCTACAGCGCATGGGTTGCCGGCAACGAGGGCGGCGAGAGCGAGACGATCATCGGTGCGTGGCTCGCGTCGCGGCGGCCCCAGGGGGTCGTCGTCGCGACCAAGGTCAGCCAGCATCCGGCCTTCCGCGGTCTGTCGGCCGGCAACGTCCGTCGGGCGGCCGAAGCGTCGCTCGCTCGCCTCGGAGTGGACGAGATCGACCTCTACTACGCGCACTTCGACGACGAGTCCGTGCCGCTGGAGGAGACGGTCGAGGCGTTCGGCGCCCTCGTCACGGACGGGCTCGTGCGGCACGTGGCGGTGTCGAACTACACGGCCGACCGCATCCGTCAGTGGATCGACATCGCGGACCGACTCGGCGTCGCGCGTCCCGTCGCCATTCAGCCGCACTACAACCTCGTGCACCGCAACGACGTCGAGGACACCATCATCCCCGTCGCCGAGGAGTTCGGGCTGAGCCTCGTGCCGTGCTACGCGCTGGCGAGCGGCTTCCTCACGGGCAAGTACCGCTCGACGGACGCCGGGGGAGAGGGATCTCCGCGGGCCGCCGGCGCCGCGAAGTACGCCACCGAGGCAGGGCTGCGGATCATCGACGCCCTCGACGAGATCGGCGGAGCGCACGGCGCCTCGGTCGCCGCGACGGCCCTGGCCTGGCTGCGTGCGCAGCCGACCGTGGTCGCGCCCATCGCGAGTGCCCGGACGGTGGATCAGGTGCCGGATCTGCTCGCCGGTGCGCGGCTGGAGCTTTCGCCCGAAGAGGTCGAGCGCCTGAATCGCGTCTCGGCCTGGACACCGCCGCAGGGCTGACCCGCTCTCACCGACCGACGAGGCCGAGCCGGTGCGCGAGGATCACGGCGTGGATCCGGTCGCGTGCCCCGAGCTTCGCCAGGATCCGCCCGACGTGCGTCTTGACGGTGGACTCGCCGACGTAGAGAGTCGTCGCGATCTCGGCGTTGGTGAGCCCCCGGCCGATCGCGACGAACACCTCGCGCTCGCGTTCCGTCAGGGACCGGTACCCGGCATCCGCGACCTCGTCGACAGCGGCGGTCCCGAGCTGCGTGCCGACGTGCTCCAGCAGCACGCGGGTGATCCTCGGCGCCAAGGCGGCGTCCCCGCGATGCACGGCACGGACGGCGGAGAGCATCTCCTGGCGCTGCGCATCCTTGAGCAGGAACCCGCTGGCTCCGGCGCGGATCGCACCGAAGGCATATTCGTCGAGATCGAAGGTCGTGAGGACGAGCACTTTCGTCTCGGGGTGGGCGCCGACGATGGCCGTCGTCGCCGCGATCCCGTCGAGCTCCGGCATGCGGATGTCCATGAGCACGAGGTCGGGGGCGAGCGCGGCGCTCTGCGCGATCGCCGCCTTCCCGTCCCCCGCCTCTCCGATCACGACGATGTCGGGCTCCGCCTCCAGGACCATGCGGAACCCCAGACGGATCAGCTCCTGATCGTCGACCAGGAGCACACGGATGGGCGATGTCATGTGTTCCCCTCCCCGCGCGGCGACACGGCCGGCGCCTCGGACGATGTCGGCAGGACGGCGCGCAGGAGCCAGCGGCCCGCACCGTCCGGCCGTGACTCCAGTGTGCCGCGGACGTGAGCGGCGCGTTCCAGGAGACCCCGGAGGCCGAAGCCCCCTTCTCCGGGAGTGCCTGCGACACCGTCGTTGACGATCTCGATGACCACGGTACCGGGCGCGTACTCCAGGCGCACGGACACGGTCGAAGCGGTCGGCGCATGCCGCATCGCGTTCGTCAGTCCCTCCTGCACGATCCGGCCGAGCGCATGGGCGACATCGGACGACACCTCCGCCTGGCCCGCTGTGGCGAGGGTGACCGGATACCCGGTCCGCTGCGCGGCCGCGACCGTCTCCTGCGGAGAGGCGGGCGAGACCGGCGCGAGCAGGAGCGGGGCGTCGTCATCCCGCAGCACGCCGAGCATCGCCCGCATCTGGGTGAGCGCGCTGCGGGCGGTATCCGCCGCAGAGGTGGCCGCCGCGCGTGCCTGTTCGCGGTCCGGAGTGGCGGCCGCGCCCTCGGACAGTGCCACGACCACGGTCAGGGAGTGCGACACGATGTCGTGCATCTCCCGCGCGATCCGTGCCCGCTCCGCCGCCGCGGCGAGCTGCGCCTGCTGGTCCCGCTCCACGAGGAGCTGTCGCGAGCGGTCGATGACAGCGTCGAGATACCGCTTCCGACTCCCGACGTTCGCGCCGATCAGAGTGCCGATGAGACCGAGCACGACCGTGCCGAGCAGGGCGTTGACCGCCTCTTGCAATGTGAAGATGCCCGCCCAGAGGAGAAGCCCGGCTCCCGAGGCGCTGGCTGCGACGCCGATGCCGAAAGCGGTCCACGCGGCACGGGTGGAGCGGTAGACGGCGAGGGAGTAGCCGGCGAACAGCAGCAGCGGGCTGCTCCCCGGCAGCGCGGTGAACAGGAGGAAGACGTCGAGCAGGATCGCCGCGATCGCGGGGAGCCAGGGCTTCCGTCGGCGCCAGAGCAGGGTGGCGGAGGCCACGACCACGCAGAGCGGCAGCAGGGCGGCGAGCACGAGCCCGACGGGGCCGCGGTCGGCATCGTCGATGCGCGCGGCGGGTGTGATCGTGAGGACGATGCAGAGCAGGGCGAGCAGGACGTCGGCGAGGACGGGATGGCGCGCCCAGAAACGCCGGAACAAGCCGGGAGGACGAGGGAGCCGCAGCCCCTCGTCCTCCCGGACCGTGTCCGTTCCGCGTCGCTTCGCCGGCACCCGGTCTCCTACGCGTCCCGCGTGCGGAGGACGGCCCACGCGGCCAGCAGACCGCCGACCACCCAGCAGCCGAGGGTGAGGAAGGCGACCGGCGCATCCAGCGTCGCCGTGTCACCGGGCAGGATCGCGCTCTGCGCGGCGGCCACGGGGAGGTAGGCGGAGGCGTCGATCACCCAGGCCCAGGCCTCTCCCGCCATCGCGAAGAAGCTCGCGACGATCGGCAGGACGAACAGCAGACCGACGGTCGCTGCGATCGCTCCGGCACCCGAGCGCAGGATGAAGCCGAAGGCCACGCCGATCAGCGCGAAGACGGCCATGGCGAGCGAGGCGACGACGATCGGCAGGACGGAGGTCGCGGGGTCCGACCAGTCGATGCCCTGCTCCCGTCCTGCGACCACGGCGGACACGGCGACCGCGGCGACGCCGAAGATGACCAGCGACGACAGGAAGAGGAAGGCCGCGAGCACGAGCGACTTCGCCAGCAGCACGGACCCGCGGATCGGGTCGGCCGTCAGCGTCGAGCGGATCATGCCCGTGGAGTACTCGCCGGTCACCGAGATCGCTCCGATGATGCCGGCGAGCAGCATCGTGAACTGGATCGGCATGACGACGGCCTGGATCGGGTCGAAGCCGGGGGCGTCGATCGCTTGAGCGATGAGGACGGCGATGCCGATCGTGAGCGCGGCGGCGATCGCGATGGACCACCAGGTGGACCGGAGGGTGATGAGCTTGATCGCCTCACCGCGCACGGCGCGCGGGAAGGTGAGGCGCCGGCCCGAGTCGGTGGCGGGGGGCGCGACGGCCGGAGTCGTCACGGCGGGGGCGGCGGTCATGAGAGCTCCTTCGTGCGGTACTCGACGGCGTCGCCGGTGAGGGCGAGGTAGGCCTCTTCGAGGGATCCGGTGGTCGGGGTGAGTTCGTGCAGCGGAATGCCGCGCTCCGCGGCGAGGTCGCCGATGCGGGCTGCCGGGAGCCCTGCGATGTCGAGCAGATCGGGAGCCGCGCTGACGATCTCCACGTCCGGACCGCCCACAGCGGCCACGAGGTCGGTCGGGCGGGGTGTCCGCACGCGGACGCGGTTGGTCGTCCAGGAGCGGACGAGCTCCGCGAGCGGGGCGTCGGCGAGGACCTTGCCCCGTCCCATCACGATGACGTGGTCCGCCGTCTGCGCCATCTCGCTCATGAGGTGGCTGGAGAGCAGGACCGTCCGTCCCTCGGAGGCGGCATGCCGGACGAACTGCCGCACCCAGCGGACGCCCTCCGGGTCGAGGCCGTTGACCGGCTCGTCGAGGATGAGGGTGTGCGGATCGCCGAGCAGCGCGGAGGCGATCCCCAGTCGCTGCCCCATGCCGAGCGAGAACTTCCCGGCGCGCTTGCGGGCGACCGCGCCGATGCCGGCGAGCTCGATGACCTCGTCGACACGGGAGGTCGGGATGCCGTGCGTGGCTGCCATCGCGCGGAGGTGATCCCGCGCTGTCCGACCGGTGTGCACGGCCTTGGCATCGAGGAGCACGCCGACCTCGGTCAGCGGGGCGCGGAGCTTGCGATACTCCTGGCCGGCCACGGTGGCCCGGCCCGCCGTCGGACGGTCCAGCCCGACGATCATGCGCATGGTCGTCGACTTCCCTGCGCCGTTCGGTCCGAGGAAGCCGGTGACGCTCCCTGGCTGCACGGTGAAGGACACGCCGTCGACGGCGGTCTTGTCCCCGAATCTCTTGGTGAGGCCTTCTGCGGTGATCATGGGCACCACGCTACGGATCATCGGGCCGGCGCGCGTCCTCCTGCAGGACGATTCCCTGATGCGGTGCGCTCGTCCTCCAGGAGGACGGCACCGTGGAGGACAGGTGCGCGCGGAGGCTCCGATAGTGTCGACAGGTGACCCCCGCCCGCCGCATCCCTGCTCCTCTGGCGCTCGGGGGAGCCGTCGCGATCGGAGTCATGACCGCGATCCAGGCGCGCATCAACGGGGTCCTGGGCGTGCGCGTCGACAACGGCATCGTCGCCGGCTTCCTCTCCTTCGCGGTAGGACTCGTGGCCCTCGCCGTGGTCATCTCCTTCCTGCCTTCGGCGCGCCGTGGTGCCCTGCGTCTCGGGCGCGGCATCCGCGATCGGAGCATCCCGTTCTGGATGCTCCTCGGGGGCGCCTGCGGCGCACTCACCGTGTCCACCCAGGGTCTGACGGCGGGGATCCTCGGCGTCTCCCTCTTCACGGTGGGTGTCGTGGCAGGACAGACCCTGCACGGCCTCGTCCTCGACCGCATCGGCTTCGGGCCGGCCGGTGTCGTGGCCGTCACCCCCGGTCGGGTGATGGGCGGGGTGCTGGCGCTCGCCGCGGTCGGGATCTCCCTCTCGGGCGACGTGCTGGCGACCGCTCCGCTGTGGATGCTCCTGCTGCCCTTCGCCGCGGGTGTCGGCATCGCCTGGCAGGCGGCGACGAACGGGCGGCTGGCTCAACGCGTGCAGTCGCCGATCGCCGCCACGCTCATGAGCTTCATCGCCGGCACCCTGGTGCTCGCGGTCGCCGCCGGCATCAGCGTCGCCGTGCGGGGATGGCCGGCCGCGCTGCCGACCGAGCCCTGGCTCTACCTCGGCGGCTTCCTGGGGGCGGGTTACATCCTGCTCGGCGCGTTCATCGTCGCGCACACCGGCGTGCTGCTGATGGGGTTGGGTTCGGTGCTCGGGCAGCTCGTCACGTCCGTCGTGATCGACCTGCTCTGGCCGGCGCAGGCGGGACCGGCGCTGTGGCAGGTGGTCGCGATGGTGATCGTGGCGGTCGGCTCGGTGCTGGTCGCGGTGCCCTGGCGACGCCGCCGGCTCTAGGAGCGGGTCTTCTTGGCGGCCTTCTTGGCCTTCTTCTTCTCTTTCTTCTTCGCCCTCTTGCGGGCCTTCTTCTCGGCCTTCTCGGCCTTCTGCTTCTCGGCCTCCCGTGCGGCCGCCTCAGCAGCGGCCCGCGCCTCCGGCGAGAGTCTCGGCGGTCGGGTCAGGAGCGCGCGGGCGTCGACGGTCTTGCGGCGGCCCGGGCTCTTGCCCTCGGGTTTCGCCCCGACGTAGAGCCAACCGAGAAGCTCCTCGTCCGGCCCCAGCCCGTGCATGCGCGCGACCGGTTCCGAGCGCGTGTACTGGCCGGTGCGCCAGATGACGCCCCATCCCGCCTCGTCGAGCAGCAGGCTCAGGACGTGGGCGACGCCGGAGGCCACCGCCTCCTGTTCCCAGCGTGGCACCTTCTCGCTCGCCCGGTAGCTCACGACCACGGCGATGAGGAGCGGGGCCCGCAGCGGTTTCGCCGACGGCTCGGCGTCCCCCTGCGCCTCCGCGATCGCGGCGCCGAGCGCCTCGCGGTCCTGGCCGCGCAGCTCGATCAGCCGCCAGGGGCGCAGGGACGAGTGATCGGCGACGCGACCGGCGGCGCCGATGAGCGTCACCAGCTCCTCGCGTCCCGGGGCGGTGTCCCCGACCTTCGACCAGGACTGCCGTGCGCGGACGGCGTCGAGGGCGCTCACGACTCGTCGGGCGTGAAGTTCAGCGCGATCGAGTTCATGCAGTAGCGGTCACCGGTGGGGGTGCCGAAGCCGTCCGGGAAGACGTGGCCGAGGTGCGAACCGCAGGATGCGCAGCGGACCTCGGTGCGGACCATGCCGAGGCTGTCGTCCTCGAGCAGCTCGACGGCGTCCGGCCGGACCGACTCGTAGAAGCTCGGCCAGCCGCAGCCGGAATCGAACTTCGTGCCGCTCTTGAAGAGCTCGGCGCCGCAGGCGCCGCAGGTGTAGAGTCCGGCGCGCTCCTCATCGAGCAGCTCGCCGGTCCACGCCCGCTCGGTCGCCGCCTGGCGCAGCACGGCGTACTGCTCTTCGCCGAGCTCGTCGCGCCACTCGTCTTCGGTCTTGTTCACGCTGTAGGGCATCGTGTCCTCCTGAGTCCTCTCCATTCTCCCTTGTGCAGGGCCCTCATGGCGCTCCCCGTCAGAATGGACGCATGAAGGATGCCGTGCAGGAGCGCTATGCCCGATTCGCGGCCGTGGAGGCTCCGGGGCGCAGTGCGCTGTACGGGGAGTGGGCGGCCGGGGTCGCCGAAGACGACGAGATCAGCGAGGTTCTGCTGCGGATTCCCGCCACCCGTCGCCAGCCTCCGCTCGTGTTCGCCGTGTCCCGCCTGCTCGGCGCCGGTCACGGTCCGTACCGCGAGTGGCGTCGGTTCGTCCTGACCAATGCCTCTCGACTCGTCGAGGAATGCACGAGCCGCGCCCTGCAGACCAACGAGCCCCTCCGCACCGCGGCACTGCTGCCGGTGCTCTCCGA
The DNA here is from genome assembly GCF_002478345.1 of Microbacterium sp. UBA7513. Classification (NCBI taxonomy): domain Bacteria; kingdom Bacillati; phylum Actinomycetota; class Actinomycetes; order Micrococcales; family Microbacteriaceae; genus Microbacterium; species Microbacterium sp. UBA7513. The sequence goes on from NZ_DLNJ01000015.1 coordinate 158,846, forward strand.
GATCGAGGGCCCGATCGCGCTGCTGGAGGTCGGCGCCTCCGCCGGCCTCTGCCTCTATCCCGATCGCTACTCATACCGTTTCATCGACGACGGCGGGTCCGTTCGTCGCGCGCTCGACCCCCTCGACGGTCCCTCCACCGTGGTGCTGGAGAGCACCGTCACCGGCGACCTCCCCCCGCTGCGCATGCCGGAGGTGGTGTGGCGCGCCGGGATCGACCTCGCCCCGCTGGACGCCGCCGACGAAGAGGATCGGCGCTGGCTGCGGGCGCTCGTGTGGCCGGGAGAGGAGGGGAGGGAGCAGCGCATCACCGCCGCGCTCGACATCGCGGCCGCCGAGCCGCCGCTTCTCGTCGCCGGAGACGCAGCCGCCCATCTGGAGGAGCTGGCAGGATCCGCGCCGGCGCATGCCACGCTGGTGATCACGACCCCCGGGGTTCTCGTGCACATCCCCCGGGAGCAGCGGGAGGCGCTGATCGAGACGATCGCGACGCTGCCCGCGCGCTGGGTCACGATCGACCCGCCCGCTCTCCTCGAGGTCTGGGACCCACCGGTCGTCGCGGAGGCCTGGCCCGGATTCGTCGTCGCGCTCGACGGGCGGGTGCGCGCCGCTGCCGACCCGCTCGGCGCCCGGTGGGAGTGGCGCGCGGGCGATCCGTCGACCACGACCTAATCTGAGGGCATGCCCGCTGACCACCTCACGGAACGCGATCGCGCGATCCTCGCCCTGGAGGCCGCCTGGCCGCGCCACGGCGGTATGAAGGAGGAAGCGATCCGTGCGCGACTGGGCATGAGCGCGGCGCGTTACTACCAGCTGCTCGCCCGTCTCATCGACTCCGAGGCGGCCCTCGCCTTCGATCCGATCCTCGTCGGCCGACTGCGTCGACTGCGGGACGCCAGAAGCGCCCGGCGCACGTCCCGGATCCCCGGGTTCACCGGATGACCTGATCCTGCGGGGTCGTGCTCGTCATGGAACGGTTTACCAGCGACGTGCCGCTAGCATCGAGGGGTGTCCAAGCCCCCCCGTGACCGTTTCGACGAGGTCCCCCGTTCCACCGGACGTGTGGGAGCACACCGTGCCGAAGCTCCGGGGATGAACGGCTGGGTCGTGCTCCTGTGGTCGTTCGTCGCCGCTCTCGTGCTCATCATCGCCGGCATCTTCGGCGCTCTGGTCGTCATGGGACGGATCGACCTCTTTCCGGAGCCGACGTCGTCCGTGGCTCCCACGCCCGAGCAGACCGGGGTGATCGACCCGACCTACTCGGTGCTCATCCTCAACGCGACCCCCGACAGCGGGCTGGACGACCAGATGCGCGACACCCTCATCAACGCCGGCTGGGCGGCGGCGACCGTGCTCGCCAGCGACAGCGCCAGCGACGACTTCGAGACCACGACCGTCTATTACGTCAGCGCCGAGGACGAGGAGGCGGCGAAGGGCCTCGCCGGCGTCATCGGCGGCGCCGAGGTGCAGCAGAGCGACTACTACGCGGGCCAGACGGAGGACGGGCAGAAGCAGCTCACCATCGTGATCGGCGTCGACCGGGCGGCATCGGTGCCCGAGACTCCCGCGCCCTGACCCTCGCCCGACTCCCGGACGACGCGGCTTGCACTCGATGGTGTCGAGTGCCAGAATGGCGTTAGCACTCTCTCACTCTGAGTGCTAAACCCACCGTCTACGTCCAGGAGGGACGACAAAACTCATGGCAAAGATCATCGCCTTCGATGAGGAGGCCCGCCGCGGCCTCGAGCGTGGCCTCAACATCCTCGCCGATGCGGTCAAGGTGACCCTCGGCCCGCGTGGTCGCAACGTCGTGCTCGAGAAGAAGTGGGGCGCCCCCACGATCACGAACGACGGTGTCTCCATCGCCAAGGAGATCGAGCTGGACGACCCGTACGAGAAGATCGGCGCGGAGCTCGTCAAGGAGGTCGCCAAGAAGACCGACGACGTCGCCGGCGACGGCACGACGACCGCCACGGTCCTCGCCCAGGCCCTGGTCCGCGAAGGCCTGCGCAACGTCGCGGCCGGCGCCGACCCCATCTCCCTCAAGCGCGGCATCGAGAAGGCCGTCGCCGCCATCACCGAGGAGCTGCTGAGCTCGGCGAAGGAGATCGACTCCAAGGAGCAGATCGCCGCGACCGCCTCCATCTCCGCCGCCGACCCCGCGATCGGCGAGCTCATCGCCGAGGCCATCGACAAGGTGGGCAAGGAAGGCGTCGTCACGGTCGAGGAGTCGCAGACCTTCGGCACCGAACTCGAGCTCACCGAGGGCATGCGCTTCGACAAGGGCTACCTGAACCCGTACTTCGTCACGGACCCGGAGCGCCAGGAAGCCGTCTTCGAAGACCCGTACATCCTGATCGCGAACCAGAAGGTCTCCAACATCAAGGACCTCCTGCCCATCGTCGACAAGGTGATCCAGGACGGCAAGGAGCTCGTCATCATCGCCGAGGACGTCGAGGGTGAGGCCCTCGCGACCCTCGTGCTGAACAAGCTCAAGGGCATCTTCAAGTCGGTCGCCGTCAAGGCTCCCGGCTTCGGCGACCGTCGCAAGGCGCAGCTGCAGGACATCGCGATCCTCACGGGTGGCCAGGTCATCACCGAAGAGGTGGGCCTGAAGCTCGAGAACGCCACGCTCGACCTGCTGGGTCGTGCGCGCAAGGTCATCGTCACCAAGGACGAGACCACGATCGTCGAGGGTGCCGGCGAGGCCGACCAGATCGAGGGTCGCGTCACGCAGATCCGTCGCGAGATCGAGAACACCGACAGCGACTACGACCGCGAGAAGCTGCAGGAGCGTCTGGCGAAGCTCGCCGGTGGCGTGGCCGTCATCAAGGCCGGCGCTGCGACCGAGGTCGAGCTCAAGGAGCGCAAGCACCGCATCGAGGACGCCGTACGCAACGCGAAGGCTGCCGTCGAGGAGGGCATCGTCCCCGGTGGTGGTGTCGCCCTCATCCAGTCCGGCACGAAGGCTCTCGACGCTCTCTCGCTCGAGGGTGACGAGGCGACCGGTGCGAACATCGTCCGCGTGGCGATCGAGGCTCCGCTGAAGCAGATCGCGCTGAACGCCGGTCTCGAGCCGGGTGTCGTCGCCAACAAGGTGTCCGAGCTCCCCGCGGGCCAGGGCCTCAACGCCGCCAGCGGCGAGTACGGCGACATGTTCGCACAGGGCATCATCGACCCGGCGAAGGTCACGCGCTCTGCGCTGCAGAACGCCGCGTCGATCGCCGGTCTGTTCCTGACGACCGAGGCCGTCGTCGCCGACAAGCCGGAGAAGGTCGCTGCTCCCGCGGGTGACCCCACGGGCGGCATGGACTTCTGATCCTCTGAGAGGTTCAGAGACTCCGTCTCACAGAAAGCCCCCGGCTCCGGCCGGGGGCTTTCTGCGTCTCAGCGGAACAGGCTCGCCGAGTATTGATCCGCTTCGGCGTACTGGGTGGCCACGGCGCCGAGCGACGTCCCGATCCCGTCCAGGACGAGCTCGACGTGCTGCTGAGCGCCCTGCCACTCTTCGGCGCAGCCTTGGAACGCCGTGGCGGCGGTGCCGACCCATGCGGTCTGCAGCTGCCTGAGCTGGGACATGAGGGTGGCGGATTCGGTGCGCAGGCGCTCGATGGTGGCGCGGGTCGCGGCTTCCGCCGCATGGACGGCGTCGGTGTCGACGGTGAAGACGGTCATGGGAACTCCCTTCGAAGAAGGCCGACGATACGCCGACGGCAGCGACGACGAGTCGGGGGTCGGATCACCGCGCCGGAGGCGGGAGAACGCGCCATGAGGGCCGTCTGTGCAGAAGCGGCCGCTACGGCTGGTCGAGGCGGTCCAACGGCTGCGTGTCCTCCAGAAGATGCTCCGGTGTCGAACGCGCCGGAGCCAGCGGCAGGGTCACGGTGAAGGTGGCTCCGCCTCCTGGACTCTCGGAGACGGCGATGTCGCCATTGAGCGCCTTGAGGATCGAGGCGACGATGGCGAGCCCGAGACCGGATCCTCCGGTCTCGCGCGCCCGCGACGTGTCGGCGCGCCAGAACCGCTCGAAGATCTGCTCGCGGATCTGCGGTGGCACGCCCTCGCCGTGGTCGACGATCGAGATGCTCGCGGTCCCGGCGACGCGATCCGAGTCCACGACGATCTCGATCGGACTGTCTTCCGGCGAGAATCGGCGCGCATTGCCCAGGAGGTTCGTCACCACCTGTCGGACCTTGTTCTCCTCGCCGAGCACGATCGGCGGCGTCCGGACCGGGATGTCCGCCACCTCGGTGAAATCGATGGCCGGGGGCTGCTCGGGCGTCCGCGGACGACGGCGCAGCCGCGACAGGGTGGCCCGGGGGCGCGTCTTGGGGGCGGGTTCGGGGGCGATGGGCACCACAGGCGTGCGGATGGGAGCTGTCGGCACGTTCTCGACCGTGCGGTCGATCACGGAGATCACCCGGCCAGGGGCGGCGGCGCGCACGTCCAAGGCGGCGTCGCGGGCGATGGGACGGAGGTCGAGAGGAACGATCTGCGGCTCCCGCTCCTCATCCAGACGGGCGAGCGCCAGCAGGTCCTCCACGAGGACGCCCATGCGAATGGCTTCCTTCTCGATGCGCTCCATCGCCCGGGCGGTGTCCTCCTCGCCCTTGATCGCGCCCATGCGGTACAGCTCTGCGTACCCGCGGACGCTGACCAGCGGCGTCCGCAGCTCGTGACTGGCGTCTCCGATGAATCGGCGCATGTGCTGCACCGTGCGGTCGCGCTGCGCGAGGGAGCGATCCACGCGGTCGAGCATGGTGTTGATGGCCGCATTGAGGCGGCCGACCTCCGTGGTCGGCTCCAGGTCGGTGAGCCGCTGTCGGAAGTCGCCGGCGGCGATCGACATGGCGGTCTGCTCCACCTGTCCGAGTCGTCGGAAGGTCAGGGTCACGAGACCGCGGGTGAGCAGCGCCGCGACGAGGATCGTGATCAGGGCGATGGTGATGTAGATCCCGAAGTACTGGCTGATGATGCGGTCGGCTTCGGCGAGGGGGAGTGCCACCATCTGGATGCTGAGCGGGTCGCCCTCCTGCTGCACGACGGCCGCGGCGGCGTGGTAGACCCGGCCGTCCGTGTCCTCGAGAGCGAGCACCTGGTCCTCGTTCGCCTGGGCGTCGGACAGGGAGTACTCGGCGGGGAAGACCGGAGCCCGGCCGGAGGCACTGGGCGCGGTCGCGCGCAGGGCGCCCTCCGCGTCGTAGATGGCGAACGAGAAGTCACGGGGCTTCTCGTCTCTCGGCGTATAGGTGGTGACGCCGTCGATCGTCGTCGTGTCGAAATAGCGGTTGACGAGGTCGCTGGTCACCAGTGCAGGGAGCTGCGCATTGATGTTCTCCACGAGGGCGTTGCGCAGCAGCGGCACCGTGCCGATACCCGCGACGAGCAGGCCCAGCGCGAGGACGGCCACGGTGACACCGGTGACCTTGGCGCGAAGGCTGATCCGTCGCCACCACGCGGTGACCGCATCCGGCTTGTGCGCCATGCGGTCCTCCCTGCTGCGACGGCGGTGCCGTCGACGGACGGCGGGTACGGGGTCGACGGTGTCAGACCGTCTTGCCCACCTTCAGCATGTAACCGAAGCCGCGCTTCGTCTGGATCAGCGACTCCTCCGTGTGCGGGTCGATCTTGCGCCGGAGGTACGAGATGTAGCTCTCCACGATGCCGGCATCGCCGTTGAAGTCGTACTCCCAGACGTGGTCGAGGATCTGCGCCTTCGACAGCACCCGATTCGGATTCAGCATGAGGTAACGCAGGAGCTTGAACTCGGTGGGGCTGAGGTCGATCGGCTCCTTGCCGACGTGCACGTCGTGCGTGTCCTGGTCCATGGAGAGCTCGCCGGCGCGGATGATCGACTCCTCGTCGGCCTGCATGGTGCGGCGCAGGATGGCCTGGGCCCTGGCGACGATCTCGTCCAGGCTGAACGGCTTCGTGACGTAGTCGTCACCGCCCGCGTTCAGGCCCTCGATCTTGTCCTCCGTGCCGTCCTTGGCGGTGAGGAAGAGGATGGGTGCGGTGAAGCCGGCGCCGCGGAGGCGCTTGGTCACGCTGAACCCGTTCATGTCGGGGAGCATGACGTCGAGGATGATGAGGTCCGGCTCCTCCTCGAGGACGGCGGAGATCGTGGCGGCGCCGTTGGCCACCGTCTTCACCTGGAACCCGGCGAAGCTGAGACCCGTGGAAAGCAGGTCGCGGATGTTGGGCTCGTCGTCGACGACCAGGATGCGCGCAGCAGTCATGACCCCATTATGGTGACTTCGGCCATGCGCGGGCTGATTATCCTGCGGAACGGCGTGGATGCGGCCCATCCGCCGGCCGGTGGATGTGTTGCACAGCCGTCCGGGGGAGGATCGAGGCATGAGCTCGATCGAGGACGCCACCGCCGCCCCCGTCTCCCCGTCCGCCCCCTCGCCGGAGGTGTCCGCTCGCGGGGTCGAGTACCACCGGCTGGCGCTCCTCCGCCCGCGCCCCCGCTGGTGGAAGCCGCTGCTCACCGGCCTCCTCGGCATCGCCTTCTACCTCGCGATCCTCGTGCTCGTGATCGTGCCGCTCGTGATCGTGGCGGCCCTCGCCCCGGAATGGGGAGCGGAGCTGCAGATGCTCTTCCGCACCACCGCCTTCTTCCAGGTCGACCGTCCGTGGCTCCTGGTGGCGCTCGTGCTCCCGCTCATCCTCATGATCCCGGCGCTGCTGCTGGCCTCGCGGGTCGTCCAGGGACGAGGCGTCGGCCTGCTGTCGTCGGTCACCGGGCGGTTGCGGATGGGCTGGCTCGGCCGGACCCTCGCGCTGGCGCTCGCGGTGTTCGTCGTCTACTTCGCGGTGGTGCTCGGCTGGTCGGCGGCCGCGGGCGATGCCGTGACGCCGGACTTCTCCCATCCGGGGCTCCTGCTCATGGTGGTGCTCCTGCTCGTGCTGATCCCGTTCCAGGCCGCCGCGGAGGAGTATGTGTTCCGTGGCTACCTGATGCAGCTCGTCGGAAGCTGGCTCCGGCACCCCGCCTTCGCCATCCTGCTGCCGGTGCCGCTGTTCGTGCTGGGACACGGGTACGACGTCTGGGGCGCGGCGAGCGTCGGCCTCTTCGCCGTCGTCGCCGCGTGGCTCACGTGGCGCACCGGTGGGCTGGAGGCGGCCATCGCGCTGCACATCGTCAACAATCTGATGATCTTCCTGCTCGGCTCCGTCGCCGTGGTCGATGCGAACGCGACCTCGGGGACGCCCGTCGATCTGCTGGGCTCGGCGGCGGCGATGGTCGTCTTCGCCGCCGTCGCAGATCGGTGGGCGCGCCGACGAGGGATCACTCGGACCGCGGCGATCAGCGACGGCGCGGCGGGGACGCATCAGCTCCCGCGGATGCTGCGCGGCTGAGCGCCCGCACGCCGGTCAGGCGGCGATCGCCTCGGCGTCCATGATCGTGTAGCTGTAGCCCTGCTCCGCGAGGAACCGCTGGCGGTTCTGCGCGTAGTCCTGATCGATCGTGTCGCGGGCCACGAGCGTGTAGAAGCTCGCGGTGTGGCCGGACTGCTTGGGGCGGAGGAGTCGTCCGAGACGCTGGGCCTCCTCCTGCCGCGAACCGAACGAGCCGGACACCTGGATGGCGACCGACGCCTCGGGGAGGTCGATGGAGAAGTTCGCGACCTTCGATACCACGAGCAGCGAGATGTCGCCCTCGCGGAACGCCCGGTAGAGCTCCTCACGCTCCTCGACCGGGGTGGACCCGGTGATCTGCGGAGCGTCGAGCGCCTGCGAGAGGGCGTCGAGCTGGTCGAGGTACTGTCCGATGACGAGGATCTGCTCGCCCTCGTGCGCCGCGATCAGCTCGCGCACCGCGTCGATCTTCGCCGGGGCGGAGGCCGCGAGCCGGTAGCGCTCGTCGTCGGTGGCCGCCGCGTACTCCAGGCGATCCGCCGGGGGAAGGTCGACCCGCACCTCGAAGCAGGCGGCGGGGGAGATGAACCCCTGTGCCTCGATCTGCTTCCAGGGGGCGTCGAAGCGCTTCGGGCCGATGAGGCTGAACACGTCGCCCTCACGGCCGTCCTCCCGGACCAGGGTCGCGGTCAGGCCGATCCGACGCCGCGCCTGCAGGTCGGCGGTGAGCTTGAACACCGGCGCCGGGAGCAGGTGTACCTCGTCGTACACGATGAGCCCCCAGTCCAGCGCGTCGAGGAGCGCGAGGTGTGCGTACTCGCCCTTCCGTTTCGCCGTGAGGATCTGGTAGGTCGCGATCGTGACGGGCTTGACCTCCTTGGCCTGGCCGGAGTACTCGCCGATCTCCTCAGGGGTGAGGCTGGTGCGCTTGAGAAGCTCGTCCCGCCACTGCCGTGCGGACACCGTGTTCGTCACGAGGATGAGCGTCGTCGTCTTGGTCGCCGCCATGGCCCCGGCGCCCACGATCGTCTTGCCTGCGCCGCAGGGGAGCACGACCACGCCCGAGCCGTCCTTCGAGAACGCGTCGACGGCGTCCTGCTGATAGGGGCGGATGGCCCACCCGTCCTCGGCCAGCTCGATCTCGTGGGGGGTGCCCGGCGTGTAGCCGGCGAGGTCCTCCGCGGGCCAGCCGATCTTCAGCAGCTCCTGCTTGATCTGACCGCGTGCCCAGGCGTCCACGACGAACGTCTCCGGCGTCGGGTGCCCGATGAGCAGCGGTTGGATGCGCTTGTTGTTCGCGACCTGGGCCAGCACGGCGGGGTCGGTCGAGCGCAGGATGAGCACGCCCTCGTCGTCGCGCTCGATGACCAGGCGCCCGTACCGGTTGACCGTCTCGCGCAGGTCGACCGCGACGGAGGGCGGCACGGGGAAGCGCGACCAGCGGTCGAGCGTCTCCAGCATGTCCTCGGCGGTGTGCCCGGCCGCGCGGGCGTTCCACAGACCGAGCCGCGTGATCCGGTACGTGTGGATGTGCTCGGGCGCGCGCTCCAGCTCGGCGAAGATCGCGAGCTCGTGGCGGGCGCTCTCGGCGTCGGCGTGGGCGACCTCGAGGAGCACGGTGCGGTCGCTCTGGACGATCAGGGGGCCATCAGACATAGCTGACCAGTCTACCGGCCCCTGGCTGCACGGGGCCTAGGACGGGACGACGGTCGCGGCGCGGATGCTCGACACCGGAAGGGTGCGCTCGACGTCAGCCGCCCTGTCCCTCCCGCGCAGTCGTCCACCGCCGATCCCGGTGGCTTCGAGGAGGAGGTCCCTGGTGGAACCGTCCGGCATGCCGACCGTCACCCGCAGCACGGCCTTCGCGCGCACGGCCGCCTCCAGCTCCCTGTCCAGCCACGCGGCGTCCGCGTCAGGACCCTGACGTTCGCGCAGTCGGGCGATCAGCGGTCCGTAGCCGGGGTCGGAGTCGGGATCCGGCACGGCGGCCGGGTGGCGTGTGCGCACCGCGACGGTCCCGTCGCGCTCGACGAGCGTCGCCGGATACCGGGCGTCGGTCAGCGCCCAGTAGACGGTGTCCTGCCCGACTTTGGTCGTCAACGATCCCACGTGCACGGCGAGCCCGAGGGGGCGCAGCGACTGGTCGACCGCCATGGCCTCGAGGAGGTGCGCATCAGCGCTCTCCACCCGTGTGCGTCCGGTCTCGTCATCGACCGAGACCCGTACGAGCCCGTGACGCTGCGCGGTCTGCGCGACGAGGTAGCCCAGGGGCTGCGGGATGCCCGTGAGCGAGATTCCACCGAGGAACTCCAGGATCGACGCCTCGTCCTCTCCTGCGGCGAAGGCGTGTGCGACGGACTCCGCCGTGAACCGGTACGACGAGGCCTGGGAGGCGGACTCTCGGCGGGCCATGGTGCGCAGGCGCACGTCCAGTGCGGGCTGCAGCGGACCGGGGGCGATCGCCGTGAGGTCGTTCTGGAGGAAGATCCGGTCCACTTCTGCGGGCAGGAGCGTCGCCAGGGGCGAGGGGTCCGCAGCCTCGCCGCTTCGCAACGGCGGGGACCACGGGGGCTCGGAGCCGTCCTCGGCGATGAGGCCGAGCAGACGGGCGGCCTCGAGCTGTCGGGCTGCCTCTTCCGGCCAGGCCGGATCCCACGGGTGGGCCAGAGGCCATTGGCTGGGTGGCAGCCAGCCGCCCGTCGCGGTGCGGATCCCGTGAGGGAGGGTGTCGCGGAAGGCCGTGGCCAGGAGGCCCCAGCGGGCGGGAGCGGGGGAGCGGAGCCAGTCCTCTGCTGCCGGTGTGGTGCGCAGCAGCCGCTCGACGGGGGTGGCCAGGCCGGCTCGCACGGCGAGAGCTACCAGCGGGTCCACGCTCTCGACGGCGAGACCCGCCTCGGCGAGCTGGCGCTTCTGTCCTGCGCTCACCGCCCCGCCCATGAGGAGTGCGAACGGCTGCTCTCTGGCGAGCAGGAGGATGTCGGCGAGCACGCCGACAGTGGTGAACGCGCGCTCGGCGGCGTGCGCGGCCGCGGACTCCTCCGCGGCCGGTGCGGGCGTCTCATCGAGCGGAGCAGGCCGTGGTCTCCCGGCGACGGCGTCGGCGACCGGGGGATGCAGCGTGCCGTCGCGGCGGAGCAGGGCGAGTGCGGTCAGGCGCTCACGCCCGGTGCCGGCGTCGCCTCCCGTCGCAGCATCGACGAGCGCGGCGGCCTCCCCGGCGGTGAGGGTCGGGAGCACGCGGCCGATCGACGAGGGCTCCAGCAGAGCCTCCGCGGCGTCGAAGAGATCCTGCCAGGCGGCGTCAGGACGCACGCCGCGCGCGGTCAGCAGCGCCGCCAGCTCGTCATCGCTCGCCGCAGCCAGGTCGTCGGCCAACGGGCGTGCGTGCGTGCTCATCGATGCGGCCTCAACGACGCGACTCGGCGCGGCCCTTCCGCACGAAGCTCATCACCAGCAGCACGATGATCATGACGAAGGCGAGAGGCAGTCCCCAGTACGGGATCGCCGCGATCACCGGCCAGAGGCCTTCGCCGAACGCGGCCCGGTCCATGCCCAGTGCCGTGCCGATGATGATGACGAAGAAGCAGATCACCGACGCGGCCGCGATGCCGAGCGCGGTGAACGCCAGGATGCGGTCGATCCGACGGATGGGGACCTCCGGTCCGGGACTCTGCGTACTCATCGGCCCCAGCCTACTCGCACGCGCGGGAGCGGTTCCGTTCCGCCCGTGACCGGTAGGCTGGGAGCACGCGCACGAGCGCGTTCCGTCAGCATTCGATCCAGCGAGGTTCTCCCATGCCCACCGGCAAGGTCAGGTTCTACGACGAAGACAAGGGTTTCGGCTTCATCGCCAGCGATGACGGCCAGGATGTCTTCCTGCACGCCTCCGCGATGCCGGCCGGCACCGCCGTGAAGGCCGGTGCACGCGTGGAGTTCGGCGTGGCCGACGGCAAGCGCGGCCTCCAGGCCCTGTCGGTGCGCGTGCTCGAAGCGCCGCCCAGCCTGGCGAAGGCGAAGCGCAAGCCCGCCGACGACATGGCCATCATCATCGAGGACCTCGTGAAGCTCCTCGACGGCATCGGCGGCGATCTGCGCCGCGGCCGCTACCCTTCCTCCAGCCATGGCCGCAAGATCGCGGCCGTCCTGCGCAAGGTCGCCGATGACCTCGAAGCCTGACGCCGACGCGCGTCTCGTCGAGGCGCATGACCTCGCGCTCTCCGCTCTGCGTGAGATCACTCCCGCCGCCACGATCGGGCCGGCTGCGGGTTTCACGTCGGAGGACGACGGATCCGTCTCGCTGCGGTTCGAGAACCGTCTCCCCGGTTACCCGGGCTGGTACTGGACCGTGACGGTCGCTCGGGTCGACGACGAGGAGCCGACCGTCCTCGAGGTCGAGCTGCTCCCCGGCGACGGAGCGCTCCTGGCCCCGGAATGGGTCCCGTGGGCGGAGCGCCTTGCCGAGTACCGTGCGCACCAGGCGGAGCTGGCCGAGGCTGCGGCAGCCGGCGGTGAGGACGAAGACGCCGACGGGGACGACACCGACGGCGACCTCGACGACGGCGTCGACGATGACGAGCTCGATGAGGATGGCTCCGACATCCTCCACGCCGGCGATCTCGACGGCGTGGACATCGACGAGCTCGACGACTCCGACGACGACGATGCGTCCGAGGCTGAAGACATCGACAACGACGCCGAGGAAGACGACGAAGCCGAAGACGACGAGGCGGAGGACTCCGAAGACGACGACGCCGACGCCCGCGATGCGGACGCCGGCGACGACGAGGAGTGAGCCGGGCGGTCAGCCGCCCAGGTTCTCCTGTACGAAGTCGATGGCCCGGATGAGCTGACGAACGTCGTCCGGCTCGATCGAGACGAAGGTCGCCACCCGCAGCTGGTTGCGGCCGAGCTTGCGGTACGGCTCGGTGTCGACGATGCCGTTGGCGCGCAGCGCCTTCGCGATCGCCGCGGCGTCGACGCTCTCGTCGAAGTCGATGGTCGCGACCACGGGCGAGCGGTGCGCCGGGTCCGCCACGAACGGGGTCGCCACGGCGGACGCCTCCGCCCAGTCGTAGAGCACCGACGACGACTCCGCCGTCCGTGCCGCAGCCCAGGCGAGCCCGCCGTTGTCGAGGATCCAGCGCAGCTGGTCGTCCAGGAGGAGCAGCGTTGTCAGAGCGGGGGTGTTGAGCGTCTGGTTGAGCCGCGAGTTGTCCACCGCGTGCTTCAGGCTCAGGAACTCCGGGATGTACCGCCCCGAGGCGGCGATCCGCTCGATGCGGTCGATCGCGGCGGGGGAGACCGCGGCGAACCAGAGTCCGCCGTCGGAGCCGAGGTTCTTCTGCGGGGCGAAGTAGTAGACGTCGGCCTGCGCCATGTCGAGGTCGATGCCGCCCGCGGCGCTCGTCGCGTCGATCACGGTGAGCGCTCCTTCCGCGTGGACGCGCTCGATCGGCGCGGCCACGCCGGTGGAGGTCTCGTTGTGCGGCCAGGCGTACACGTCCACACCCTCGACGAGCTCTGCGGTGCTGCGCGAGCCGGGGTCGGCGGAACGGACGTCGGGAGCCTCCAGCCAGGGGGCGCCTGCGGCCTTGGCGAACTTCCCGCCGAACTCGCCGAACACGAGGTTCTGGCTGCGGCGCTCGATCAGACCGAAGGCCGCGGCGTCCCAGAACGCCGTCGAGCCGCCGTTGCCGAGGATGATCTCGTATCCCTCCGGGAGACGGAAGAGGGCGGCCAGCTGCTCGCGGACGCTGCCGACGAGGTTCTTCACGGGCGCTTGGCGATGCGATGTGCCCAGGATCGAGGCTCCCGTCGTGACGAGCGCCTCGAGCTGCGCGCCGCGCACCTTCGAGGGACCGCAGCCGAAGCGGCCGTCTGTGGGCAGGAGGTCACGGGGAATCTCGATCGCCATGGCTAGATTCTAGGGGGATCACGCCGCCGTTCCCCCCGCCCCCGCCCCGTCCGATGTCGCCGGAGGAATGTAGGCTTGCCTAAGAACTTTCGGAGGGCCACATGACGGATCTGATCGACACCACGGAGATGTATCTCCGCACCATCCTCGAGCTCGAGGAGGAGAACATCGTGCCGCTGCGGGCGCGCATCTCGGAGCGCCTCGGCCACTCCGGTCCCACCGTCTCGCAGACTGTGGGGCGCATGGAGCGCGACGGCCTCGTCGTGGTGTCCGAAGACCGCACGCTCGAGCTCACCGACGCCGGACGCCGCAAGGCCGTCGACGTCATGCGCAAGCACCGCCTCGCCGAGCGCCTGCTGTCCGACGTGATCGGGCTGGACTGGGCGTTCGTGCACGAGGAGGCCTGTCGCTGGGAGCACGTCATGAGCGAGCAGGTCGAGCGCCGTCTCGTCGAGCTGCTCGGTCACCCCACCGAGTCACCGTACGGCAACCCGATCCCGGGCCTCGACCAGCTCGGCGACCTTCCCGCCCGCACTTTCGACGAGGGTGTGATCGGTCTCGTGCAGCGGCTGAATGCAGCAGGCGAGCCTGTCGAGGGGACGGTCCGCCGTCTCGCCGAGCCGGCCCAGGTCGACCCCGAGCTCCTGGAGCAGCTGCGCGACGCGGGCGTCGTCCCGGGTGCGCGCGGAGACTTCCGCTTCAACGAGGGCTACGTGCTCATCCAGATGGACGGCAAGGAGGAGGGCCTGGAGCTTCCGGTGGAGCTGGCCTCGCACATCTTCCTCGTCGGCGAACCGGCCTGAGAACCCTCACCGAGGATTGTCAGTTTCCCAGGGTGACATGATCGTTATCTTCCGGTAACCTCGGTCAGGTCCTCAGCGAAGAAGCCCGCTGGGGGCGAACCGCGAAGATCCGCCTTCCGGCTCGTCGTCTTCCCGAGAGGGATGCGCTCGAACCCGAGCAGTGCATCTCTGCCCTCGGGCAGAGGCCGACGAGCCAGCGCCACCCGAGGTGCGAAGGCTCAGGAGGACCACGTTTTGGCCGCAGACATCGAACCGACCGCGAAGACATCTGAAGATCGAGTACCCGCCCGGCGCACCGGTGCCAGGGTCAGTGCTCGGAAGATCGCAGCCCCTCTCCGGTCGGTGGCGATCTTCGGTGCCGTCGGTGCTCTCGTCGCGGCCGTCGCGTTGCCCGCCTACGCGGCCTCGAAGCCGACGGACGCCACGGCGCAGACCGTGCAGCAGCTCGCCGCAGTCGACGCACAGTCGCTCGTCGTCGCATCGGAGGCCACGGCGGCTCCGCTCGTCCGTGGGGCCTTCAGCGCGACCACGCCGGAGGAGATCGAGAAGAAGAAGGCAGAAGAAGCGGCCGCCGCCGCGGCCCGTGCTGCCGCTGCTGCCGCGTCCGCATCCGCGTCCGCGCCGTCCTCCGGCACCTTCAACACGTCCGGCTACGCGCTCGTCGCCCCCGGCTCCGGCCAGGTCCGCTACCCCCTGCCGCTCGGTTCGTGGAACGTGAGCCGTACCGTCGGCGGCGGGCACAACGGTGCCGACATGCTCGCGCCGGCCGGTACACCGATCTATGCCGCCGCCGCCGGCGTCGTGCGCGCCTCCGCGGAGAGCATCGGCGGCTACGGCGTCGCCGTCATGCTCGACAGCGTCGTGGGCGGACAGCAGGTCCAGACCACGTACGGCCACATGCTCTACGGGTCGCGCCAGGTGCAGGCAGGCCAGACCGTCGCCGCCGGGCAGCTGATCGGCTACGTGGGCAGCACGGGCCGGTCGACCGCGAACCACCTCCACTTCGAGGTCTGGATCAACGGCGGTCTGGTCGAGCCGATGTCCTGGCTTTCCGTCAACGCCGGCTGAGCGGGACACGTTCTCGAGCATTCATCTCCCGTTTCGCCTCGGTCCTCGCGGGATGGGTTAGCCTGAACCCGTCGTCATACAGACGGGAGAGGCTGATGGAGCGAACACCGAGCATCCGAACCATGGACGCTCTCGGTCGTCACGTCCTTCGGCATTGCCCGCAGGGAAGCCGCGGTGCTGCCGCGCGCGAGAGGCGCCGTCTGTAGACGGCGCCTTTTCTCGTCCCTGCGAACACTCTTCCTCCTGCACGACGTCGTGTGAGTCGAGAGTGCCGGGAAGCCGTCCCGGCGGATCGAGAGGATGACGAATGCGCACACTGGTCCTAAACGCCGGATACGAGCCGTTGGCGATCGTGTCCTTCAAGAGAGCCCTCGTCCTGGTGATGAACGACAAGGCGACGGTCATCGAGAGAGTCGAGGACGACCCTGTCTGGGGTACCCACGGCGTCTACGATCGCCCGGCGGTGATCATCCTCTCCCGCTACGTGCGCGTCCCCCTCAGCCGTCGCGTGCCGGTCACCCGACGTGGCGTGCTGCGGCGTGACGGGCATCGCTGCGGATACTGCGGCAAGGCTGCTGCGACCATCGACCACGTCCTGCCACGGTCGCGCGGCGGCGCGGATTCCTGGGAGAACCTCGTCGCGTGCTGCCTGCGCTGCAACAACCTCAAGAGCAACCGCACCCCGCAGGAGATGCGGTGGCAGCTGCGGTTCACGCCGCGCCCGCCGCACGGCACGGCGTGGACGGTGCGCGGGGTGGAGCGCAGCGATCCCCGCTGGGAGCCCTACCTCGCCCTCGCCGCGTGACGGACAGCGCGAGGGCGCGCAGCCGTGGTCCCGTAGACTGGGCTGCGCGCCCTCGTAGCTCAGCAGGATAGAGCAGCCCTCTCCTAAAGGGCAGGTCGCAGGTTCGAATCCTGTCGAGGGCACTCCCGTTTCCGCGCGCGTCAGGGCCGACCGCGCCGCCAGAGCTTCGACGGCCACCAGATGGCCTTGCCGATGTCGTAGGCCAGCGCCGGCACGAGCAGCGAGCGCACCACGAAGGTGTCCAGCAGCACTCCGAACGCGACGATGAAGGCGAGTTGCACGAGGAAGAGGATCGGGATCACCGACAGCGCCGCGAAGGTCGACGCCAGCACCAGGCCCGCGGACGTGATGACACCACCGGTGATCGAGAGCCCGCGGAGGATGCCCTCCCTCGTCCCGTGCTGCGTCGACTCCTCCCGCACCCGCGTCATGAGGAAGATGTTGTAGTCGATGCCCAGGGCGACGAGGAACACGAAGCCGTAAAGCGGGACGGCGGGATCGGCGCCGGGGAAGTCGAAGATGCCGTTGAACACGAGTGCCGAGACGCCCATGGCCGTGCCGAAGGACAGCACCGTCGTGAGGATCAGCAGGACCGGCGCGAGGATCGAGCGCAGCAGGAGCATGAGGATGATCATGATGACGACGAGGATCACGGGGATGATGAGGTTGCGGTCGTGGATGGACGCGTCGTTCGTGTCGATCGAGGTGGCCGTCACCCCGCCGACCACGGCGCCGAGGTCGTCGAGCTCTCCCCGCAGCTCGCGCACGGTGGAGGCCGCCGCAGCGGAGTCGGCGGCGTCCGTCAGCGTCCCCTGCAGGAGCACCTGACCGTCGACCGTCGTCGGCTCGGGAGCCGGGGTCCCGGGAGGGCCGACGGCCGTGATCCCGTCGGCCGTCACCGGAGCGGAGCCGCTCGGGGAATCGGCTGCGGTGACGGTCACCCCGTCGATCCCGTCGTTCGCGAGGAGCACGTCGGCGGCATCCTGCAGGCGGTCCTCGTCCACGATCACGGAGACCGGGCTCCCCGAGCCTCCGGGGAAGTGCTCGCCGAGCGCGACCTGGCCGTCGCGCGCCTCCGACGCCCCGAGGACGAGGTCGGACTGCGGAACACCCTGCGCGTCCAGCTGGGTCACCCCGGCCGCGCCCGCGAGGAGGACGAGTGTGGTCGCGATCCAGATCACGCGGGGGCGCTTCTTGATGAGGCCGGACAGCCGCGCCCAGAGGCCGGTGGTGCGCATGCCGTGCTCCTCGGCCACGACCTCCGGCTCGAACCGGGGGCGACGGGGCCAGAAGACGGCGCGCCCGAACAGCAGCAGCAACGAAGGCAGGAGCGTGAGCGCGGACAGCATCGCGAACACGATGCCGATCGCCGCGACCGGGCCGAGGGTGCTGTTCGACTTCAGATCGCTGAGCAGCAGGCACAGGAGTCCCGCGATCACCGTGCCGCCGGAGGCGACGATCGGCTCGACCGATCCCTTCCACGCGGCGAGAAGGGCGACGCCCTTGTCCTGCGCGACCCGCAGCTCCTCCCGGAACCGCGCGACGAACAGCAGCGCATAATCGGTGGCGGCGCCGATCACGAGGATGAAGAGGATGCCCTGGGTCTGCCCGCTGAGCAGCAGGATCTCCCACTTCGCCAGCCACCACACGACGAGCAGCGCGACGCAGAGCGCGAACAGGCTTGTGGAGAGCACGACGAGGGGCAGCAGGAACGAGCGGTAGACGAGGACGAGGATCACGAGCACGGCGAGCAGCGCGACGCCGAGAAGGAGGCCGTCGATCCCGGCGAAGCCGGCGGCGAGGTCGGCCGTGAAGCCTGCAGGTCCGGTGATGGAGACCGTGATGCTGTCCGGCACCGCGGCGCGCAGCTCGTCGCCGAGAGCGGTGGTGGCATCGCTGAGCTCGGCGTCGCCGTCGATCGGGATGAAGGCCTGCACGGCTCGGCCGTCCTCGGACGGGATCGCGGGGGAGACGTCGTCCGCGACGCCCTCCACGTCCGGCGCGTCGGCCACCGCGTCGGAGATCGCCTCGAGTTCGGACGGCGTCAGCTCCTCCTCCGAGGTGAACACCGCGATCGCCGGGATCGCGTCGCTGTCGGTGAACTCGCCGAGGAGCTGCTGGACGGTCGTCGCGTCCGCAGACTCCGGGAGGTAGGTGGTCTGGTCGTTCGACGACACCTCGTCGACCTTCCCGAACAGCGGACCGCCGAGGGACGCACCCGCCAGCCACACCAGGATGAGGGCGACGGGCAGGAACACCCGCAGCCACGAATGGCGTCGGGTGCGCTCGCGGGTCGGCGGCGTCGGTGCGGGGGCGGGGCGAGACATCGGGGTCCTTTCAGGCGGGCGGTCGGGGAGGGTGCGACGGGTCAGGAGACCCAGGCGAGGATGAGGATCATCGTGGCGAGGAAGCCCGCGATGTAGTTCAGCGCGATGAACCGGCGCCAGGCGCGGTTCGTGCCGGCCGAGGTCTCGTCGGTGACGTTCCACCACGGCGCGGCGTTGATGATGTAGGGCACGGCGAGAACGGCGGCGAGCGGGCCGGGCCACGGGGTCAGCAGCATTGCGCCGCCCGCGATCGCCCACAGCGCGAGGGAGAGCCGGACGGTGGCCCTGGCTCCGATCACGGTCGCGATGGACGAGATCCCGCCCTCGCGGTCGGGCCCGATGTCCTGCACCGCGCCGAAGGCGTGGGCGGCCATACCCCAGAGGAAGAAGGCGACGAGGACGAGGACGGCGGTCGTGGTGACGGGGGCTCCGGCGAGCGAGAGTCCGACGAGGGCGGGGCTGACGAAGTGCGTGCTCGAGGTCACGGAGTCCAGGAAGGGGCGCTCCTTGAACCGCAGCACCGGCGCGGAGTAGGCGAGGACGGCGAAGACGCTGACGGCGAGCCACAGCCACGACGCCGGGGTGCCGACCGCGAACAGGTAGACGAGGAACGGCACGTTCGTCGCCGCGGCCGCCCACAGCGTCGCGCGATGGATCCGCGGGGACAGCAGCGCGCCCTCGATCCCGCCCTTGCGCGGATTGGCCAGATCGGAGGCGTAGTCGAAGACGTCGTTGATGCCGTACATGGCGAGGTTGTACGGGATGAGGAAGTACAGCGTGCCGATCACGAACGTCGCGTCGATCTCCCTGGTGCTCAACAGGTAGGCGGCGGCGAAGGGGAAAGCCGTGTTGATCCAGCTGATCGGTCGGGAGGACAGCACGATCTGGGCGATGTCGCGGCCGAGGCCCCCGGTGCGGGACGTCTGATCGGTCATGCCTGCTCCTGTCGGGCGGCGGCGCGCGTCCGGGAGCGGCGCCCGCGGAGGGCGGTCCACAGTGCAGGGAGCAGCAGCACCCCGGCCAGCGGGTAGGCGAAGTCCTCGATTGGGGCGAGCCCGATGTGCACGCCGGCGAGTGGGCCGGGGGCGTAGTGGAAGAGCCCGGTGGCGATCATGACGGTGTCGAACACGGCGGTCAGCACGAGGAGGGCGAGGGCCGTGAGCGTGAGGGCGCCGAGGTGCGGGGTCCGCCGCGCGCCGACGCAGAGCGCGACCGCGGCCACGGCGGCGACGGCGAGGAAGACCGCCGACAGCTGGAGGTAGCTCATGCCGACGCTCCTTCCGCGTCAGTACGGCCACGGCGGCCGTCGAGGAGGCGCACGGCGCCGCCGTAGAGCACCATGGTGCAGACGACGAGGAAGACCAGGAAGATCGGCTCTTCGAGGGGGAGTTCGGGGGCCAGGACGATGCCCGTGGCGATCGCCGCCTCACCTCGGAAGAAGATCCCCGCCGCGATGCCGGCCACATCCCAGACGAGGAAGAAGGCGAGGCCGACGGCGGTGACGACGGCCGCCGCCACGGCGTCGCGCCAGAAGAAGAGGCGGAACCGCCAGTCCAGCAGCAGCATGCAGCCGAGGGACACGAGGAGCGCCGTCAGGTAGATCGCGCCCATCATGCCCGCTCCGCGCTCGCCGGTCGTGGGGCCGGCTCCGGCAGCGGACCGGGGGAGTGGTCGCCCCGGATGCGCTTGAGCACGATCTCGGCACTGATGAGGCACATCGGCACCCCGACGCCCGGTGCGGTGGTCGCCCCGGCGTAATACAGCCCCTGCACCCGGCGGGAGGCGTTCTGCGCGCGGAACATGGCGCTCTGCGAGAGGATGTGCGCGGGGCCGAGCATGCCGCCCCGCCAGGAGTGGTAGTCGTCGCGGAAGTCGGCCGGCCCCACCGTCTCCCGGACGACGATCCGTTCCCGCAGATCGGGGATCCCCGCCCACATAGCGATCATCTCGATCGCGGCGTCCGCGGCCTCCTCGACGGCCGGGGAACCGGCGCCGTCGCTTCCCCCGTGCCCGAGCTCGACGTCCGCCGGCACCGGGACCAGCACGAAGAGGTTCTCATACCCGTCGGGCGCGACCTCGGCGTCGGTGGCGCTGGGGCGGCAGACGTAGGTGGACGCCGGGGTCGGCACGGCAGGGGTGCGACCGAAGATCGCGTCGAAGTTCGCGTCCCAGTCGTCGGTGAAGAAGAGCGAGTGGTGCGGGAGCTGGGGCAGCGCACCGCGGACGCCGAGCATCACGAGCACGCCGCCGGGGCCGCTCGTGCGCCGCGCCCACCAGGACTCGGGGTAGGACTGCAGGGTGGGGGGCAGCAGCGTCGTCTCGGTGTGGTGCAGATCGGCGCCGGAGACCACGATGTCCGCGTCCTCCACGTGCTGGTGGCCGTCGCGGTCCGTCCAGCCGACGCCGGTCGCGTACGTCGCGCCGTCCGCGTCCTGGGTGCGGATCCCGGTGACCTCCGCCCCGGTGACGATCCGCGCGCCGGCATCCTGGGCCAGCGCCGCCAACCGCTCGACGACACGCCAGAAGCCGCCCTGCGGATACAGCACGCCCTGGTCGAGGTCGAGCGCGCTCATCAGGTGGTACATCGCC
Source organism: Microbacterium sp. UBA7513 (assembly GCF_002478345.1). NCBI lineage: Bacteria > Bacillati > Actinomycetota > Actinomycetes > Micrococcales > Microbacteriaceae > Microbacterium > Microbacterium sp. UBA7513. The sequence goes on from NZ_DLNJ01000015.1 coordinate 179,715, forward strand.
GGCGCCGTCCGCGGGTCGGTGCCCAGGAAGACGGCGGGGTAGCCGAGGATCTGCCGCAGCACCGGGTGCCGGAAGCGCCGGGCGGCGAAGGCCTGGAGGCGCGTGCCGAGCAGCGAGAAGAGCCGAGGCAGCGCGCGCACCACCTCGGCCGCGGCGAGCGTCCTGGTCCGGGTGAACGGGTTGTAGAGGAAGTAGCTCCGTGCCATGGCGCCGGCGTCGTGCGCGGAGGTGAGGTAGGTGTCGAGGGCGGCGGCGGACCCCGGTTCCATCGACTCGAACAGCTCCGCGACGGCGCCCCGTCCGGCGGGGACCGTCACCGGATCGTCGCCGGACTCGGGGGAGCGGAAGACGCGATAGCCCGGATCGAGCAGCGTCAGGTCGAGCTGCTCCGCGGTGCTGGTCCCCATCATCGCGAAGTAGTGGTCGAACACCTCGGGCATGAGGTACCACGAGGGGCCGGAGTCGAACCGGAAGCCGTCGCGCTCGATGGTGCCCGCCCGTCCGCCGACGCGGTCGTTCTTCTCCAGCACCACGACGTCGTGCCCGTCGCGCGCGAGCAGCCCGGCCGTGGCCAGACCGGCCACACCGGCGCCGATGACAACGATGCGGCTCATCGGTCCCGCTCCAGGCTCGTGACGACGACGGCGCGCGCGGCGAGCAGCGCCTTGATCGGATCCGGCACGCGGACCCGGCGGCGGTACAGCTCGGCTGCAGGGGTCCGCGCGACGCGTTGGGTCAGGGCGGCGAAGAGGGCGAGGGCGCTCCGGACAGCGGCACGGGCGTCCTTCGGGAGCAGCGGGATCGCGGCTCTCGCGTCGGCGAGCTGACGGTGGACGGTGTCGACCCAGGCGTCGCGGTCCGCGTCGGTGAGACGTTCCGAGCCGCCGAGGTAGCCGCGCTGCAGGCGGTCGGTGTCGTCGGCGAGGTCGCGGAGGAAATTCACGTTCTGGAACGCGGCTCCCAGCCGTCGCGCCCCGCGGTCGAGGATCTCGAGTTCGGCCGGCGTGCGCGTGGCATCGCGGAGGAAGACCCGCAGGCACATGAGGCCGACGACCTCCGCCGACCCGTAGACGTACGCGGCGTGCGCGTCGGCGTCGTAGGCCGTGAAGCCGGAGGGGCCGGCGATGTCGGCGCGCATCGAGTCGAAGAACGGCTGGGTGAGGTCTTCGCCGATCCCACACTCGCGCGCTGTCCGTGCGAACGCGTGCAGGATGAGGTCGCTGCTGTAGCCGGTCCGCATCGACCGATGGGTCTCCGCGATGTACGAGTCCAGGGCGGCGGCCTGGGCGCCCGCGTCGAGCCCGGCCTCGGCGGCGACTCCGTCGACGATCTCGTCCGCGATGCGCACCATGGCGTAGATGTTGCGGACGTGCTGACGGTGGCGTCGCCCGAGGAGGCGGGTGGCCAGGCCGAACGACGTCGAGTAGGTGCGGATCACATCGGAGGTCGCGATCTCGGCGGTGCGGCTGAAGCGGCGCAGCGCCGCGTCGTCGCGGTGCTCTGCGGGGGTCGCGGTCATCGGCTGCGGCCCTCGATCCGGTCGGCCAGCGCGAGGACGACGCGTCCGGCGTCGGCCGAGAGCGTGCCCGCCTCCTCGGCTTCCGCGAGGACGGTCGAGACGGCGGCGAGCTGCTCCTCCACGAGTCCGCGGACGAAGCCCTCCGCGCCGCACTCGCGGAGGCGGTCGCGCATCTCCGCCGCGTCGTCGATGCTGAGGTCGGTCTCGCCGAACCGCAGCTCGATGCCGGGCCAGTGGCTGGTCATCCGTGCATAGGCGATGATCGCGGTCTCCTTGCCCTCGCGGAGGTCGGAATAGGGGTCCTTGCCGTGGAGGTCCGGGTCTCCGAACACGGAAAGAAGGTCGTCCTGGAGCTGGTAGGCGAGCCCGAGGTGGCCGCCGATCTCGGTCAGCTGCTCCTCGGCTGCCGTCGGCGCCCCGGACAGGATCGCCGCCGCGCGGAGCGGGAGGACGAAGGAATAGGCGGCGGTCTTCGACGCGCTCGTGGCGAGGATGGTGCGGAGGTCCGCCGCGATGATGCCATCGCTGAGGGCCACGTCGGAGTGCTCGCCGGCGACGGTCTCGAACACGGTCGTCTCGAGGAGGGAGAGCAGTCGCTCCCTTCGCGCGGTGGGGAGGTCGGCGCGCGCGAAGCCGAGCACGGCGCTGGACAGCAGGAGGTCTCCGAGGAGGATGGCGCTCGAGCGGCCCCAGTGCAGAGCCGCGTCGCCGGACTCGTCGGGACGACGGGAGACGAGAGAGCCGATGAGATTGGGACGACGGCGGCGCGTGAGGTCGCCGTCGATGACGTCGTCGTGCAGGAGGAACGCGAAGTGCAGCAGCTCGACATGAGCGGCCACATCGATCGCCCGTGCGGTGTCCTTCTCCGTGAGCGGAGCCGCGGTGAGTGCGGTGAGCAGGTCCATGAGCATGCGCGGACGCAGGAGCTTCCCGCCGAGGGCGTGCTCTGCGGCGGTATGCCACAGTGCTGCGAACTCTGACCCGTAGTGCTCGGCGGCGGCGGTGCGCTCGGTGAACCGCTGCCGCAGCACCGCCTCGATGCGGGTGCCGAGGTCTTCCTCTGTCAGCGTGACGACCATGGTTCAGACCTCTCCGTGTCGCCGGAGGAGCGGGAGCTGCTCCGCGAGCCAGGGGCTGAAGGCGAAGGGGGTGCGGGTGACCGCGGCGAGCAGGTCGTCCACGTCGACCCATTCCCACTCCGCCACCTCGTCGGGGTTCGCGACGGGCTGCCCGTCGACCACCGCGATGTGTACCGGGCAGATCTCGTTCTCGACGATGCCGCTCGCGTCCACGGCGCGGTAGCGGTAGTCGGGGAGGGCGAGCCGAACGTCGGTGACCTGGATCCCCAGTTCCTCGGAGCCGCGTCGGCGCACCGCCTCGATCATGTCCTCGCCGGGCTGCGGGTGACCGCAGAAGCTGTTAGTCCAGACGCCCGGCCACGTGCGCTTGCCGAGGGCGCGACGCGTGACGAGCAGGCGTCCCTCTCGATCCTGCACGTAGCAGGAGAAGGCGAGGTGGAGGGGGGTGTCGGTCGTGTGGACTTCGCTCTTCGGCAGGATGCCGACGGCAGTCCCGTCTTCGGCGAGGAGTGTGACGTTGTCCATGGCTCCCTCTCGTCATTTAGCTAACCTGGCGAAATATCAACTTAGCATGAAGCTGTTGGTGTGTAACATGATCGCATGCCCTCCGAGCCCCGCACCACCCCGGTCGCCGAGGCTTCATCGACCGCAGGGCCCGACGAGCTCGCCCAGGGCTCCATCTACGACGTCGACGCCAGCGACCCCCGCAGCACGCTCGTCGACCGCTCCGGTGTCGCTCCGGAGGACCTGCGTCAGATCGGGCGCCTCATGGAGGCGCTGGGCGGGTTGCGCGAGGCCGAGCAGCGTCTCTCGCAGGCGTCGCGGAGGTACATGCAGCTGAACGAGACCGACATGCGGGCGCTGCACTATCTGATCGTGTGCGACAACCGCTCGGTCGTGGCGACGCCCAGCGGGATCGCCCACCACCTCGGCGTCTCGACCGCGGCGACCACGAAGCTCCTCGACCGGCTGGAGAAGGGCGGGCACATCCGGCGGGCGCCGCATCCCACCGATCGCCGCGCCCTCGCGATCACCATCACCCCGGAGACCAGGCACGCCGCGATGGAGACGGTCGGGCGTCAGCAGGCCAAGCGCTTCTACGCGGCCGCGCGGCTGTCGGCGGCGGAGCGCGACGTGGTCATCCGCTTCCTGCAGGACATGACGGAGGAGATCACCCTCCGGGACGAAGCCTGGGCGATCGAGGGCGCGAAAGAAGATCCCGCCCGACCATGAGGTGGGGCGGGACCGGATCAATGAGCGGCGCGGTACGCGTCGAGGATGGGGGCCGGAACGCGGCCCCGCTCCGAGAGCGTGTACCCGTTCTCCTTCGCCCAGGCGCGGATCGCCGCGACCTCGGGATTACGTGAGGGCCGCTTCCGCGACGAAGACGAGGACGAGGAGCGGCCCCCGCCGGAGGACGCTCCGGATCCCGCCCGACGCCCAGCCGTGATGTACGGCTCGAGTGCCTGGCGCAATTCCTCGGCGTGCGCGGAATTCAGATCGATCTCGTAGGAGGTGCCGTTCAGCGAGAAATGCACGGTCTCGCCTTCTCCGACCTCCAGGACGGTGCCGTCGATATCGTCGACCAGCTGGTGCACAATTCTTCTCGCCATGCCAGCGACTTTATCGCGGCGGCGGGAATGCGCACAACAAAGGCGCTTCCTTCATGGCGCCGTGTGACGCATCCGCGGAGAATGCCGATTCAGGGGAGCAGGCCCGCGCGACGCGCTTTGGTCACGGCGGCATGCCGCGTCGACGCGTCCAATTTCGACATCGCGGTTCCGAGATAGGCCTTGACGGTGCCTTCGCGCAGACCGAGATGGGCGGCGATCTCGGCATTCGTCGATCCGAGGGCCGCGCACGCGAGCACATCCGTCTCGCGCGGGGAGAGGTGGATAACAGGGACCGGCCCGGTCGTGATCGGGAGGTCGTCTCCGGCGAGGGTCAGCAGCCGGCGCTCGACCTGCGCCAGTCGTGCGCGGACGTCGGCGTCATCGACCGTGGCGGCGATGCTGCGGAGCTCGGCGAAGCTCTCGCGCAGCTCCTCGCGCTGCGCGGGCGCGACCGCTGCGGGCGCGGGTGATGCAGCGCGGAGGCGGCGCTGCACCTCGTCCCGGATGCGCAGCTCGTCGGCGACGGACTGCGCGACCTGCATGGCCGGGGCCGTCGTCACGCCGCCGATCCTCTCCTCGGCCCAGGCTCCGGCATAGAGCACGCCGCGAGGGCGGCCCTGGACGACGATCGGCAGGGCGAGCAGCGTCCGCAGACCCTCGCCGAGCACGAAGACGTCGTAGTCGTGGGTGATCTGGCGAGAGGACCCGTAGTCGCTCGTCATCCGCGGACGCAGCTCCATCATCGCCCGGCCCCCGAGGCCACGCTCGGGGCGCACGCGGAGCCCGTCGAGAGCACGCGTGCGGGCCCCGACGATGCTCGTGACGCTCACGACGCCCTCGTCGATCAGCCCGCCGAACGCGACGGGGAAGCGGGTGCGCCGCGCCAGCTCGCGCACCGCGTTGGCGACGAGCTCCGCCTCGGATTCGACGGTGATCGGAGAGCTCACGAATACCTACTTTCGGGGGTGACGGCACCGTTCCCCGTTTCGTAGCGTCGACCCTACCACTCGGGCGGCGACGGCCGCGCGTGCAGCGGACATGTGGCAAGGAGGCCCCGTGAGCGAACCAATTCCGACCCCTCAGAACGGTGCGATCAATTATGTCGCCGTCGAGCAATCCCCCCGATTCCTGCGGTTGAAACGGACGCAGCGGTCCTTCATCTTCCCCCTCGCCGCGTTCTTCCTCGTGTGGTATTTCGTCTACGTGCTGCTGGCGGCATTCGCCCGCGATTTCATGGCCCAGCGCGTCTGGGGCGATATCACCGTCGGGCTGCTCTTCGGGCTCGGTCAGTTCGTGACGACATTCGCCATCACGATGGCGTACGTCGCATTCGCGAATAGGAAGCTCGATCCGCTGGCGTCGGAGATCCGTGAAGAACTCGAGAAGGCGCAGGCGGACGCATGACCATCATCCGCACGGCCACCGAGGATGTCGCACTCGACATCAACCCGGTGTTCAACATCTCGATCTTCCTGGCCTTCGTCGCGGTGACATTGTTCATCGTCATCCGCGCCAGCCGGAACAACAAGACGGCCGCCGACTACTACGCGGCCGGACGCTCCTTCACGGGACCCCAGAACGGATTCGCGATCGCGGGCGACTACCTGTCCGCGGCATCGTTCCTCGGCATCTGCGGTGCCATCGCGATCAACGGGTACGACGGATTCCTCTACTCCATCGGATTCCTCGTCGCCTGGCTGGTCGCGCTGCTGCTCGTGGCGGAGCTCATGCGCAACACGGGCAAGTTCACGATGGCGGACGTGCTCTCGTTCCGCTTGAAGCAGCGCCCGGTGCGGATGGCGGCGGCGATCACCACGCTCGCTGTCTGCTTCTTCTACCTCCTCGCGCAGATGGCGGGTGCGGGCGGTCTCGTGTCTCTGCTGCTCGGGATCGACGGGCGCGTCGGGCAGTCGGTCGTCATCGCCGTCGTCGGCATCCTCATGATCGTCTACGTGCTGATCGGCGGGATGAAGGGCACCACGTGGGTGCAGATCGTCAAGGCGGTCCTCCTCATCGGCGGCGCACTGGCGATGACGATCTGGGTCCTCGCGATCAACGGCTTCAGCCTGAACACCCTGCTGGAGGCTGCCGTGGCCAACTCCGACAAGGGCGAGGCGGTGCTGGCGCCGGGCCTGCAGTACGGCGCCAACCCGTGGGATTTCCTGTCCTTGGGCATGGCACTGGTGCTCGGCACCGCGGGGCTGCCGCACGTGCTCATGCGCTTCTACACCGTGCCGACCGCCAAGGAGGCGCGGCGTTCGGTGGTGTGGGCGATCTGGCTGATCGGCGGGTTCTACCTGCTCACGCTGGTGCTCGGTTACGGAGCCGGTGCGCTCGTCGGCGCCGATGTGATCGCCGCGGCACCCGGGGGAGTGAACTCCGCCGCGCCGCTGCTGGCGTTGAAGCTCGGCGGTCCCGTGCTCCTCGGGTTCATCTCCGCGGTGGCGTTCGCCACGATCCTCGCGGTCGTCGCCGGACTCACCATCACGGCGGCGGCGTCGTTCGCGCACGACATCTACGCGAACGTCATCCAGAAGGGACGGAAAGACGCGGAGGGCAAGCCGGTCGAGGCTGACCCCAACGGCGAGGTGCGGGTCGCTCGCCGGACGGTCATCGTCATCGGCATCCTCGCGATCGTCGGCGGCATCGGGGCGCAGGGGCAGAACATCGCCTTCCTCGTGGCACTCGCCTTCGCGGTGGCGGCGTCGGCCAACCTGCCGACGATCCTCTACTCCCTGTTCTGGCGCCGGTTCACGACGCGGGGCGCGGTGTGGAGCATGTACGGAGGGCTCGGGTCGGCGATCATCCTCATCATCCTGTCGCCCGTGTTCTCCGGCACGCCCACGTCGATGATCCCCGGGATCGACATCGCCATCTGGCCGTTGAACAACCCGGGCATCGTGTCCATACCGCTCGGATTCGCCCTCGGCTGGCTCGGAACCGTCACCAGCACCCGGCGCGAGTCTCCCGAGCTGGCAGCCGAGATGGAGGTCCGCTCGCTCACCGGCTTCGGTGCGGAGAAGGCCGTCGACCACTGACGCGACCTCCTCGGGTGCGGGCCCGGCGGCCTACTCGCCGGGCCCGCACCCCAGGGGCGGTCTCACCGAGACTCGAGGTCCAGCAGGAAGCGCTTCCGCTCCGGGTGGCCGCCGTAGTGCCCCGGCGAACCGTCGGAGCGCACGACCCGGTGCACGGGCACGATGATCGAGAACGGCGTGAGGCGGCACGCCGTCCCGACGGCGCGGGCCGCTCCCGGATGCCCGGCGAGCACGGCGACCTCTCCGTAGCTCAGGGTCTGGCCCCAGGGGATGTCGCTCACGGTGTGCAGCGCCGTCCGGTGGAACCCGTCCACGAGGCGCCAGTCGAGGCGGATGTGCTCGTCGAAGCGCACGGGCTCGCCGTCGAAGTACGCGTCGAGGAGCGGGACGAGCTCGTCGGCGGCGCCGGGGTCGGGCTCCGGGACTGCACCGAGCTGTCGCGACACGCTCTCGAGCAGCCACGGCACCTGCGGGTCTGCGGACTCGGAGAGATCGAAGCGCACGATGCCCTCGTCGGAGAAGACCGCGAGGGCGTCGCCGAAGGGCGTCGGAGCGAAGTCGTAGCGGAAAGTCATGTCCCCATCCTGACCGGCCCGTTCGACCCGAGAGAACCGGTCGTCGGCCTGGTCGCGCGTTCCGTGGACAACGTGAGCGCACGACCGCGCGGGGAGGAGCAGTCCGAGCGGGCGTCGTACCGGCTGTTTTTCACCGGAAACCCGCCGTGGATACCGATCTCCGACGGTGTCGCGCCTAGGGTGTGAGTGTGTGGCGACGGGAAAGCAGGTCTGCGAACAACACAGCGGTGGACAGCGCTGTGTCCCTCGGTGACCTGCACGACTCGTCCACCGGAGTCGGCATCGCGCACGCCGCCGAGGCCGAGCGCACGCGTCTGCGGGCCGAAGCCGCCGATCTGGGCGGTCCTTCGCCGCTGAGCAGCTTCCGCGACGGGCCTGAATCCGGGATCGACATCTCCAAGGCGCACCCGGGCAGTCTTCCGCAGTTCATCACCGGCAAGTCGACGCTCCTGTCCAACCTCTTCCGCGACGAGGTGGGCCTGCGCACCGCGCGACTGGCCGCGGAGCGGATCACGGCCAAGAACACCGAGCTGCGCACGGTTCGCGGCATCGAGGCGGTGCACCTCGCCGTCGGCGTCGCCCGATGGCGCATCGGCGGGGCGACGTTCGCCGCTCCCGTCCTGCTGCGCCCGCTCGCGATCCGCCGCCACCACACCGACTTCGAGCTCAAGCTGCAGGGCGCATTCGAGGTGAATCCGGAGCTCGTCCGCGTCGCCCGCGAGCACTTCGGACTGTCCCTCGACGCCGCGGCCCTCGCCGCGCTCGCCTACGACGGCGGCATCTTCAAGCCGCAGCCCGTGATCGACAGCCTGCGCGGCCTGACCCGATCCATCGAGACGTTCTCCGTCGAGCCGCGACTCGTCGTCTCCACCTTCGCCGACGTCGCGGGTGCCATGGCCCAGGACGGCGGCACCCTCGACCACCCGGTCCTCAACGCGCTCGGCGGCCACGTCGGCGATCGCGAGCAGGTCACGGCACCGCGCGCCGTCCCGCACCACGTCGGTCCGGACGACCGCGCGCCCGCCTCGGACACGCTGCTCCTCGACGCGGATGCCGAGCAGGAGGCGGTGCTGGCCCGCATCACCGCCGGTCACTCCCTCACCGTGGCGACGCTGCCGGGCACCGGGGGCACCCAGACCGTCATCAACGCGCTGGGCGAGCTCGTCCGCGCGGGCAAGAAGGTGCTCGTCGTCTCGGCTCGCCGGTCGACGCTCGATGGTGTGCGCCACCGCCTCGCCGGCATCGGCCTCGATGGCCTCGCGGTGTCCCCGGCGAGCCTGCGCCGGGACCTCGTCCGTGCGATCGGCAGGAACGAGAAGGCCACCGCACCCAAGGTGAGCGAGGTCGACGACGCGCTCGTGCGGCTGCGCACGGTACTGCGCGACTACCGTGATGCGCTGACCGTCCCCGTCCCCGGTCTCGACGCCTCCGTCCTGGACGCGACCCGCCACCTCACCCGCCTCGCGTCCCTGTCGATCCCGCCGTCGACCACGGCTCGATTGAGCGTGGACGCCCTGCGAAGGCTCGCCAAGGACCGCACGGAGGCGGCCGCAGCGCTGGCGCAGGCCGCTCGCCTCGGCGAATTCCGCGTCGGACCGAACGACTCGCCCTGGTACGGGGTCACCTTCGGCAGCACCGAAGCGGCCCGCGCCGCCCATGAGCTCGCCGGACGCCTCCACGCCGACAGCGTGCCCGCCCTGCTCGAGCGCGGGTACGAGCTCATCGCGCAGACCCATATGCGGCCGTTCTCCACGATCGACGAGCTCGGCGATTACCTCGAGCTGCTGCAGGGGATCCGCGACACCCTGGACCGGTTCAGCCCGACGGTGTTCGAGCGTCCGCTCGGGGAGCTCATCCAGGCGCACGGCTCGCGACGGGACGCGCCCGGCATGTCCGGGGCCAACCGCCGTCGGCTCCGCCGCCTCGCCAAGGAGTATGTCCGCCCCGGCGTGCACGTGACGGAGATGCACGAGGCGCTGCTGCGCATCCAGACCCAGCGCACCCAGTGGCAGCGCTACGTGGACGCGGGCGTCGCCCCGGAGATCCCGCTCGGGCTCGCCGACGTGTTCGCCGCCTGGCAGCGGGTGGAGGCCGAGCTCGCCGAGCTGGACGCGGCACTCGGCCGCCGCGAACCGCTGTCCTCGCTGCCGGTCGCGCGACTCGTGCGCATGCTCGCGGGTCTCGCCGCGAAGTCCGACGTCTTCGAGAACCTCGTCGAGCGCGCGCAGCTGCGCGACAAGCTCGCCCTTCTCGGCCTGGAGCCCCTGCTGACCGAGCTCTCGGTGCGCCACGTCTCCGAAGCGCGGGTGGGGGACGAGCTCGAGTACGCCTGGTGGCAGTCCCTCCTCGAACGAGCGCTGCAGGACAACCGTGCGCTGCTCGGAGCGAACACCGCGGTGGTCGACCGCCTCGAGCGCGACTTCCGGCTGGTCGACGAGGCGCACGCGGCCATGGCCGGACCGCTGCTCGCCTGGCAGCTCGCGAACCAGTGGCGCATCGCCATCGTCGACGAGCCCGAGCAGTCCCAGAACCTGCGCCGCGCCCTGACCCAGTCCGCCACGACGGCGGCCGAGGTCGTCAGCGCCGCACCGACCCTCGTCGACGTGCTGGCTCCGGTCTGGATCTCGTCGCCCTACCTCGTCCCGGAGATCCCGGACGCGGTGGAGTTCGACACCGTGCTCCTCGTCGATGCCGCGGCCATCAACCTCGCCGAGGCGGCCCCGGCCATCCGCCGTGCTCGCCAGGTCGTCGCCTTCGGAGACCCGGTCACGCAGCGGCCCTCTCCCTTCCGCATCGCGGTCGACCCCGTGGAGGACTGGGAGGAGGAGGTCCCGTTCGACGAGGTCTCCGTCTTCGAGCGCCTGTCCGAGCTGTTCCCCGTGATGACGCTGACCCGGAGCTACCGTGCCGGCGGCGAGGATCTCGCGGAGCTCATCAACGACGCGTTCTACGGCGGTGAGATCGTCTCCCTTCCGTGGGCCGGATCGTACCTGGGCCGCGGCAGCCTCACGGTCGACTACGTCGAAGGAGGCACCGGGACGCCCGATCCCGTCTCCGGCGCCGTCGAGAGCCCGGACGCCGAGGTCGCCCGCGTCGTCACGCTGGTCGTCGAGCACGCGGTGCATCGCCCGACGGAGTCGCTCATGGTGGTCACCGCCAGCACCCGTCACGCGGAGCGTGTGCGCGCCGCTGTGACCGCCGCCTTCGCCGGCCGCTCCGACGTCGCGGACTTCGTCGCGCGCGACACCGCGGAGCCGTTCGCCGTGCTCACGCTCGAGGAGTCCGTCGCGGAGAGCCGCGACCGCGTCATCTTCTCGCTCGGCTTCGGGCTCACCAAGCACGGCCGGGTCCTCAGCGACTTCGGCGACCTGTCGACGCCGGACGGCGAGCGGCTGCTGACGGTCGGGATGACCCGGGCGCGGCGTTCCATGGTGATCGTCTCGTCCATCCGCCCCTCGGCCTTCGACGACGGGCGTCTCGAGCACGGCGCGGCCACGCTCATGTCGATCCTCGGCGGTCTCGCGGCTCGTGCCCGCGATGCGAGGCTGGAGGATCTGGCCGACCCGCTCACGCTCGCACTGGCCAGGGAGCTCCGGCGTCTCGGGGCCTCCGTCGACGTCGACTACCGGGGGCTTCTGCCGCTCGTGGCGCAGCACAAGGGCAAGGCCGTCGTGATCGAGTCCGATCCGGAGTCCCGGGGGGAGTCGCTGCGCGAGACGCTCCGACTGCGCCCTCATGTGCTCCGCCGCCTCGGCTGGCACTACGTCCGCGTGCACGCGTTCGACCTCTACAGCGACCCGCGCACCGTGGCGTCGCGGATCGCGACGGTGCTCGGCATCTCGGAGTCGGCGCCGCGCGCGGAGAACGACACGCAGCCCCTCGACCTCGGCGACCACCGGAATGACTGACGGCCGTGACGAGCCGCGTCAGCGGGTCGTCCGGGTGCCGGGCTCCCGGCGGGCGCGTCTGACGCCGGTCGAGGGCAGCGACCCGACGCCGGAGGTCCCGGAGGGTGAGACGCCGCGCCGGTCCGCCCCCGGCGATCGGAAGGGGCCCAACGACGACCAGCTCCTCCGCGACGTGCCTCCGCACTACTGACGCGGCCCCCCGGAAAGAGGAAGACCCACGGCCCTCCGAGGAGAGCCGTGGGTCGTCAGGCCGGTGCGGTCAGACGCCGCGTGGGCCCTGCTGGGTCTTGAGCAGATCGCGGATCTCGACGAGCAGCTCCGCCTCGGTCGCGGCGGCCGGCTCCTCCTCCGGCTCCTCGGCCGGCGTGCCCTTGCGCGCCTCGACGTGGGCCTTGAACGTGTTCATCGGCAGGACGAAGACGAAGTAGACCACGACCGCGACGGCGAGGAAGCTGATGATCGCCGAGATGAGGTCGCCGATCGGGAAGGTGACCTTCTCGCCGTAGATGTTCGTGATCTGGATGCCGAACTTGCCGGCCGCATCGGCCTTGAGGAAGAGCGCGATGAGCGGGTTGATGACGCTGTTCACCACGGCCGTCACGACGGCCGTGAAGGCGGTGCCGATGACGACCGCGACGGCGAGATCGATGACGTTCCCGCGGAGCAGGAAGTCCTTGAAACCTTTGAGCATGGAAACCCCCAAGTCGACTGGGCCTCAGTTCGAGGCGGGAGTCGACGCAGCAGCCGGTTTGGCGCTCGTCGTCGAATCCGACTTCGATGATGCCGAAGCATCCTTCGAACCCCCGGATTTGGCGCGCGAGTCCGTGCGATAGAAGCCGGAGCCGTTGAAGGTCACGCCGATCGAGCCGTACTGCTTGCGCAGTGCGCCGCCGCACTCGGGGCAGACCGTGAGCGCGTCATCGGAGAAGCTCTGGACGGCGTCGAACTGGTGCCCGCACGCGGTGCAGGCATAGGCGTAGGTAGGCATGGCGGTCCTTGCGGGTCAGCGTCGCCGAGGCGACAGATGCAGCGTCTGCGACGGGGTCACGATGCCGTCGACCGGCTGATCGTGCACCTCGCGCGGCAGTTCGTCGAGTACCTCGGAATCATAGATCACCGCGTACACCGGAGGGCATTTCTCCATGGAGCCGATGGTCTTGTCGAAGTAGCCGCGGCCCCAGCCCATGCGCATCCCCGAGCGGTCGACGGCGGCGGCGGGGACGATCATCAGGTCGACGTCGTTCACCGCGATCGGTCCCAGCACCTCGCCGGTCGGCTCCGGCAGGCCGTACAGGCCTTCCGCGATCTCGTCGGTGTCGTCGGCGACCGCCCAGTCGAGCAGTCCGTCGGAGCGCGTGACGGGGAGGAGGACCCGGATCCCGCGGCGGACCGCGCGGGTGACGAACTCTCTGGTGCCCGGTTCCGTGGTGGTGGAGAGGAAGCAGGAGACGGAGCGGGCGCCGAGCTCGTCGACGAGGGCGTCGAGGCGCTCGCCGATCGCCGCGGCAGCGGCCTCGCGCTGCGGATCGGACAGCAGCTGACGCCGCTCGCGCAGCTCCGCGCGGAGGGCTCGCTTGGCGTGCTCGACGTCGTTAGCCATGGTCCGAGTCTAGGGCGGCCCCCACCGGTAGGCTGTGGGAATGGCTCACGAGAAGATCAAGGCTGTCATTCCCGCCGCCGGACTGGGGACACGATTCCTGCCCGCGACGAAGGCGATGCCGAAGGAGATGCTCCCCGTCGTCGACAAGCCGGCGATCCAGTACGTCGTCGAGGAGGCGGCGAACGCCGGGATCGAGGACATCCTCGTGATCATCGGGCGCAACAAGAACGCGATCTCCAACCACTTCGACTCCGTGCCGGAGCTCGAGGTGAAGCTCATGGAGAAGGGCGACACCGGTCGCCTGGAGCGCGTGATGAAGTCGAGCGACCTCGCCGACATCCACTTCGTCCGCCAGGGCGAGCCCAAGGGTCTCGGCCACGCCGTGCTCCGCGCCAGGACGCACGTCGGCGACAGCTCGTTCGCGGTGCTGCTCGGCGACGACCTCATCGACGAGCGCGACCCGCTGCTCACGGAAATGATCGCGGAGCACGAGCGTACGGGCGCCGCCGTCATCGCCCTCATGGAGGTCGACCCGGACAGCATCCACATGTACGGCGCCGCCGCCGTCGAGGCGATCGAGGGATCCGACGCCGTGCGCGTCACGGGCCTCGTCGAGAAGCCCGCGAAGGAGGACGCCCCGTCCAACCTCGCGATCATCGGTCGCTACGTGCTCCCCGCGTCCGTCTTCGAGATCCTCGAGCGCACCGAGCCCGGCAAGGGCGGCGAGATCCAGCTCACCGATGCCCTGCAGGAGCTCGCGACGGCGGACGGCGGTCCCGGCGTGGTCGGCGTCGTCTTCGGGGGCCGCCGCTACGACACCGGCGACCGTGTGGACTACATCAAGGCGATCGTGCAGCTCGCGGCCGACCGCGACGACCTGGGCTCGGAGCTGCGCCCCTGGCTCAAGGACTTCGCGGAGCGCCTCTAGGCGCCTCGCGGTCGGCGGAGGTGCGGCGTGGAGCTGTCGACGGGGATGCGGCACGGACCGGTCGAACTGCGTCTGATCCGGACGAAGGACGCGCGGCCTCTGCAGCAGGAGCTGCTCGCGAATCGCGCGTGGCTGCAGCCGTGGGAGGCGACGATCCCGCACGGGGCGGTCTCCTTCGACATGCGGGTCAGCATTCGCCGGCTGCTCCAGCAGTACCGGGATGGCGGCGGCTACCCGTTCGTCATGGAGTACGACGGTGAGGTCGCCGGACAGCTGAACGTCTGGGGCGTCGCGCGGGGCTCGCTGTGCTCGGCGACGATCGGCTATTGGGTGAGCGAGCGCTTCGCGGGGCGGGGGATCACCCCGACCGCGGTCGCGCTCGCGACCGATGCCTGCTTCACGGAGTACGGGTTGCATCGGATGGAGATCTGCATCCGGCCCGAGAACGCCGCGAGCCTGCGGGTCGTGCAGAAGCTCGGCTTCCGGTACGAGGGGCTGCGCCGTCGGTACATCCACATCGACGGGGACTGGCGCGACCACTACGCCTTCGCCCTCACGCAGGAGGAGGTTCCCCAGGGCGTCCTCGCCCGGTGGATCCACGGGCAGGTGCCGCCGCACGCGGCGACGATCCCGCCGGCGGACCGCATCAGCCTCTGACGTCGCCCGTTGCGGAAGGACACGCCGCGACACGCGCCCCGACTGCACGGCGCGGCCGGTCCGCCGCCGTTACCGTTGACCTATGGACGGGCCGGTGCTGAGCGGGGGAGTGATCGTGCTCGTCGCCGTGCTCCTGT